>DATFPK010000126.1:0-2118 GCA_035264885.1 Solirubrobacterales bacterium
GGCACGCGATGCCGGCAGCCCGGAGCGGACCCACAAGGACGCGGTCAAGCGGACGGGCGGCCCGGTCAACACCGAGGACATGCGCCCCCGCCTGTACGCCCTCCCCGGCCGCCCCGGCATCCGTGACCGCGCCTCGCTCACGGGCCAGCTCGACCAGCTCGCCGGCCGCAAGGTGATCGGGTACGAGACCTTCAAGAACTACTTCAACGACGTCTTCGCCTTCGACCGCAAGACCACCGAGCTGCGGCCGCTGCGCGAGGGCTCGCGGGTGATCGCCGGCACCGTCCTCGGCAAGATGGGCGGCCGCGAGGACGGCATCGCCCCCCACATCCACTTCGCGATCAGGCCGTCGGGCCGCGGCGCTCCGCGGATCGACCCGAAGCCGATCCTCGACGGCTGGAAGCTGCTCGAGGCGACCGCGATCTACCGGGCCGCCGGCGAGAACCCGTTCAAGAACGGCGTCGGCATCGGCGCGATCCTGCTGATGTCGAAGGAGCAGCTGATCAAGCGTGTGCTCGCCGACCCGCGGCTCGAGATCTACTCCTGCGGTCGCACCGACGTGCGGACCGGCCAGATCAACCGGCGGGTCCTGGCGCTGCTCGAGTACCTCGCCGAGAAGGGCTTCCACCTCACGATCACGTCGCTGAAGTGCGGCCACAGCTACCTGACGGCGTCCGGCAACGTCTCCAACCACTCCTCCGGCAACGCGGTCGACATCGCCGCGATCAACGGCATCCCGGTGCTCGGCAACCAGGGACCCGGCACGCTCGCCGAGGCCCTCGTCAAGACGGTCCTCGCCCTCCAGGGCACGATGGCGTCCGACGAGCTGATCTCGCTGATGGACTTCGGCGGACCGAGCTTCCCGCTGCCCGACCACGCCGACCACGTCCACGTCGGGTACAGCCCCGAGTACGGCGACCAGGCCGGTGACCAGTTCGTCCAGCTTCTCAAGCCCGACCAGTGGAAGCGGCTGATCGACCGTCTCGGCGAGATCGACAACCCCGAGGTTCCGGTCGGCCCCTCGCGCTTCTCGACTCCGGCCGAGGGCAAGGGCGGCAAGGGCAAGAAGGGCCCGCACGGCGGCTCGGACGCCCACCGCGGCGAGTAGCCCCTGAGCCGCCTCTTCGGATTCGTCCAGTTCGAGTTCGCGGGGACGATCGGGCTCCCCGACGGTCGCTACCTCGCGCGCTCCGCGGCCGGTGAGGAAGGTGCAGCCGGCGAGGCGGTGCTGGCGGTGAGGACCGAGGGCGCGCCGCGGGCCGGCCGCCGGCGGCGCCGCGGCTCCCGCCGCGCCGAGGCGGACGGGGCGCGCGGGCCCCTGCCGGTGACGGTGGCGACGGCGATCCGCGCCCACGAGCCGTTCGATCAGTCCGGTGGCGCGGAGCGCTGGCTCGCCGAGGCGGCTGACGTCGACGAGACGGCCGGGATCCTGGTCGAGGAGGGGGCTGCGCTGCTCAACCGCGCCCTTCACGCCCAGGGAATCGCGACCGGGGACCCCGCGGTCGTCGAGCTCGCCCCGACGCGAGCCGTCACCGTCCGGATCGGCTACGGCACCGGCGATGAGGTCGCCGAGGGCCGCTTCACCGCCGCCCGCGAGGTCGACCCGGAACGGGGCCGGCGACGCCGGCGCGAGGACCTGCGGCCGATCGAACTAGTCGCGGCCGTGCTCGGCGGGCGCCAGCGGATCGATGCCAGCGAGACGATGATCCGCCGCGCCCGCGCCGACCTCGACGCCGGGCGTGAACGCGAGGCGGCGCTCCAGCTGCGGGTGGGACTCGAGGCGCTCCTGGTGGAGCTGCGCGGGGCCCTCGAGGACCCCGGTCACAGCGAGGACATGACGGTGCTCGAGGCCCGCCGCGGCGAGGCCGGGGACGCCGCCAACGCCGCGCTGCGCGGCGACCTCGGCGAGGAAGCCGGGCGCAACGTCCGCGAGCTGGTCGAGCTCAGCGAGCGGGTGCTGCGCCGGCGCCGCGTCCTGCGGTCCTGATCAGTTGCCGAGCGCGACGCCCGACAGCGATACCCCGGTGTTGTCGGCGATCGGGTCCTCGAGGAAGATCTCGCCGGTGTCGCTGTCGATGTAGGCGGGGGCGCCGGCCTGGCCGACTCCGCTGGCGTTCA
>DATFPK010000127.1:0-3340 GCA_035264885.1 Solirubrobacterales bacterium
ACACCAACCCGCTGATTCCGCCACCCCCGCTGGCGCCCGCCGCGTTGCCGGAGATCGTCGAGCGCTGGACGACCAGGCGGCTGTTGTCGTTCTGGCCCTGGAAGAAGATCCCACCGCCCTCGTCGGCCTCAGAGCCGCTGATCACGGAGTCCGAGACGATCAGCGTCCCGCCCTCGTGGAAGATCCCGCCACCTGACCCGGTCGCGCCGTCGGTGATCGTCAACCCCGAGATCGACGCCTGCCGATCGCCGAGACCCACGTCGAACACGCGGGTCGCATCGTTGCCGGAGACGGTGATGACGTTTGCACCCGGCCCGTGGATGTCGACCCGCGAGAGGACGTTGAGCGACGAGGACAGCGTGATCTGGCCGCTCAGGCCGGACTGGAAGACGATGTCGTCGGCGCTCTCCGGGTCCGAGTTCGCCTGTGCGAGCGCGTCGCGGAGGCTGCCCCCGCCGGAGTCGGCGAGGTTACTGACTGTGAAGGTCGCGGCATCGGCTGTAGCCGGCGCCGCCAGGACCGCGCCGATCGCCATGCTGCCGGCGACGGCATTGCGCCGGCGCCTCGCCTTCAGCCGCCTCTCCCTGAGACTCATGCAGTGCCGAACCTACAGCCCAGGCGCCACTCCGTACAAGGACTTTGCGGAAACCTTGTACCGCCGTATATGCGCGATCCGCCCCTCCCGGTCTAGCCTGACGGCAACTCCGGAAGCGGAGAGACTTGGATTTCCGTTGCGGGGCGCTCGGAAGAGCGCTTCGCCCGTTCGTGAGAGAGGCCGACTCGACGATGACCACCCGCATTCGCCAGCACAACCTGAAGGCCGCCCAGTGGAGCTCCAACGGCAGGTCGATGGGGACGATCGACCTGACCCAGGAGGAGAACATCGCCTTCGGGTCCAGCGTCTTCTCCCCCGCGGTCCAGAAGGACCGGCTGCCGCGCGGCGTCTACGACCGCCTCCAGGCGACCCTCGAGGGCGGCGAGGCCCTCGACGTCGAGCTGGCCGACGAGGTGGCCGCGGCGATGAAGGAGTGGGCGCTGGAGAAGGGCGCGACGCACTTCACCCACATGTTCCAGCCGCTGACCGGGCTGACCGCCGAGAAGCACGACTCGTTCTTCGACCCCAGGAGCGACGGCACGGCGCTCGCCAAGTTCTCCGGCAAGGAGCTGATCCAGGGCGAGCCCGACGCGTCCTCCTTCCCCACCGGCGGCGTCCGGGCGACCTTCGAGGCCCGCGGCTACACCGCCTGGGACCCGACCTCCCCCGCGTTCATCCTCGAGAACCCGAACGGGGCTCTGCTCTGCATCCCGACCGCGTTCGCGTCGTGGACCGGCGAGGCGCTCGACGCCAAGATCCCGCTGCTGCGCTCGATGGACGCGCTGTCGCGGTCGGCGATTCGGGCCCTGCGGCTGCTCGGCGACGCCGAGTCCCAGCGCGTCTTCACGACGGTCGGCCCCGAGCAGGAGTACTTCCTGATCGACGAGCAGTTCTACTTCGAGCGGCCCGACCTGATCCACACCGGCCGCACCCTGTTCGGCGCCCAGCCGCCGAAGGGCCACGAGCTCGACGACCACTACTTCGGGTCGATCCCGGAGCGGATCCTCGCCTGCATGCTCGAGACCGAGCAGGAGCTGCAGAAGCTCGGCGTGCCGGTTAAGACCCGCCACAACGAGGTCGCCCCGGCGCAGTACGAGATCGCGCCCGTGTTCGAGAACTCGAACGTCGGCTCTGACCACCAGCAGCTGACCATGCAGATCATGCAGAACGTGGCCCGGCGCTACGGGCTGGTCTGCCTCCTGCACGAGAAGCCGTTCGCCGGCGTCAACGGCTCCGGCAAGCACAACAACTGGTCGATGGGGACCGACTCGGGCACCAACCTGCTCGAGCCGGGCGACACGCCCGCGCGGAACACCAACTTCCTGTTCTTCTGCGCGGCGGTGATCCAGGCCGTCAACAAGCACCAGGGCCTCCTGCGGGCGTCGGTGGCGAACATCGGCCAGGACCACCGCCTTGGCGCCAACGAGGCGCCCCCGGCGATCATCTCGATCTTCCTCGGCGCCGAGCTGGAGAAGGTCTTCGAGGCGATCTCGAGCGGCGAGGGCGACCCCCACACCCCGGCGTCGTTCCTCGACCTCGGGGCCGAGGTCCTGCCGGCGCTGCCGATGCACGGCGGCGACCGCAACAGGACCAGCCCGTTTGCCTTCACCGGCAACAAGTTCGAGTTCCGGGCGCTCGGGTCGAGCATGTCGCTCGCCTTCCCGAACACGGTCCTGAACACGATCGTCGCCGAGGCGATCGACGAGCTGGCGACGAAGCTCGAGGCCAAGACCTCGGGCGGGAGCGACGCCTCGGCGGCCGTGATCGAGGTCGTCCGCGAGGCCTACGACGAGAACAAGCAGGTCCTGTTCAGCGGCGACAACTACGCCGAGGAGTGGCACGCCGAGGCCGAGCGACGCGGGCTGAAGAACCTGCGCACCACGCCCGATGCGCTGCCCGAGGTCCTGAGCGACGAGACGATCGAGGCGTTCGGCCGCTACGAGGTCCTGTCCGAGCGCGAGCTCGAGAGCCGCTACGAGGTCTGGGTCGAGCAGTACGTGATGACGGCGAACATCGAGGCGGAGACGACCTACTCGATCGCCCGCACGATGATCGTTCCGGCGGCCCTGCGCTACCTCGAGCTGATCGACGACGCCGACGTCGCCATGCTCGAGCGCGAGGTCCGGCCGCTGCTCGACGACCTCCTCGCCTCGATCGCCAAGCTCGGCGAAGCCAATGTCTATCCCGACGGGATCGAGGGCCTCGAGCTGGCCAAGTACGCCCGCGACAACCAGCTGGCGTCGGTCGCCGAGGTCCGCGAGGCCGCCGACAAGCTGGAGAAGATCGTCGCCGACGACCTCTGGCCGCTGCCGAAGTACGAGGAGATGCTGTTCATCAAGTAGCGGCGTCGAGCTCGTTGAGCTCGGTGACGTCGCCGAGGTCCTTGGGGCGGCCGGCGGCCAGCTTGGACCTGATCAGGGTGTCCTTGTCGAGGACGCGAAAGGCCTGTCCGGCGGCGCTGACCTCGATCGATCCGGCTCTGGCCTCGCGCCAGGTGGGAACGCCCTCCATGGCGTTGCAGATGTCCACTCCGCCCGCGTCGCTGTCGAAGAACCGGGGCTGACTCAGGAGCCAGTGCGGTGAGGCCTCCTCGCTCACCCGCGTCCACTTGCTGCTCTGCGGCAGGTACTCCTCGGCCCGCAGCGCCACCAATCCGCCGATCGCTCGCCGGCAGTTGGCCTTCGTCGGTTCGATCAGCAGGTCGAAGTCGCGGGTCACTCGCTGAACGCCGTGGGCGAGGGCGGC
>DATFPK010000128.1:0-41660 GCA_035264885.1 Solirubrobacterales bacterium
ACGAGAACCTCGCGGTCGCGCAGACCCACCTGGCGATCATCCGGTTCCACAACCGCGTCGTCGACACGCTGCCCGCTTCGGTCCCGCCGTCCCAGCGCTTCGCCCGCGCCCGCCGGCTCGTCACCCGCCACTACCAGTGGATGCTGCGGACCGACTACCTGCCGCGGATCTGCGCGCCGGGCGTCGTCAGCAACGTGTTCGCCGGCGGCCGCAGGGCGTTCGAGCAAAACGTCTCGCCGATGGACACACCGACGATGCCGATCGAGTTCTCGGTCGCGGCCTTCCGGTTCGGGCACTCGATGGTCCGCGCCGCCTACAACTGGAACAAGGCATTCGACGACGGCTTCGGGACCCTCGACTGGCTGTTCATCTTCTCCGGGCTTAGCGGGAATCTGGGCGGGAACCAGCGCCTCGCCAGCGATTGGACCGCCGACTTTCGCCGCCTCTACGACTTCAAGGAGGCGGGGCGGCAGAACCTCGCCGTGCCGGAGAACAAGTTCAACCGGGCGATGCGGATCGACAGCTCGTTGGTCAACCCGCTGGCGACGCTGCCGGGCTTCCCGGCCGCCGAGGACAACCTCGCCCAGCGCAACCTGATCCGGGCGAAGATGGTGACCCTCGCAACCGGCCAGCAGATGGCCCGGTTCATGCGCAACAAGGGCGTCTCGGTGACGACGCTGACCGACCGCCAGATCCGCGAGGGGCGGGGCGGCGCAGGCCTCGACGGCCTGACCCAGGCCCAGCGCCGGGCCGTCGTCCGCGACACTCCACTGTGGTTCTACATCCTGCGCGAGGCCGAGTTCAACCGCGGCAAGCTGAAGGGCGTAGGGGCGCGGATCGTCGCCGAGACCTTCCACCGGGCGATCGAGGGCAGCCGCGAGTCGATCGTCCGCGACCCGGCCTGGCGACCGAGCCTGGGCCCGGACAACCGGACCTTCCGGATGGTCGACCTCCTGCTGTTCGCCTTCCGGGGGAGGAAGAACCTGCTTGCCCCGGTGGGCTAGGCGCCCACGCCCCGAGCAGGCCGGCCGCGGCTTTCAGGCGCAGCCGGGGCGATCGGCGTTATCTTGATGAGGGTGTCCGTGTCTCGACCGTCAGTGAATCGCTTCCGCCGTCTCGGCCCGATCGCCGCCGCGATCGCGCTGGCGATCTCGCTTTCTCTGCCGGCTCCGGCCGGGGCGGTGTTCTCCCACTTCGAGAACGGCGTCCTCACCGTGCACAGCAGCGAAGGGAAGGTCGTTCCCCGCTGCATGCCCGACAACGAGATCTATGTGAGCGGCCTCCCGGTCTACACAGGCCCGGCCTACTGCCGCGACCTGAGACGAATCGAGGCTCAGGCATTCACGGGCGCCCTCTTCGACTTCTCCAACCTGCCCGCCGCTCTCGGCGGTGGCCAGGGCCCGATCGAGATCCATGCCTTCTCCGCCGTGACCGATCCAACCGAGTTCTCCGACGACAAGTTCATCGGCGCCGCCGGGCACAGAAATATCTTCAACGGCGGGATCGGATTCGACTCGATCACCGGTGGCGACCTCAACGACACGCTGGTCGGGGGAGGCGACAGCGACGCTCTCACCGGCGGCGGCGGAAACGACACGCTGGTCGGGGGAGGCGACAGCGACGCTCTCACCGGCGGTGGCGGAAACGACACGCTGCGTGGAGGTGCGGGCGGCGACAAGCTGAGTGGTGGGCTCGGCGCCGACCGCCTGTTCGGCGGAGCCGGGAGCGACAAGCTCCTGGGCGGACCCGGGCGGGACTTCCTCAAGGGCGGTGGCGGATCCGACAAGCTCATCGGCGGGCCTGGCAAGGACGTCGAGAAGCAGTAGCGGAGCTTTGACGTTCGGCGCGCCCCGCGCGCGCCCGCCACATCTACTGTCGCGGGAATGACCCTCACCCGCCTGCGGACCGGCGCCGCCGCCGAGGACCTGGTCGCGCGCCGGCTCGGCCGGCGCGGCTGGCGGATCATCGAGCGAAACGCCCGCACCCGGCTCGGCGAGATCGACATCGTCGCGTCAGATGGGCCGGCGCTCGTCTTCGTCGAGGTCAAGGCGGGCCGGCGTGGCGCCCGGCACGGACCCGAGCGGCCGGTCCTGGCGGTCGGGCCCCGCAAGCAGCTCCGCCTCCGGCGCCTGGCGGCCGCCTGGATGGCCGCGAGCCACGACCGGATCTCCTACCGGGAGATCCGCTTCGACGTCGTCGGCGTCAGCTTCGGCGACCCCGAGGAGGCGCCGCGGATCGAGCATCTGCGGGGCGCGTTCTAGCCGGCGAGGTCGAGCGCGATGTCGTCGGGGTCACGACCGTCGAGCTCGAGCTGGTGATAGGCGACCGACTGGAACGAGCGGCGGTGGAGCGCCGAGATGCCGTGGCGCGCGATCGCGTCGCGGTGCTCGGGGGTCGAATAGCCCACGTTCTCGTCGAAGCCCCAGTCCGGGTAGGCCTCCGCGGCGCGCTCCATGTAGCGGTCCCGCGTCACCTTGGCGATGACCGAAGCGGCGGCGATCGCGGCGCTGGTGCCGTCGCCCTCGACCACGGCGCGGTGCGAGAGCGGGCAGGGCGGCAGGCGGAAGCCGTCGACCAGGCAGATGGCGCCCTCCGGGCGCAGCCGGATCAGGGCGGTCGAGAGCGCCTCGACGTTGGTGACGTGGAGGCCGCGCCCGTCGATCCCCCGCGGGCAGCGGACGACGACGCTGACCCGTGCGGCCGCCCGGATCACCGCCGGGTAGAGCTCGAGCCGCCGCTCCGCGGTCATCTGCTTCGAGTCGTGCAGGCCGGCCAGGAGCCGCCGGTCCGACAGGGTCAGCGTCTCGTAGTCGATCAGCACTCCGGCCGCGACCAGCGGGCCGGCCAGCGACCCGCGCCCGGCTTCGTCGGCGCCGGCGACCCAGCGGTGCCCCAGCGAGCGGTCATAGGCGAACAGGCGCCTCGTCCGCGCCAGCCGGCGCCGGTGGGCCTTAGAAGATCCCGACCCGTTTCGGCGGCCAGTAGGTCGCGAAGGCCTTGCCGATGATCCAGTCGCGGGGGACGGGGCCCCAGAAGCGGCTGTCGTCGCTGGATCCACGGTTGTCGCCCATCATGAAGTAATGGTCCGGCGGAATGGTGATCGCCTTCGGGAGGTCGCAGCCGCTGCCCCCCCGGCAGGGCAGGATGTAGTCCTCGCCCCGGTTGATCTCCCCGTTGACGACCGGGTGCCCGCCCTTGACGCGGAACCGGTCGCCGGGCCCGGCGACGATCCGCTTGATGAAGTTCTGGTCGGACTGCTCCTCGGTCGGCTGCGGGCACGGCTGCAGGGGGCCCCGGCGGATGCCGCACTCGGTTCCGCGATCGGCGCCGGCCGGCGGGTGGAAGACGACGATGTCGCCGATCGAGGGGTCGGTGAAGTGGTAGATGAAGCGGTTCACGAGGACCCGCTGGCCGACGTCGAGCGTCGGCTCCATCGACTCCGATGGGATCTGGTAGGGCTTGACGATGAACGCCTGGACCCCGAGGGCGAGGCCCAGCGCCAGCGCCACGATCACGACGAGCTCGAGCAGCCCGCCCTTGGCCGTCTCCGGCTTCGGGATCTTGGGGTTCAGCCCTGGTCCTCGTCGGAGGCCGCGGCGTCCTCGGCCTTTGCGGCCTGGGCCTCCTCCTCGGGCGCGGCCTCGGCGGGCTCCTCCGCCGGGACCTCCGGCTCGACGTCCGCGGTGGCCTCCGCGCCCTCCGCCGTCGCCTCTGCGCCCTCCTCGCCCTCCTCGGGCGGCTCGGTCACCTCGATCTCCGCTTCTTCCTGGCTGACACCCTCGGCGTCGACCGCCTCCGGCGTCTCGCCGTCCGGCGCGACGGGGGCGGCCACCAGCTCCTCGTCGATCCCCCATCGCCGCTCGGCGACGCGAGCAGCCTTACCGACCCGGCCCCTCAGGTAGTAGAGCTTCGCCCGCCGCACGTCGCCCCGCGCGGCGATCTCGAGCCGGTCGATCTTGGGCGAGTGCAGGGGAAACGTCCGCTCGACGCCGACGCCGAACGACTGCTTGCGGACCGTGAAGGTCTCGCGGGCGCCGCTGCCCTGTCGCTTGATCACGATGCCCTCGAAGACCTGGGTGCGCCGCCGGGTGCCCTCGATCACCTGGAAGTGGACGCGGACGCGGTCGCCCGGGCTGAACGACGGGATCCCCTGGCGCAGCTGGCTGCGCTCGATGCTGTCGATGATGGAGCTCATGGCGCGAGAAAAAACCGCGGGGCCGACGGGCCCAGCGCGGTGGCGGAATGGTAGCTAGTCCGCGTCGCCGAGGCCGGCGGCGCGCTGCCGGCTCTGCTCGAGCCGCCACTCCCGGACGCGCTCGTGGTCACCGGACACGAGGACATCCGGGACATCCCACCCGCGGTAGCTCGGCGGGCGCGTGTACTGGGGGTACTCGGGGGCGCCGCCGAGCGCCGCGCTGAACGACTCCTCGACGGCGCTGTCCTCGTGCCCGAGGGCGCCGGGGAGCCGCCGGATCACCGCGTCGGCCAAGACCATCGCCGGCAGCTCGCCGCCGGCCAGGACGTACCGGCCGATCGAGACCTCGTCATCCGCAAGGTGGTCGTGGATGCGCTGGTCGAATCCCTCGTAGCGGCCGCTCAGCAGCGCCAGGTGCGACTCGCCCGCGAGCTCGCCGACGAGGGCGTCGTCGAGGAGGCGGCCGGCCGGCGTAAGCAGCACGACCCGCGGCCGCTCCGCTTCGCCGTAGGCCTCGCGGAGCGCCGCGTCGACGACGTCCACCCGCAGCACCATGCCCGCCCCTCCCCCGTAGGGCGAGTCGTCCACCTTCCCGGCGCCGATCGGCGTCGTGTCGCGCCAGCTGAAGAAGCGCAGCTCGACGCCGGCCGCCTCCGCGTTCCGAACCGGGCGCTGCGAGCGGAACCAGTCGAATGCCTCCGGGAAGAGCGTGAAGAAGTCGAGTCTCAAAGCCGCTTCGATCGAGGAGGCCCTCGCGGGCCTAGTCGAGGATGTCGACGATGACGCGGCGCTCGAGCCGGACCGCGGCGGCCTTGGCGACCGCCCGCAGCGCGTTGGCGACGCGCCCGCCCTTGCCGATCACCCGCCCGAGGTCGGCCTCGGCGACGGTGATCTCGTAGACCAGGTCGCCGTCCTCGTCGAGCTCCTCGACCTCGACCGCGGCGGGGTCCTCGACCAGCGCCTTGGTGAGGAACTCCAGCAGGTCCTTCATCGGCGGCTAGGTGCCCGAGGCCGGGATGCCCTTGCGACGCAGCAGCGTCGCCACGGTCTCCGACGGCTGCGCGCCGTGCTCCAGCCAGTGGCGGGCGCGATCCTCGTCGACCTCGATCAGCGAGGGCTCGGTCTGCGGGTTGTACTGGCCGATCGTCTCGATCGTCCGGCCGTCGCGCGGGGAGCGCTTGTCGGCGACGACGATCCGCCAGATCGGGTTCTTCTTCGAACCCACCCTTCTCAGCCTTATCCGGACTGCCATGAGGCGGCGGAGGTTAGCGCCTGCGGATCTTCGGACGGGGTGCCGCGGCGCCGCTCATCTGCTGGGCGATCTGCTGCGGATCGGGCATCTTCCCGGTGGCCACCTGCTTCATCAGCTTCGCCACCTGGTCGAACTGCTTGACGAGCTGGTTGACGGCCTGGACCCGCGTCCCGGAGCCCTGGGCGATCCGCTTGCGCCGCGATCCGTTGATCAACGACGGGTTGGCGCGCTCAGCCGGCGTCATCGAGAGGATGATCGCCTCGACCCGGTCGAGCTCCCGCTCGTCGACGTCGGCGTTCTTGAGCTGCTTCAGCGCGCCCATGCCGGGCAGCATCCCGACGATGTTGCCGAGGGGGCCCATCCGCCGCACCTGGCGCATCTGCTGGAGGAAGTCCTCGAGCGTGAACTGCTGCTTCTTGAGCTTCTCCTGGAGGTCGACCGCCTCCTGCTCGTCGACCTGCTTCTCGGCCTTCTCGATCAGGCTCAGCACGTCTCCCATGCCGAGGATCCGGCTGGCCATCCGGTCGGGGTGGAAGCGCTCGAACTCCTCGAGCTTCTCACCGGTCGAGGCGTAGATGATCGGCTTGCCGGTGACGGCCTTGACCGAGAGCGCGGCGCCGCCGCGGGCATCCCCGTCGAGCTTGGTCATCACGACCCCATCGAACTCGGCGGCGTCGGCGAAGGACTCCGCGACCCCGACCGCGTCCTGGCCGGTCATCGCGTCGACCACCAGCAGGACGTCGTGCGGCCGGGTGGCCTTGCGGATCCGGGCCAGCTCGGCCATCAGGTCCTCGTCGATGTGGAGGCGGCCGGCGGTGTCGATGATCAGGACGTCGCGGTTCTCGGCCCGCGCCTGCGCCACCGCCCACTCGGCGATCTCGACCGGATCGCGATCGGTGCCCTGCTCATAGACCGCGGCGCCTGCCCGTTTCCCCATCGTCACGACCTGGTCGACGGCGGCGGGGCGGTAGACGTCGCAGGCGGCAACGGCGACGTTCTTGCCCTCCTCGCGGAGGTGGCGGGCAAGCTTCGCGGCGGCGGTGGTCTTGCCCGACCCCTGCAGCCCCGCCATCAGGACGACGGTCGTCTCGTTCTGGCTGAACGCCAGGTCGCGGCCCGAGCCGCCCATGAGGTCGGTCAGCTCCTCGTTGACGATCTTGACGACCTGCTGGCCCGGGTCGAGGCTGCCCATCACGTCGCCGCCCAGGGAGCGCTCCTTGACGCGCGAGGTGAAGCCCTTGACGACCTTGAAGTTGACGTCGGCCTCGAGCAGGGCGAGCCGGATCTCCCGCATCGCGCGGTCGATGTCGGCCTCGCTTAGCTTTCCGCGGGAACGGACGTCGGAGAGCGTCGCCTGGAGCCGGTCGGAGAGCTGATCGAACACCACGGAGGAGCTTAGAGGTGAGCGAAACACACCGATATAGGTGCCGGCTGGAATGGTCGGGGTCCACCGCCGATGGCTACGAGCGCTACTCCCGCGACCACCGGGTGGCCGCGCCACCCGCCGAGGACGGGCTGCGGCTGACCAGCGACCCGGCGTTCGGCGGCGACCCCGCGCGGCTCGATCCCGAGCAGCTCCTGCTCGTCGCCGCGAGCTCCTGCCAGCTGCTCTCGTTCCTGGCGGTGGTCGCCCGCGCCCGGATCGACGTGGTCGCATACGAGGACGAAGCGGAGGCGGTCATGCCCGAGGACGAAGAGCCGATGCGGATCACCCGGATCGTGCTGCGGCCGCGGATCGTCATCGCCGGGGACGCCGACCTGGAGCGGCTTCGGCGCTACGTCGGCCTCGCGCACGAGCAGTGCTTCATTGCCAACAGCCTGAACAGCGAGATGACGATCGAGCCGCGGTTCGAGTACGTCTAGCTACTCGTCGAGCAGCGCCCGGGCGAAGTCGGCCGGGTCGAACGGGCGCAGGTCCTCGAGTGTCTCCCCCGTCCCGATCAGCTTGACCGGGATTCCCAGCTCGGCGGCGATCGCGAGCGTGATGCCGCCCTTCGCCGTGCCGTCGAGCTTGGTCAGGGCGACGCCGTCGACGTCGACGGATTCGCTGAACAGCTTGGCCTGCCGGAGGCCGTTCTGGCCGGTCGTCGCATCGATCGTGATCAAGGTCTCGTGGGGCGCCTCGGGAATCTGCTTGCCGATCACGCGGCGGACCTTGGCGAGCTCGTCCATCAGGTTGCCCTGGGTGTGGAGGCGGCCGGCGGTGTCGATGATCACCGCGTCGGCCCCCCGGGCCCGCGCGGCGCCGATCGCGTCGTAGGCCACGGAGCCGGGGTCGGCGCCCGCGCCGGAGCTGACCAGCTCGGCGCCGGCGCGGTCGGCCCACTCGGCGAGCTGCTCGGCTGCGGCCGCCCGGTAGGTGTCGGCGGCGCCGATCACGACGCTCAGGCCGAACTCGTTGACGAGGTGCCAGGCGATCTTGCCGATCGTCGTCGTCTTGCCGGTCCCGTTGACCCCGACCACGAGCAGCACGGCGGGGTCCGCGGACAGGTCGATCCGGCGGTCGCCCGTCTCGGCGACCTCGGCGATCAGCTGGATCAGCCGGTCGCGGACGGCGTCGCCCTCGGGCGGGACCGTTCCGCCCTCGACCTCGCGCTCGAGCGTCTCGACGATCCGCGCCGTCGTCGGGGCGCCGACGTCGGCGAGGATCAGCGCCTCCTCGAGCTGCTCCCAGGTCTCGCCGTCGATCCGCTCGAAGACGCTGGCCGAGATCTCCTCGGTCAGCGCCCGGCGGCTCTTCGAGAGGCTCTCGCGCAGCCGGCTGAAAACGCCGCGCCGTTCCCCCGCCGCCTCCTCAGGGACCTCGCCGCCGGCCGGCGCCGGCCGGTCGCCGAGGTCGAGGATCTCCTGCCAGCTCGTCGCCATTGGACGGGGCAGGCTACGTGACGAGCAGGGCCGGGCGGTCGCCCTGTCAGGCGGCTCGCTCGGCCTTGCCGGCCGCGCGAGCGGCGCTGCCGGCGGGGGCCGGGACCGTGGCCAGAGCCTCGGCCTCCTCGTCCGCGGCGATGCCGGCGAAGGGGCGCGGGGCCGCGTCGGCCTCCTCGCGCGGCAGCCGCTTCGAGACGACCTTCGTGACGCCGTCGCCGCCCATGCTGACCCCGTAGAGGACGTCGGCGGCGTCCATCGTGCGCTTCTGGTGAGTGACGATGACGAACTGAGCGCGGTCCGAGAATTGGCGGACGAGCTGGAGGAAACGGTCGATGTTGGCGTCGTCGAGCGCGGCCTCCACCTCGTCGAGGATGTAGAACGGGCAGGGCCGCGCCAGGAAGACGGCGAAGACGAAGGCCAGGGCGACCAGGGACTTCTCGCCCCCGGAGAGCAGGGAGAGCTTGCGGGTCGACTTGCCGGCCGGTGTGACCTCGATCTCGACGCCGAGCTCCTCGCGCTCCTCCGCTTCCTGCTCGGCGGGCTCGTCGGCGACCGGCCGCAGGCTCACCCGGCGGAGCCGGCCGCGCCCGCCGGGAAAGAGGTGCTCAACCATCTCCTCGAAGTTGCGGGCGGTGGCCTCGAAGGTGTGTTCGAAGGCGCGCTCGATCTCGCGGTCGATGTCGCGGATGAGGCTCTCAAGCTCGGACATGCTGCGCTCGACGTCGGCCCGCTGGCCCTCGAGCTCGGCGACGTGCTCGCGGGCGTCCTCATACTCGCGCTCGGCAAGCGGGTTGACCGGGCCGATCTGAGCGCGCCGACGCTCCAACCGCTCCAGGCGGCGGCCGATCTCCTCGCGCTCGCCCTCCTCCAGCGGACGCTCGGCCGGGGCGATGACCTCGCCTAGCTTCTCGCCGATCTCGGCCAGCTCGCGGGCGGCCTCGGCGCGGCGGTCGCCCAGGTGGGCGGCCTCGACCTCGAACTTCGTCAGCTCGTCGGAGGCGGTCTTCATCTGCGCCTGGAGCTCGTATTCGCGCTGAGAGCAGGCGCGCATCTCCTCGGCCAGGGCGTCGCCCTCTCCTTCGCCGCCGACGACCCGCCCCTCGGCGGCCTCGACCCGCGCGCGGACCGCGGCGCCGGTCGCCTCGACCGCCGCGGCGGCGGCGCGAACCTCGCCGAGCAGGCCTTCGGCGGCCGACAGCCTGGCCCGGAGCTGCTCGCGCCGGCGCTCGCCGAGCAGGCCCTCGGCGCGGCGGGCGTGACGCGAAGCGCGGTCGGCGCCGGCCCGGACAGCGCCCAGCGCGGCGGCACGGCCGGCCTCGGAGCCGTCGGCGCGGACCCGGGCGAGGTCGTCGCTCGCTGCGGCGAGGCCGGACTCGATCTCGCTCAGCTCCTCCTCGAGGCGGCGGGCCCGGGCCGACGGCTCCGAGGCGTCGGCGCCGAAGTCGAGGGTCAGCGGGCCGAGTTCGGCGCGAAGAGCCTGCAGGGGACCTTCGAGCTCGATCGCCCGGTCGGAAAGATGCGAGGCGCGGACGGCAAGGCGCTCCTGGCGGCCGCGCAGGGCGGTGAGGAAGCCCCACGCCCGGGTGCGCTCGCGGTCGCGGGCAGCGAACTTCTCCTCGGCGGCGCGCCGTTTGGCGCTTACCTCTTCGAGCTCGGCCTCGACCTTCTCGCGCGCCGCGCGGGCGGCCGCGGCGGTCCTCTCGGCGGCGGCGAGCCGGTCCTGACCGAAGCGGAGCTCCTCGGCGACAAGCTGCCCACGCAGGCCGAGCTCCTCGAGCTCGATCCTCTCCCCCAGCTCGGCCGCCTGAGCCTGGCGCTTCAGCGGGCGAAGGCGCGAGCGCGCCTCGCGCTCGACGTCGAGGGCGCGGTCGAGGTTGTCGCGCGTGGCCGCCAGCTTTAGCTCGGCGCGGCGGCGGCGCTTGCGGTGCTTGCCGAGGCCGGCCGCCTCCTCGATCAGCAGGCGCCGCTCGCGCGGCTTCGAGTGGATGATCGACTCGACCCGCCCCTGGCTGATGACGGAGTGCATCTCGCGGCCGAGGTTCGTGTCGGAGAGGACCTCGACCACGTCGACCAGCCGGCAGCGGGCGCCGTTCAGCCGGTAGCCGCCGTCGCCGCCGCGGTCGAGACGGCGCTCGATCGCGATCTCGGAGAACTCGGAGGCGGCGCGCCCGTCGGAGTTGTCGATCACGACCTCGACCTCCGCCTGACGCCGCTGGCCGATCCCCTTGCCCCCGGCGGAGATGACGTCCTGCATCGAGGCGCCGCGGACCGCTCCGGGGCTCTGCTCGCCGAGCGCCCAGAGGACGGCGTCGGTGATGTTCGACTTGCCCGACCCGTTCGGGCCCACGATCACGCTGACGCCTGGCGAGAACTGCAGCCTCGTCCGTTCGGGGAACGACTTGAACCCCTTCAGGGTGATCGATTTCAGGTGCATCGAGGGGCCTTAGCGTGCTGGTTGGGTCGGACGCGAACCGGTCGGCGTCAGTCGTCGAGATGCTCGAGGGCCTGCTCGGCGGCGATCTGCTCCGCCGCCTTCTTGCTTCGACCCGATCCCCGGCCCACCTCCTCGTCCTTGAGCATCGCGGCGACCTCGAAGGTGCGCTCATGAGGGGGGCCCGCCTCGCCTACGATCTCGTAGGTTACGCGGGCGCCCCGCCGGGCGAGGAGCTCCTGGAGGGCGGACTTGAAGTCGATCCTGGTCTCGGCGGCGAGGTCGACCCGGGGCGCGAAGGCCTCGGCGACCGCGGCGGCGGTGGCCTCGAAGCCGAAGGCGAGGAAGCAGGCGCCGATGAGGGCCTCGGTGACCTCGGGCAGCGGCCTCTCGCCCTCGAGCAGGACCTCGGCCGGGATGCCGCCTGCATCGACGCCGCGCTCGCTCTCGCCGAGCATCTCGGGGACGCCGAGGGAGCGGCCGACCTCGGCACAGGAGACGCCGCTGACCGCCTGGTTGTGAATCTTGGTCAGGTGCCCGGAGTCCTCGTCGGGGAAGCGGGCGAAGACCTCTGCCGCCACGGAGAGGCCGAGGATGCTGTCGCCGAGGAACGCGAGGCGCTCGTAGGAGGCGGCGCGGTCGTCGGTCCAGGAGGAGTGGGTGAGCGCCTGCCCCCGGAGGTCGGCGGGCAGGTCGTCAATCAGCTCGGAGAGCGTCTTCAACCGGCGGCCGGAGCGTGGGCGAGGACGAACTCCACCGCGTCGCCGACCGTCTTGATGCCGGCCGCCTGTTCCTCGGAGACGGAGATCCCGTAGCGGTCCTCGAGCTCCATCACGAGCTCATACAGGTCGAGCGAGTCGGCGTCGAGGTCCTCCTTGAAGCGGGCCTGCTCGGTGACCTCGCCGGGCTCCAGCTCGAGCTCCTCGGCTAGGTGCCCGCGGACAAGGGATATGACCTCTTCGCGTGTCATCGCGCGTCCTTCCTATCACGGGGGGAGGAGTCGGCAAGCGCCCGGCGGGTGGCGCCGGCGCGCTCGAGTAGGGCGGCGGTGCGGCCGACGGCGTCGGCCTCGGCGGCGCGAGCGGCCAAGCGGACCGCGTTGGCGATGCCGTCGGGGCCAGAGCTGCCGTGGCCGACGACCGCGATGCCGCGGAGCCCAAGCAGGATGGCGCCGCCGGTCGTGTCGGGGTCGAGCTCGCGGCGGAGGCCGCCGAGGGCGGGGCGCATCATCAGGCCGCCGACGGCGGCGACCGGGTTCGAGCGGGCCGCATCGCGGATCGCGCCGGTGACGACCTTCACCGTGCCCTCCATCAGCTTCAGGGCAACGTTGCCGGTGAAGCCGTCGGTGACGACGACGTCGGCTGCGCCGGCGGGGATGTCGCGGCCCTCGACGTTGCCGACGTAGTCGATGCCGACGGAGGAGGCGAGGCGCTCGCCGGCGGCGATGACCTCGTCGGTCCCCTTGCCCGCCTCCTCGCCGACCGAGAGCAGGCCGACGCGCGGGTCCGCGACGCCGAGCACGGCGGCGCTGAAGGCAGCACCGAGGAAGGCGAACTGAACGAGGTGCTGGGCGCGGACCCCGACGTTCGCGCCGACGTCGAGGAAGAGGACCGGGGCGCCGGGGGCAGGCACGCGGACCGCAAGGGCAGGGCGCTGGACGCCGTGCAGGCGGCGCAGACCGAAGGTGGCGGCGGCCATCGCCGCGCCGGTCGAGCCCACCGTCGCCAGCGCATCAGCGGGCCCGGCGGCGACATCTGCGGCGGCGCGGACGATCGAGGCGTCGGGGCGGGACCGGACGGCGGCGACGGCGTCGTCCTCATTGCCGATCCGCTCGCACGTGGGGATGAGCTCGACGCCGTCCGCGCCGTCGAGGGCGAGGCCGTCCGGGGGGCCGAAGACGCGGACCGAGATGCCGTCGGCGGCGGCGCGCCGCGCGCCTTCGGCGAGCACGTCGAAGCCCTGCTCGGCGCCGAAGCCGTCGAGCGCGACCGTCGGCGCGGCGGCGCGGTCGCTGCGTTCGGCCGGCCCCCCCGGGCCGTTCACCTACTCCTCCGTCTGGCCGGCGGGCCGAGCGGCCTCGCCGACGTCATGGCGGATGACCTCACGGCCGGCGTAGGTGCCGCAGGTCGGGCAGACCCGATGGGGCAGCCGCGGGCTGTGGCAGCGCGGGCACTCGTTCACCGGCGGCACCGCCGCCTTGTGGTTTGCGCGCCGCTTGTCGCGCCGGGTCCTGGACTGTCGCTTCTTCGGGACCGCCATGAGGGCCGGGATGGTAGCGGGCCATTCGTGACGTCCCTGGCACGGCTCTGCAGGCAAGAACACCCACGTCCGCGCCCCCACCCCCGCTGGCGTATGGAGGAAGCGACAGCCGGCCACGTCCGTGACCTCATGGGCAAGGGATTGGCCGGCGCCGTCTTCCTGACGACCGACGACGTCGGCGCCGACTACGAGGAGCTGAAGAGCCAGGCCGCCCCTACTCCCCCTGGAGCTCCCGCAGCTTCGCCCAGCGGGGATCGCCGGCCTCGGTGTGCTCGTGCACGCGGGGGTCGGCGTCGTTGAGGCTCTCCCCGCAGACCGCGCAGAGCCCGGCGCAATCGCCGCGGCAGAGCAGCTGGGGCGGCAGCGCCAGGATGATCGCGTCCCGCGCCCAGCGCGACACGTCGAGCTCCCCCTCGCGCACATAGGGGCTCGAGAGGTCCTCGTCGCCGGCCGCCGGCTGGTCCACCTCGCGCGCCTCGACCTCGAGGTCCACCCCCGCCTCCTCGAGGCAGCGCATGCAGGGTCCCTCAAGCCGCAGGGGAAAGCGCAGTCTGAAGGCGTGGCCACCGGTCGTCCGCGAGACGTCCAGCTGGGCGTCGAGGTGAGCCGGGGCCGGTTCGTACTCCTGGCCGCCGAGCTGCAGCGCGTCGGGCCGGATCGGCACGTCGAGACGCTTGCCCTGCCCCGATGACAGCGACAGACGGTCGAGATTCACGGTGCTGGTCATACGATGCGCCTCCTCCGACGAGGGTAACGAGATGTCCCAGTTCCACTGGCAGCCCGACACGTATCTGGAGCAGATCCGCGCCGAAGTTCCCCGCTACGACCAGCTCCAGGAGCAGGCGGTGGCGGCGATCCCCTTCCCCCCGGGCCGGGTGCTCGAGCTCGGCATGGGCACCGGCGTGACAACCGAGCGCCTTCTCGAGGCCCATCCGGACGCCTGGGTGGTGGGACTCGACTCCAGCCCGGAGATGGTCTTCCGCCTGCGCGAGACCTATGACGACGTCAAGCTCGCCCGCATGGAGGACCCGCTGCCCGACGGTCCGTGGGACCTGGTGATCGCGGTCCTGTCGGTCCACCACCTCGACCGCGCCGGCAAGAAGGAGCTCTTCCGCCGGGTGCGCGAGCACTCGCGCGCGCTCGTGATCGGTGACGTCGTCGCGGCGGCGACCCAGGTCACGCCGATCGACCCCGAGTACGACTTCCCCGAGCCCGCCGAGGACCTGGCCACGTGGTGCGGAGGCGAGGTCGTCTGGCAGGCCGAGGACCTCGCGGTGGTCCGCGCCGTCTACGACAACTGAGCGGCCGGCGCGCCGCTCAATACCGCAGGCCACGCGGCCGGCTGATCAGCCAGACGAGCAGCGCGGCGACGGCGACCGCCAGGAGGAAGGCGAGCCCGCCGCTGTCGGAGTCGACCACGTACTCCATCAGCAGCCCGGCGCCCAAGGCCCCGGCGATGCCGACGAGGATCGTCCCCAGGAAGCCAATCGGGTTGCGGCCGGGCACCGCCAGCCGGGCGAGCACGCCGACGATCAGCCCGATGACGATCAGCCCGAGGATCGTGCCGATGTCCATGCCGCCCGGCTACCCCAGGCGGCGAGCGCGGAAACCGCGCTAGGACTCGATCTCGGCCGGCTCTTCGTCGCGGCCGGCGAGGCGATCGCGGCCGCGCTGGACGGCCGCCAGGAACTTCTGGAGGTTGACCTCGAGGGTGTTGAGGATCTCGTCGGCGTAGTCCTCGGCGCCGAGGCGGATCTCCCGCTCGCGCGTCCGGGCGTCCTCGACGATCTCGTCGGCGGCGCGCTCGGCCTGCTTCGTGACCTCCTCGTCGGAGATCAGCCGGGCCTGCTGCTCGCGCGCCTCGCGGACGATCCGCTCGGCCTCGCGCTTGGCCTCAGCGAGCATCTCCTGGCGCTCCTTGACGATCCACCGCGCCTGCTTGATCTCCTCGGGGATGGTCGCCCGCATCTGGTCGAGGAGGTCGTAGATCTCCTCGCGGTCGACGCGAACCTGGTCGGTCAGCGGGACGGGGCGAGCGTTGTGTACGAGGTCGTCGAGCTTGTCTATTAGGACCAGAACGTCCATCAGCAGGGCGTAAGCCTAAGGGTCAGGGGGAGAATTGGGGCGGAAGCCGTGGTTTCCTGGGGTTTTTGCAAAAGCTCGCCCAGCGGAAGCCTATCCTGCCAGCCGCTCGGCCAGCGCCGACGCCACCGGCGCCGGGACCAGGTCGGAAACGTCGGCGCCGAATGTGGCCATTTCCTTGACTCCGGTCGAGGACAGAAAGCTGTAGTGAGGGGACGCGATGATGTAGATCGACTCGAGCTCCGGGGCCAGCTTCTTGTTGAGCTGGGCCATCTCGAACTCGTACTCGAAGTCGGAGATCGCGCGCAGCCCCTTGACGATCGCGCTCGCCTCGTGGCGCCGCGCGAAGTCGACCAGCAGGGTCGAGAGCAGATCGACCTCGACGTTCCCGAGGTCGCCGGTCGCCTCCTGGATGAACGTCATCCGCTCCTCGGGTGTGAACAACGTCTGCTGCTTGCGGACCGGGTTGTTGACCACGCCCACGACGACTCGCTCGAACACGTTCGCCGCCCGCCCGATGATGTCGAGGTGGCCGTTCGTGACGGGGTCGTAGCTGCCGGGGCAGACGACGGTTCGGGCGGCGGGGGCGATCAGCCCCTCCCCTCGGGAAGGGCGTAGAAGGCGACCTGCGTGGCGCCGTAGCGGCGGTCGCGCAGCTTCTCCAGGGACGCCGGCACGAGGGGCCGCCGGGCCGGGCTTTCGACGATCACGCGCCCGTCCGGGGAGAGCAGCGAGGGAAGGGCGGTGTCGAGCTCGGGGCCAAGGCGGTCGGCGAGTCTATACGGCGGGTCGAGGAAGACGAGGTCGAACAGCAAGTCCCGGGTCACCGGTCGCCGGTCGCCGGTCGCCGGGGACGAGAGGTAGGTGGTCACCTCGGAGCGGATCAGGTCGACGCGCTCGTCCAAGCCCAGCCGCCGCACGTTGCCAAGCGCGGCGCGGGTGTCGCGGTCGACCATCGTCGCTCGCGCCGCTCCTCGGGACAGCGCCTCGATCGACAGCGCGCCGGTGCCGCAGTAGAGGTCGAGGACGCGGGCCCCCGACACGTCGCCGAGCGCCGAGAAGACCGCCTCCCGCACCCGATCGGACGTGGGCCGCACTTTCCACCCGCGAGGGGCGACCAGCGCCCGGCCGCCCAGCTCGCCCGCGATCACCCGCATCGGCTCACGCCGCCAGCGGCGCCGCCTCGTGGCCGAACCGCCGCCTCACCGCTTCGATCAGCGGGCCCATCTCCGGCGCCGCGAGTGACCCGTGCCGGCGCAGCAGCTCCAGCACCTCCTCGCGCGCCTCGAGCAGCATCGCCGTGTCCTCGGGCAGGGAGGCGACGGCGAACCGCGGCAGGCCCGACTGCCGGGTGCCCATGATTTCGCCCTCGCCGCGCAGGCTCAGGTCGACCTCGGCCAGCCGGAAACCGTCGCGCTCGGCCTCCACCGCCTCGAGCCGCCGCCGCGCCAGCTCGCCCGCTTCCTCGGCGAACAACAGGCAGAACGACTCGTGCTCGCCGCGTCCCACCCGCCCGCGGAGCTGGTGGAGCTGGGACACGCCGAACCGCTCAGCCCCCTCGACGATCATCACCGTCGCATTCGGGACGTCGATTCCGACCTCGATCACGGTCGTCGCCACGAGGACGTCCGTCTCACCGGCCGCGAACGCGGCCATCGCCGCCGCCTTTTCAGCGGAACGCATCTGCCCGTGCAGGACGCCGACCTCGAAGCCGCGCAGCTCGCCCGCCGCCAGCCGCTCCGCCTCGGCCGAAGCCGCCCGCGCCTGGAGCTTCTCGGACTCCGACACGAGCGGGCAGACGACAAATGCCTGGCGCCCCTCGCGGAGCCGGTCGCGCAGGAACTCGTATGCCCCGGGCCGTACGTCCTCCTCGACCAACCGGGTGGCCACGGGCCGGCGCCCCGCGGGCAGCTCGCGCAGGGTCGTGGTGTCGAGGTCGCCATAGGCGGTCAACGAGAGCGTGCGCGGGATCGGCGTCGCGGTCATGTGGAGGACGTGCGGGAGGGTCTCCCCCGGCCCCTTCGCGTCGAGCGCCGCCCGCTGGCGGACGCCGAAGCGATGCTGCTCGTCGACGATGCAGACGCCCAGCCGGGCGAACTCGACGCCCTCCTCGATCAGCGCATGGGTCCCGACGACGAGCCCCAGCTCACCGGAGGCGAGGCGGCGCAGGGTCTCCCGCCGCCGCGCCACCGGCGTGGCCCCCGTCAGCAGCCCGAACGACAGCGGCTCGGCCGCGAGCAGCCGGTCGAGGGTCGCGGCGTGCTGCTCGGCGAGGGTCTCGGTCGGCGCCATCAGTGCCGCCTGTAGCCCCGTCTCGACCGCCCGCAGCATCGCGTAGAGCGCGATCACGGTCTTGCCGGAGCCGACCTCCCCCATCAGCAGGCGCTGCATCGGACGGCCGGTACCGAGGTCGGCGTCGACCTCGGCGAAGGCGCGGCGCTGGTCGGCGGTCGGCTCGAAGGGCAGCGACGCGAGCCAGCGCTCGACCAGCCCACCCGGCGGTCCCAGAACATGGCCCGGGCCGGCCTCGCGGCGCCCCTGCCGCCGGGCGGCCAGCGCCGCCTGGTAGAGGAAGAGCTCCTCGAAGCGGATCCGCCGGCGCGCCTCCTCGATCTCGGCCTCCGCGGGGGGGAAGTGCGCGGCGCGGAGCGCGTCGGCCGCGGCCGCCAGCCGCAGGCGGGCCCGCAGGGGCGCTGGCAGCGGCTCGATCGCGTCGCCTGCGAACGGCAGCGCCCGCCAGGCCCACTCACGGATCCGGCTGGCCTTCAGGCCCTCGGTGGCGGGGTGCACCGGAACCAGGCCGGTCGTGTGGATCCCGGTCTCCTTCCCGCTCGAGGCGATCTCGTGATCGGCGACCCGGAAACCTCGCCGGTCCAGCGCCCCGTGGAGGAGCACGGACGTACCCGTCGTGAGGCGATCGGCCAGCCACGGCTGGTTGAACCAGGTCGCGTTGACCGACCCCGTCCCGTCCGCGACCGTCGCCTCGACGATGGTCAGGCCACGACGGCGCGGCCGGCGAAGGCTGCATCGCCGGACCTCGGCGAAGATCGTCGCCTGCTCGCCCAGCCGGAGGTCGGCGAGCGGGCGGACATCAGAGCGGTCGCGGTAGGAGTGCGGGACCCGCAGCAGGAGGTCGCCGATGGTCTCGATCCCGACCTCGGCCGCGGTCGCGGCGAGTTTCGGCCCCACGCCTGGCAGTGTCGTGAGCGGGGCCTCGAAGGCGGAGGGCCGCGGCGAGCGCACCGGCGCCGCCAGCAGCGCGGCACGGTCCACCGGGGCGCCGCCGAAGGCCCGGGGCGGAGCGGCGCCCGCCTCTTGCGCCTCGGCGGCCGGCCGGGTCGTCACGGCGCTCATGGCGCAAGGCTACGCCGGGGCGCAGATGGCTACCGCTCGAGGTCGCCGACGAGGAGCCGCGGTAGCGGCGGTAGGTCTCCTCGACCCACCGAGGCGGCCCGGGGTCGGGCAGCTCGTAGGGGAACTCGGCCGGGGCCACCAAGGGGGTGAAGAGCGCGGCGGCCGTCAGGTCGGCGACGGTGAAGGTCTCGCCGACCAGATGGTCGCGCTCGCCGAGCTCGCCCTCCAGCCGGTCCATCGCGGCCACGGTCTTGCGCCGCGCCTCCTCGCCGCCGCCGACGCTGTCGACCAGATCACGGCGGACGGCCGGCCGGATCAGGGGAAAGGTCGCCCGCTGGACGAGCCTCGTCGGCGTGCCGAACCCCTGCGCTCCGACTGCGACCGCGGTCCCAGGGTCCTCGAGCAGGGCGTCGAACGCGGCCCCGCGGACGCAGGGGCCGAGCTCTTCGTCGAAGAAGTCCTCGAGCGCGAGAGCCCGCTCCCGGTCGGCCGCGCCGGTCGGGTAGAGCGGCGGGTCGGGCCGGTGCTGCTCGAGCGCGGCGATGATCCGGGTCGAGTCTCCGATCGTCCGCCCGTCGATCTCGAGGATCGGCGTGGTTCTCCCTTTCCACTTGAGGCGCCCCCGCAGCCGGTGCGCGCCCGGCGCGAACGAGCGGCGCTCGTGGGCGATCCCCTTGAAGTCGAGCGCCCAGCGGGCCTTCTCGTTGTAGTGGGAGAAGCGGAGCTGCCAGAGGACGGGCAGGCCAGCGGAGTCGCTCACTGCGCTGCCAGCAGCCACCACCAGCTCGGCTGCCCTCCGTCGTGGATCTCGAGCTCGACGCCCTCCGGCGCGTGCGAATCGAGGTCCTCCAGGCCGATCGGGGCGCTCGCTCCCGCGATCAGCGTCACGATCTCGGCGCCCTCGGCCAGCCGGCGGATCGTCGCCGCCAGGGTGGAGCCGGCGCCGCCCCAGGCGACGATCTCGCCGTCGGCGAAGCCGAGCGCGTCGCCGCGGACGAAGCGGCCCTGCGGGTCGTCCCGGGCGGCGGGGGCGACGCCGCCGGTGGAGATCTCGCCGAGCGCGACGCCGAGACGCTCGGCGTTCTCCTCGACGGCGGCGTCGGGATCGAGCTCGACCAGGGTGAGCAGCCCGGCCTGCTGCGAGGTCGAGGGCAGGACCCGGGCCGGCTTCTCGGAGAGCTCGCAGGCGCGCTCGGCGGCGAGGATCACGTTGGGAGAGTTGGGCAGTACCAGGACTTCGTCGGCGGGGACCGCGTGGATGCCGGCCAGCAGCTCGTAGGTCGACGGGTTCAGCGTCTCCCCGCCGGAGACGACGTGGGCGCCGAGGTCGCCGAAGAGGCGGGTGATGCCCGTCCCGGAGGCGACGGCGACGACCCCGGTCCGGCTCTGGAGGCGCGAGACGCGGTCGGCGATCTGCTCGCGCATGTCGGCGACGTCGAGGTTGGTGACCTCTCCGGACGCGAGGAACAGCGCGATCGCGGTGTCGGGGTCATCGGTGTGGACGTGGACCTTGAGGGTGGCCTCGTCACCGACGACGAGGACGGAGTCGCCGATCTGCTCGAGGCGCGAGACGTACTCACGGCCGACCAGGTCCTCACCGGTGACGATGAAGTTGGTGCAGTAGCGGTAGCGGCTGTCCTCGTGGTGGGGCAGCGTCAGGCGCGCCGGGTCATGGCGGGCCACCTCCGGGACCTGGCCGTTGTCGTTGCGCAGGCCGGCGACCACCCCGGCCAGGATCAAGACCAGGCCGTGGCCGCCCGCGTCGACCACCCCGGCCTCGCGCAGCACCGGGAGCTGGTCGGGCGTCCGCTCAACCGCCCGCTCGCCGTCGGCGATCGCCCGCTCGAGGACCTCCGCCAGGACCGCGTCCTGCTGTTCGTCTGTGACCTGGTGGTCGAGGCGCTGTTTCTCCGCCTCGAGGTGGGCGAGCTGGCGGGCGATCGAGTGCGCCATCTCGCGAAAGACGGTGAGCATGGTCCCCTCGGCGGGCTGGCGGACCGAGTCATAGGCGGCGTCGGCTGCCGAGGCGAACGCCGAGGCGACGAGAACCGGGTCGACCAGCTCGCCCGGGCGGCTGGCCAGCTCCTCGGCGGCACCGCGGACGATCTGGCTGAGGATCACGCCGGAGTTGCCCCTGGCCCCCATCAGCGCAGCCCTGGCGACCGCCTGGACGAGCTGGGTGCGCCCGACCTCGTCGACCATCTGGCCGTCGAGGCGGTCGAGCTCCTCCATCACCGCCCGCATCGTCATCGCCATGTTGTCCCCGGTGTCGCCGTCGGCCACCGGGAAGACATTCAGGTCGTTGACCTCCTGGCGCCGCTCCTCCAGCGACGCGTAGGCGGCGGCGACGACGCGCCGGAACCGCTGGATGCTGGGGTCCGCCACGCGGGCAGCGTAGCCCTGCCCATCGGCCCATGCGTTCGACCTGGGCGGCGACTATTCAGGTGAACGTCGAACGCACGCGACGACGCCCGGCGCGCCCGGACGCGGGAGCGAGGACCGGCAGAAGATCTGGACTCTGGGTGCCGGCCCGGGCGGCAGCGAGGACGCGGCGGATGAGGCGGCGGTCAGGCCGCCTTCTGGACCTTGTTCGCCTTCAGGCAGCGCGTGCAGACGTAGACCCGGCGGGGGCGACCGCCGTCGTCGATCCGCACCTTCTGGAGGTTGGGGTCGAAGCGTCGCTTCGTGGCGACCATCGAGTGGCTTCGGGACTGGCCGAAGGCCGGCCCCTTGCCGCAGCTGTGGCAGACGCGTGCCATGAGGGTCGGAAATGGTAGCGGTGCTAGCCGGCCAGGCGGCGGCGCAGCAGGGCCATCTTCATCGCGACGAGGGCCGCGCCTCTCCCCTGGTCCCGCTTGCCGCCCCCGGCCCGGGCGAGGGCCTGCTCGATCGTCTCGCAGGTGATGACGCCGAACGAGCAGGGCACGCCGCTCTCGAGCTGCGCCTGCTGGACGCCGCGGGCGGCCTCGGCGCAGACGTAGTCGTAGTGGTCGGTCTCGCCGCGGATCACGACGCCGAGGCAGGCGACCCCGGCGAAGCTGCCGCTCTCGGCGCAGAGCTTCGCCGCCATCGGCAGCTCGAAAGCCCCCGGCACGTCGAACACCTGCACTGACGCCTGGCTGACCCCGCCTTCGCTGAACCCCTCGGTCGCCCCCGCGAGCAGGCGCTCGGCCAGCTGCGGATAGAAGCGCGCCACGCAGACCGCGAACTCGAGCTCGGCGAGCGCCTCGCGCTCCTCACCGGAGAACTCCGGCAGCTCGGTCCGCCCGGCGTCGTCCGGCCCTCCGTCGCCCGCTTCCTTCTCCAGCCGCTCGACCGACCGCTCGGCCTGGCTGAGCTTCGACTCCTCGGCGTCGAGTTCTCGTCGGCTCTCAGCCTTCTCCCCGTCCTCTTGCCGCATCCCGCTCCTCCTCCGCCGCGATCATCTCCTCGTCCAGGGCAAGCCCCTGGTGGTGCAGCGTATGCCCGAGGCGCTCCCGCTTGGCGCGGAGGTACTCCTCGTTGTGCGCATTCGGCACGGAGACGATCGGAACCTGCTCGGTCACCGAGAGGCCGTACCCCTCCAGCCCGACGATCTTCTTCGGGTTGTTGGTGAGGATCCGGATCGACGTCAAGCCCAGGTCGCCGAGGATCTGGGCGCCGATCCCGTAGTCGCGCAGGTCGGCCGGCAGGCCGAGCTTGAGGTTCGCGTCGACGGTGTCGAGCCCGTCCTCCTGGAGCTTGTAGGCGCGCAGCTTGTTGAGCAGGCCGATCCCCCTGCCCTCCTGCGACAGGTAGAGCAGGACCCCGCAGCCCTCGCGCTCGATCATCGACAGCGCGGCCTCGAGCTGCTCGCCGCAGTCGCAGCGCAGCGAGTGGAAGACGTCGCCGGTCAGGCACTCGCTGTGGACGCGGACCAGCACGTCCTCCTGGCCGGCGACGTCGCCCTTGACCATCGCGACGTGGTGCTTGTCGTCGACCAGCGAGCGGTAGCCGACCGCGCTGAAGTCCCCGAACCCTGTCGGCAGGCGGGTCGAGACGACCCGCTCGACCAGCTTCTCGGTCCGCCGCCGGTAGGCGATCAGGTCGGCGACCGTGACCATCTTCAGGCCGTGGCGCTCGCAGTAGGGCCCGAGGTCGGGCACGCGCGCCATCGACCCGTCGTCGTTCATCACCTCGCAGATCACGCCGGCCGGGATCAGGCCGGCGAGCCGGGCGAGGTCGACGCTGGCCTCGGTGTGCCCCGTGCGCTCCAGGACGCCGCCCTCCTTCGCCTTCAGCGGGAAGACGTGCCCCGGGGTGACGATGTCGCGCGGCCCGGAGTGCGGATCGATCGCGACCTGGATCGTGTGGGCGCGGTCGTGGGCTGAGATCCCCGTCGTCACGCCCTCCGCGGCTTCGATCGAGACCGTGAAAGCGGTCTCCAGCGGCGCCTCGTTCTTCGCCGCCATCAGCTTCAGCCCTAGCTGCTCGCAGCGCTCGGACGTGAGCGCCAGGCAGATCAGCCCGCGCGCCTCCTTCGCCATGAAGTTGATCGCCTCGGGTGTCGCGAACTGGGCGGCCATCACCAGGTCGCCCTCGTTCTCGCGGTCCTCGCCGTCGCAGACGACGACCGTCCGGCCGCGACGGATCTCCTCGATCGCCTCCTCGATCGTCGAGAACGCGGATCCGGCGCGCTTCGCCTGGGTTTCCGTCGGGGTCTCGGTCATCGCTCTTCTTCCTTCCGGGCAAATGGTGACACCAACCGCTCCACGTACTTGGCGATCACGTCGAGCTCGACGTTGACGACGTGGCCGGGAGCAGCGGCGCCGAGTGTCGTCCGCTCAAGCGTCTCGGGGGTCAGCGACACCTCGAGCCAGTCCTCGCCGACGGCCGAGACGGTCAGGCTGACGCCGTCCAGCGAGACCGACCCGCGCTCGACGACGAAACGGAGCGACTCCGGGTCGAGGCGCAGCCGCAGCCGGCGGGCGAAGCCGTCCTCGGCCACCTCGGTCACCTCGGCCGTCGTATCGACGTGCCCCTGGGTCAGATGCCCCGCCAGGCGGTCCGACATGCGAACCGCGAGCTCGAGATTGACGCCGTCCCCCACCTCGAGCGGCCCCAGCGAGGTCACCCGCAGCGTCTGGTTCATCGCCTCGGCCGAGAAGGAGCCGGGGTCCCCATCGGTCGCGGTCAGGCAGACGCCGTTGACCGCCACCGAGTCCCCGGGGGCGACCTCGGCGCCGAGCCGGGTGGCGATCCGCAGTCGGGCGCCCTCGCCCGACTCGTCCTTGGCCTCGATCGTCCCGATGTCCTGGACCAGCCCGGTGAACACCGTCACCACTCCCGCAGCACCGCGTCGATCAGGACGTCCTCGCCGACCCGGCGCGACTCGGACGAGAGCGCCCGACGCGCGTCGGCCACGAGGGCCGGACCCCGGCCCTCGGCCGCGGAACGCCCGCCGCCCAGCACCACCGGCGCGACGAAGACGCTGAGGCGGTCGACCTGACCGGCCTCGATGAACGCGCCCGCGAGGGTCGGCCCTCCCTCGAGCAGGATGCTCGTGACGTCCTGCCGGCCGAGGATCTCGAGCGCGGAGCGGACCCGCTCGGCGCCGGTGTCGCCACCCGCCACCAGCACGTCGACGTCGCGGCCGCGAAGCTCCGCGAAGCGGTCCTCGGAGACCCGCCCCGCGTCGGTCACCACGATCACCGCCGACTCCTCGGTCGTCGCCAGCAGGCGCGATCCCTCCGGCAGCCGTGCCGCCGAATCGAACACCACGCGGTACGGCTGGCGCCGCGGCGGGTCCGGGGTGCGCGCCGTGAGCAGCGGGTCGTCGGCGAGCGCCGTGCCGATCCCGACCGCCACGGCGTCGGCCTCGGCCCGCCACCGGTGGACCACGGCGCGGCTCTCCTCGCCGGAGATCCACTTCGAGTCCCCTGTCGCGGTGGCGACGCGCCCGTCCAGCGACATCGCCATCTTCAGGCGCACCTGAGGCAGCCCCGTCCGGGCGTGCTTGCGGAACGGCTGGTTGAGCCGGCGCGCCTCCGTCGCCACGGCGCCCACGGCGGCTTCGACGTCGACGCCGCCGTCGCGCAGCATCCCCGGGCCGCGGCCGGAGGCCTTCTCGCTGGGGTCGTCGGCCGCGTAGACGAGCCGGCCGACCCCCGCCTCGAGGATCGCGTCCGCGCAGGGCGGCTGGCGCCCGTGGTGGGCGCACGGCTCGAGGGTGACGTAGATGGTCGCGCCGGCGGGGTCGTTCCCGCGCGCCCGGCAGTCCTCGAGCGCCGCCCGTTCGGCGTGCAGCCCGCCCAGCTCGGCGTGGAAGCCCTCGCCGATCACCTCGCCGCCGCGAGCGATCACCGCGCCGACGAGCGGGTTCGGGGAGACCGCCCCGCGGCCGCCTTCGGCCAGCTCCAGGGCCCGGCGGAGGTGGAGGGTGTCCTGCTCTGTGGCCTGCGTGGGGATCAACCTTTCCCTTCGCTCGCTCGCCACCGATTGACTGGTCAGTCAACCAGTGATTCTACCCCCCGCACCGCGCCCGCCGCCGCAAGCGGCTGACCGCCCGACGGTACGAGGCGCGGCTACGCTTGGACGCCCGCGATGAAGCTGATCATCCAGATCCCCTGCCTCAACGAGGAGGCGACGCTGCCCGCGACGCTAGGGGACCTGCCGCGCCAGATCGAGGGCATCGACCGGGTCGAGTGGCTCGTCATCGACGACGGGTCCACCGACCGCACCGTGGAGGTCGCCCGCGAGCACGGCGTCGACCACATCGTCGGCCTGACAAACAACAAGGGCCTCGCCGCCGCGTTCCAAGCCGGTGTCGACGCCTCGCTCAAGCTCGGGGCCGACGTGATCGTCAACACCGACGCCGACAACCAGTACGCCGGCGAGGACATCCGCAAGCTCGTGGCGCCGATCCTCGCCGGCCAGGCCGACATGGTGGTCGGCGACCGCAACGTCCGCGCGATCGATCACTTCTCGCGGGCGAAGAAGGTCCTGCAGCGGCTCGGCAGCTGGGTCGTCCGCCGCGTCTCCGGGACCGAGATCGAGGACGCGACCTCGGGCTTTCGCGCCTACAACCGTGAAGCCGCGCTCCAGCTCACCGTCGTCGACAACTTCACGTACACGCTGGAGAGCCTGATCCAGGCCGGCAAGATGCTCGTCGCCGTCGACGGCGTCGGGATCCGGACAAACCCGAAGACGCGGGAGTCGCGACTCTTCGACTCGACCGGCACCTACGTGCGGCGGAACGCGATGGCGATCCTGCGGATCTACGCCCGCTACGAGCCGCTGCGGGCCTTCTTCGCGGCCGGCGCGGTCGTCGCCCTTTTCGCCCTCGCCGCCTGGACGCCGTTCCTCGCCGACTGGATCATCAACGGCGACAGCGACGGACACGTCCAGTCGCTGATTCTCGGCGCGGTCCTCTTCATCGCCGCGATCCAGCTCTTCGCCCTGGGGGTGATCGGCGACCTCCTGGCCGGTCAGCGGGTGATGACACAGCGCGTCTTCGAGCGGGTGCGGCGAGTCGAGCTCTCCCTGGGCATCGAGCCGTCCCACTACGAGCCGGGCGGCCGGCGTGCCGCCGAGGCCGCCCAGCGACCGCCGGCCGAGCGGATCGGCGTCTGAGCACGCCGGGATGGAGCGGGGACAGGGCGACACCGCCAGGGGCGCCGCGGTCGACTACGGGAAGACCGCGGGGTTTCTCTCGATCGGGGTCGGGCTTACCGGCCTGATCACCTACGCCTACTTCTTCATCGCGTCCCACGAGTTGTCGAAGGCCGACTACGGGGAGATCGCGGTCCTCTGGTCGGCGGTCTTCATCACCGTCTCGACGCTCTACCGGCCGATCGACCAGCTCCTCTCGCGTCACGTCTCCGAGCACATCGCCCGCGGGGAGCCGATCTCCGCCCCGATGGGCGTCGCGGCGAGGATCCAGCTCGTCCTCGCCTTCGGCTTCGCCGTCGTCGCTCTCGCCCTCAAGGGGCCGATCGAGGACGGGCTGCTCGACGGCAACACGACGCTGTACTGGATCGGGTTCACCGCCGTGCTCGGCTACGCGGCCAGCTATTACGCCCGCGGCTACCTCGCCGGGCGCCGCAACTTCGCGCTCTTCTCTGTCCTGATCCTCACCGAGTCGATCTTTCGGACCAGCTTCGCGCTGTTCGTCGCGGTCGGCATTCTCAGCGGTCAGACCGCGGTCGCGATCGGGATCATGGCGGCGCCGCTGCTCAGCCTGGCGGTCGTCCCGCTCGCCTTCCGCCGCCACGACGCGGCGGCCGCTCCGGCGGCGGCAGCCGAGGAAGCCCAGCCGCAAGCCGAGGAGGGCGAGCCGAAGGGCGAGGGGTCGGCCCCCGCCTTCTCGCTCTCCCACGGCACCGGGTTCGCGGCCGCCGTCCTGATGATCATGCTCGCCGAGCAGACGTTCCTGAACGCCGGCCCGCTGCTGATCGGGGCTTCCGAGGGCGCCGCGGCGGCGGGATTCATCTTCAACGTGCTGATGATCGCCAGGGCACCGCTCCAGCTCTTCCAAGCCGTCGGCACCAGCCTCCTCCCCCACCTCACCGCCCTTCACCACACCGAGGGCGAGGAATCGCGGCAGGCGTTCCACCACTCGGTCCGGCTGGTGCTGGCGGGGGTCGCCGTCTTCACCGCCGCCGCGGCCCTCGTGCTGGCCGTGGCGGGACCGGCGCTGATGCAGATCGCCTGGAGCGACAAGTTCACCTATCCGCGCGAGGACCTGTTGATCGTCACCGCCGGAATGGGCCTCTACCTCGCATCGGTCTCGATCAACGCGGCGGTCCTCGCCCAGGGCCAGGTGCGGCGCTCCTCGATCCGCTGGATCGCCTGCGCGGTCGCCTTCGTTCTCTGGAACCTGGTGCCGATCGTCGAGGACGAGTTCCTGCGAACCGAGGTCGGCTTCACCGCTGCCGCGGCGCTGCTCTGCTTCCTGCTCCACCGGCTCTACGTCAACCCGGTGGAGGAGCCCGGCGACGTGCCCAGGCAGGGCTCGACCCAGGAACTCGAGACGCGGCTGGCGGCGGCGGACGAGCTGAGCTGATGCTCGCGGCCATCGAGGGCCACGACGCGGAGCTGATCCTCCTCGCCGGGTCGCTCCTCGCCGCCGGGATCGGGGCGGCCCTGATCGCCGACCGCGTGCGCGTCCCGGGCCTCCTGCTCTTCCTCGGGCTGGGAATGCTGCTCGGCTCGGACGGCCTCGGTGGCATCGAGTTCGACGACGTCGAGCTCGCGAGGGCGCTGGGGACGGTCGGCCTGGTACTGATCCTCTTCGAGGGCGGACTGACCGCCGGTTGGCGGGAGATCCGCCCGGTGCTCGGCACCGCGATGTCGCTCGCCCTGGTGGGCACGGTCGTCACGGCGGCGATCTCGGGCCTGGCGGCGAAGTGGATCTTCGGTTTCGACACCCTCGACGCGCTGATCATCGGCGCCGCCGTCGCTGCGACCGACAGCGCCGCGATCTTCGCCGTCCTGCGTGGATCGAACCTCGAGCGCCCCCTGGCGCGATCGCTGGAGGGCGAATCGGGCATGAACGACCCGGTCGCGCTCCTGCTCGTCCTCGGCTTCATCCACTGGATCGAGGAGCCCGGCTACGGGGCCGCCGACATGCTGCTCCTGTTCGCGGGCAAGCTGGCGATCGGGGTGGCGCTCGGCCTGCTGCTCGGCCGGGCCGCACAGGCCGCCTTCTGCCGGCTGACCCTGCCGACGTCGGGGATCTATCCGGTGGCGTCGCTGGCGGTGGCCGGGATCACCTACGGCCTGACCGAGGTCGCCGGCGGGTCCGGCCTGCTTGCCGTCTACCTGACGGCGCTGGCGCTCGGACGGTCCGACCTACCGGGGCGCCGGACGATCGTCGCCTTCCACCAGGGCCTGGGGTGGATCGCACAGATCTCGCTCTTCCTGATGCTCGGCCTGCTCGTCTTCCCCAGCCACCTCGACGAGATCGCCGCGAAGGGCCTGCTGCTCTCCGCGGTCCTCATCCTCGTCGCTCGGCCCGTGGCCGCTGTCCTGGCGAGCCTGCCGGCGCCATTCGACCTGCGGGAGCGCCTGATGCTCGGCTGGGCCGGCCTTCGAGGAGCGACGCCGATCTGGCTCGCCACCTTCCCCGTCGCCGCCGGGGTCGGCGCGGGAGGCCAGATCTTCGACATCGTCTTCTTCGTCGTCGTGACATCGACGCTGGTCCAGGGAGCGACCTTCGAGCCGCTTGCCCGCCGGCTGCGACTGACGACCGACGAGCCGGCAATCCCGCAGCGGCTGCTGGAGTCCGGGCGGATCCGCGCCCTCGGCGGCGAGATCGTCGTCCACGGGGTCGAGCCAGGCGCCGCGGCGGCGGGGCATCCGGTCCGCGAGCTGGGGCTGCCGCGGGAGGCGCTCGTTAACGTGATCGTCCGCGAGGGGCAGGCGATCCCGCCCCGGGGGTCGACCACGATCGAGGAGGGGGACGAGCTCCACATCGTCCTCCGCGGCGGAGTTCGCGAGGAGGTCGAGGGGATGGCTCGGCGCTGGCGCGAAGGGCCGATCGGCGAGCCGCGGGTGCCGTCGCTGCCGCCCCGCGGGGCCCCCCAGATCTTCTCCGTCCGCCCCGCGCGGGCGGGCGAGGACGCTTCGCCGCCGACCGAGGTCAACGGCATCGCGGTGGCGACGCCGCTGCGGATCCGCCGCGACCGTCCCGGCGCGCTGGTCCAGCTGATCGACGGCCGCCACGCCGTCACCGGTGGCGGCCTGACCGCCCTCGGGGGTCGCCGCACCCTCGCGGCCTGGTGCGAGGACCGCGCCCGGCGCAGCGACGACGGGGGCGAGCGGGCGTGGCTGCAGGAGTTGGCGGGGGCCTTGAGGGCAGCGGGTTAGTCAGATAAATCCGCCACGTCCTCTGCTCCCGCTCGGACCACCCCCAGAGTCCGGATCTTCTGCGGCCCTCGCTCCCGCGTCCGGGCGCGGCGAAATCCGCCGCGTCCGGGCGCGGCGGTTTCACCTTGAGACGTTTCGACTATTCGGCGCCTGCTGCGTCGGCGATCGCCGTGTACGCGGAGGCCGGGTCGCTCGCCTTGAACACCGCCGAGCCGGCGACGAAGAGGTTGGCGCCGGCGCCGGCGACCGAGCCGGCGGTCGAAGGGTCGATGCCTCCGTCGACCTCGATCGCGGCGCCGCCGGCCAGCGCCGCCAGGCGGGACACCTTGTCGGGTGAGGTCTCGATGAACGCCTGGCCGCCCCAGCCCGGGTTGACGGTCATGCAGAGGACGATGTCTGCCATGCCGCGCAGCTCGGCGACGGCCTCGGCCGGCGTGCCGGGGTTGAGGGCGATGCCGGCGAGGCAGCCGAGCTCGCGGATCGCGCCGAGGGTTCGGTGGGCGTGGGGCGTCGCCTCGGCGTGGATCGTGATCGAGTCGGCTCCGGCCCGGGCGAACTCGGCGAGCTGGCCCTCCGGAGCCTCGATCATCAGGTGGCAGTCGACCACGCCGCCGGCTTCGTGGACCTGGTCGGCGACCGACCCCGCCACCAGCGGGCCGATCGTGATTGGCGGGACGAAGTGCCCATCCATCACGTCGACGTGGATCACCCGGGCGCCGGCGCTCATCACCTCCGCCACCTGGGAGCCAAGCCGCGAGAAGTCGGCGGAGAGGATCGAGGGCGCGACGCGCTTCGAGCCGTAGAGATCACGCCGCGCGGCGGCGGGCTCCGTCGCTGCCTCCATCAGCCGGCGGCGCCGCCCACTAGACGGGTTCGAGCATCGAGTGACGGCAGTGCTGGCAGGTCATGTCCTCCGTATGACTCATCCGCGCAATCGTCTGGTGCTCGCCGCAGTTCGGGCACTGCGAGACCAGCTCGTAGCGCCGAAGACAGTACACGCAGCGAAAGCGCCCGGGGAGCTGCGTCGGGCGCAGCCACGGCTCGCCGCAGCCAGGGCAGGGCGGGCGGCGCAGGGCGTTCTCGCCTCGTGCGGGCGCCCCCGCCGTCTCGCCGGGTTCGGTCACGTCGTCTCCTCGATCACGGCCTCGACGATAGACGGCTCGGCCGGCCCGGCGCGCGGCTCAGCCGTCTGCCCTGCGGAGCCGAGCGACGAAGAAGCCGGAGGTTCCGTGGAGATCGGGCCGGGTCTGGAGAAAGCGCGGGTCCTGCGGGGAGGCGACGTCCGGCGAGCGGGAACCGAGGTCTTCGGTCTCGAGCAGCGGCAGGTCTCCCTCCCCCGCGGCGGCCAGGAGCGCCGCCACCCGCTCCTCGTTCTCGGCCCGCGAGATCGTGCAGGTCGAGTAGACGAGGATCCCGCCCGGGCGCAGCGCGCGGGCAGCGTTGGCGAGCACCGTCTCCTGAAGCCGGACGAGCCGGGCGATTCCCTCCGGCGACTTCCGCCAGCGCGCATCGGGCCGGGCCGCGAGCGTGCCCAGGTCCGAGCAGGGCGCATCCAGCAGCACTCGGTCGAAGCCGCGGTCCAGGACCGTCTCGGCGGCGTCGACCTCGAAGATCGTGACGTTGCGCAGCCCCAGCCGCTCGGCCTGCCGGGCGACCTCCCCGGCCCGGGCCTCGTCGACCTCGACCGAGACCACATTGCCCCGCTTGCCGACCCGGGCGGCGATCTGGCCGGTCTTGGTGCCGGGACCGGCGCAGAGGTCGAGCACCTGCTCCCCAGGCTGGGGGTCGAGTGCCTCGACGACGCCGGCCGAGGCGCGGGACTGCGGAGTCAGCAGCCCGCCCCCGACCAGCGGCAGCGCCGGCGCGATGCCGCGCTCGACGACCAGGATCTCGGGCGCCGCCAGAGGCCACGGGCCATCGGCCGCCACGGCCGCGGCGCCGGCCGTCCGCAGGCGCTCGATCGCCTCCGCGCGGCTCACCCGGCCCGGGTTGACGCGGAAGGCCCTCTCCGGAGCGCGGTTGCCGGCCGCGAGCAGCGGTCGCGCCGCCTGCGGCCCGAGTTCCTTCCACCACAGCTCGGCCAGCCAGCGCGGCACCGAGTGGGCGACGCTCGCCGACTCGGGATCGGAGTCGTCGGCGAGCAGTGCGATCAACTCCTCCCGCTCGCGCCCCGCCCGGCGCAGGACCGCGTTGACGAATCCGGCGGCGTGGGCGGCGCCCGCAGCCTTGACCAGATCCACCGCCTCGTTGACGACGGCGCGGTCGGGGGTCGCGTCGCTGAACAGCAGCTCGAACAACCCCAGCCGGAGCGCCGTGCGCACCGGCGGGTCGAGCAGGCGCGGCGAGCGCCCCGCGAGGCGGCGGACCAGCGCGTCGGAGGTGCCGAGGCGCTGGACCGCGCCATAGGCGAGCCGCTGCGCCTGGGCGCGCTCGCGGCCCTCGAGGCCGGCGGAGTCGGCGGCGGCACGGAAGGCGAGGTCGGTGAAGGCGCCGTCCTCGAAGGTCTCCCCCACCACCCGGAAGGCGACCTCGCGGGGCGCGGTGCTCACGCCGCAGGCACGCTCGGCGGCGGGTCGTTGCCCCGCAACCAGTCGGCGGCCGGGAGCGGCCGGCCGCCCGGCGACTGGACGACCTCGAGGGACAGAGCCCCGTGCCCGGTGCCGAGCAGGAGCCTGCCGTCGCGCGCGGCGAGCTGACCGGGGGCCAGGTCTGACTCCGGAACCGGCTCGGCCCGCTTGACGCCGAGCCGCTGGCCGTCGCCGGTCTCGAGGAACGTGCCGACGTGCGGGTTGAGCGCCCGGACCCGGCGCTCCAGCTCGTCGGCCGGCTCGCGCGGGGAGAGGCGGCGGTCGGCGGGGTCGATTTTCTCGGCGTAGGTGGCACCCTGCTCGTCCTGATCAGTCAGGGCGAGCTCGCCCCGGTCGCGGAGGTCGAGCGCCCGGACCAGGAGCTCGCCGCCGATCCCGGCCAGCCTGCCGGACAGGGCGCCGAAGTCCTCGCCGGGCTCCACCTCCACTTCCTCGCAGAGCGCGACCGGGCCGGAGTCGAGCCCGGCGGTGACGCGCATGACGCAGACCCCGGTCACGCGGTCGCCGGCCATGATCGCCCGCTCGATCGGCGCCGCTCCGCGCCAGCGCGGCAGCAGCGAGGGATGCACGTTCAGACCTTCGACCTCGGAGAGCAGCGGCTCGCGGATCAGCTGGCCGAAGGCGCAGACGGCGACGACGTCGGGGGCGACGTGCCGCAGCCGGGCGATCGCCCCGTCCGAGCTCACGTCAGCGGTCTGGAGGACGTCGATGCCGAGCTCGCGGGCGGCGTCCGCGGCCGGCGGCGGCGCGGTGCGGCGGCCCCTGCCCTTCGGGCGGTCCGGCGGCGTGACCACGAGCGCCGGGCGGTGCTTGGACTCGGCCAGAACCCGCAGGACCCGGGCCGCGAACTCGGAGGTTCCGAGGTAGGCGGTGCGGCTCACGCCTCGGCCGCAGCCGCTGCGTCCTCTTCCTCTTCGACCGGCGGCGTGTAGGACCCGCCCTCGCGCAGTGCCCGCAACGCCCCCTTGCGCTGCTCCCGGGTCGTCCGGTCGAGGATCAGGGCCCCGTCGAGATGGTCGATCTCGTGCTGGAGGACACGGGCCTCGAGCCCCGACGCCTCGATCAGCACCGCCTCGCCGCGCTCGTCCCTGCCGGTGACCCGGACATGCAGCGGCCGCTCGACGTCGAGCGAGACCCGCGGGATGCTGAGGCAGCCCTCCTCGGCGACCGCCAGCTCCTGCGAGGCCCATTGGATCTCGGGGTTGACGAGGGCCCGCGGCTCGGCATCCATCCCGGCCTGGAAGACAAGCAGCCGGCGCAGCATTCCGAGCTGCGTGGCGGCGAGGCCCACGCCGAGCCCGTCGTGCATGATCGCCACCATCCGCTCGACCTCGCCGCGTAGGGTTTCGTCGAAGCTCTCGACCGGCGATGCCCTGCTGCGTAGGACGGGGTCCCCGTACTTGACGACCTGGGCGAGAGCGGCGTCGCGCCGCTCCAGCAGCTCGGGATCGAGCGCCTGGGTCTCCTCGGTCTCGGCCTGCTCGACCTCGGTGTCGGCGTGGTCGGTCACGCGGCCCGAGTCTAAGGGGCGCGCTAATGCGGATCGACGTCGACACCGATCGCGACGTCACGCAGCTCCCGGGCGGCGGCTAGCGCCTCGACCGCCTCGCGGACGGCGCCGATCGTGCCCCGGCGGTCTTCCGCCTTCAGCATCAGCCGGCGCCGGTGGCGATCGCGGACCCGGAACATCGGCGCCGGCCCGAGCAGCGACGTGTCGCCGGGAACCGAGGCCTCGAGCCGGGCCGCGAGCTCGGTCGCCGCGGCGTCAACCCGATCCTCGCGCTCGGCGGCGAAGTTGACCCGGACGAGGTGGGAGAACGGCGGGTAGTTGAGCAAACGCCGCCGCTCGAGCTCACCGGCGAGGAAGCCGGGGGCGTCGTGGCGGGCGGCCGCGGAGATGCTCGGCGCGTCGGGGGCGAGCGTCTGGACGATCACCCCGCCGCCGGTCGCGCCGCGGCCGCTGCGCCCGGCGAGCTGGGCGACCATCGCGAAGGTCCGCTCCTCGGCCCTGAAGTCGGGGAAGCGCAGGGTGGCATCGGCGTCGAGGATCGCCGCCAGGGTCACCTCGGGGAAGTCGTGGCCCTTGGCGACCATCTGGGTCCCGATCAGGACGCCGGACGGCGCCTCGCCGAACCGGGCGAGGATCTCGGCGTGCGCGCCCGGGCGCGCAGCGGTGTCGGCGTCGAGCCGGAAGACCGGCACCGGAGCGAGGCGCTCGGCGAGCAGGGCCTCGATCTTCTCCGTGCCGGCACCGGCCTGCGCGAGGGTGGTCGAGCCGCATTCACCACAGACCGAGGGCAGCGGCTCGGAATGTGCGCAGTGGTGGCAGACCAGGCGACCGCTGTCGCGGTGGGTGATCAGAGACACGTCGCAGCTCGGGCACCCCCAGTGGTGGCCGCAGGAGCGGCACGTCAGCCACGGGGCGAATCCGCGGCGGTTGATCAGGACGATCGCCTTCTCGCCCCGGGAGCGGACCCGCTCCAGGGCTTCCCAGGTGGCGGGGTGGAGCGGACCGCCGCGCGGGCTCGCCTCCCTCATGTCGGTCAGCTCGACCGGGGGCAGCGGCAGGCCGTCGACCCGGTTCGGCAGCTCGGCCCGCGGTAGCTCGAGCCAGGTCTCCGGGCGGGGCGTGGCGGTACCGGCGACGAGTACCGCGCCGGCCGCGGCGGCGCGGCGGCGGGCGACCGTTCGGGCGTCGTAGCAGGGATCGCCCTCCTGCTTGTAAGAGGAATCGTGCTCCTCGTCGATCACGACGAGCCCGAGGTCGGCCACGGGAGCAAACACGGCTGACCGGGGGCCGACGCAGACACTCGCCTCGCCGCCGCGGAGCCGGCGCCACTCGTCGTAGCGCTCGCCTGGCCGCAGCGCCGAGTGGAGCACAGCGAAGCGGTCGCCGAGCCGGGCCCGGAAGCGGGCCACCGCCTGGGGCGTCAGGCCGATCTCGGGGACGAGGACGATCGCGCCGCGGCCGCGGGCCAACGCCGCTTCGACGGCCGCCAGATACACCTCGGTCTTGCCCGAGCCGGTGACTCCGTGGAGGAGGACCTCGCGCTGCGCACCGGCGTCTCCGTCGAGCGCCGCCGTAAGGGCGGCGACGGCGACCCGCTGCTCGGCGTTCAGGTCGGGGGCGGAGGGGGCGCCGGCCAGGTTCGGCGACGGCGGTCGGCGTCGGACCGCCGACCGCCGGGTCGCGATCAGCCCGCGGTCCTCGAGCCGCCGCAGCGCCGCGCGATCGGCGCCGGCGACGGCAGCCAGGCGCGCGGCCGCGACCTCGCCCTCGTGTTGCAGGGTCTCGAGCACGGCCCGCTGGCGATGGCCGAGACGCTCCGAGCCCTCCAGCGCGCCCAGCCCGGCGGGCGTGATCTCGCCGCGAAGCTCCTGACGCGAGCGGACCCGCTGGCCGGCCGCCCCCGTACCGGGCGGCAGGACCAGCTGGAGACCGCGCGACGGCGTCGAGCAGTATTCCCGCGCCACCCAGAGCCCGAGCCGGACGAGGTCGGGCGGCGCGCCCGCCTCGAGCGCCTCGACGGGCTCGGCGAGCCGCTCGGGCGGCAGATCCGAGGCCTCGGCCAGGTCGACCACGACGCCGAGGATCCGGCGGCGCCCGAATGGGACCCGGAGCACACTGCCGACGCCCACCCCGGCCATCTTCTCGGGCAGGTGGTAGTCGAACGGCCCGCGCAGCGCGCGGGCCGTCGTCAGCGGCTCGACCTTGGCGATCGCCATGGGCCTCACCGTAGGCGCCGGAACGGACGCGGGAGCGCATATGCTCCGGCCGAGAGGCGAGCGAACGGCTCGGTCCCTACCGGCGGAGGTTGCCCGTGAGCATCAATCTGCACCCAGGCGAGCAGGTCATCTTCGAGGGCCACCCGTCCTGGCGGGCGATCCTCGGCTTCTACCTCAGGGGGCTCCTGATCGCCGCGATCCTCGGCGCCCTCGTCGCGCTCTTCACCCGGCTCGCCGACGACTCGGTCAACGAGGGCCTCGTCTTCCTCGTGGTCCTCGTGGTCCTCGTGGTCACCGTCCTCGTGGGGTTCATCAAGCGGGTCGCGACGACCTACACGATCACCGACCGGCGGCTCAACATCAAACGGGGAATCGTCTCCCGGGAGGTCCAGGAGACCCGGCTGGAGCGGGTGCAGAACGTCAACTACAACCAGAGCGCATTCCAGCGGCTGATGCAGATCGGCGACGTCGACTTCGACACCGCCGCAGGCGACGACTACAACTTCATCTTCGCCGGCGTCGCCGACCCCCAGGACGTCGTCCACCAGGTCGACACGGCCACCGGCCACGGCGCCGCCGGATCGAGCGGCCTCGGCGAGCCGCAGGGTCATCCGGAGCAGCAGCAGGCGCCGCCGGCCTAGGCCGCCCTAGACGCGGGCGCCGGCTTCGGCGCCGGCCTCGAGACCGGCGGCGCGGCGCAGCGAGTCGGCCCGGTCGGTCCGCTCCCAGGTGAAGTCGCCGTCGTCGCGGCCGAAGTGCCCGTAGGCGGCGGTCTTCTGGAAGATCGGCCGGTGCAGGTCGAGGTAGCGGCGGAAGGCCGCCGGCCGGAGATCGAACTCCTCCTGCACCAAGGCGGCGATCTGGTTGTCGGAGAGCTTGCCGGTGCCGAAGGTCTGGACCATCACCGAGACGGGGCGAGCGACCCCGATCGCGTAGGCGACCTGGACCTCGCAGCGGTCCGCCAAGCCGGCCGCGACGACGTTCTTGGCCACGTGACGAGTCGCGTAGGCGGCTGAGCGGTCGACCTTCGAGGGGTCCTTGCCCGAGAACGCGCCGCCGCCGTGTCGGGCGGCTCCGCCATAGGTGTCGACGATGATCTTGCGGCCGGTGAGGCCGGCGTCGCCGACCGGACCGCCGATCACGAACTTGCCGGTGGGGTTGACGAGGAAGTTGGACAGCAGCTCGCGCTCGGTGAAGAGCTCCTTGTACTCGCCGTGGAGGACCGGCTCGACGACGTGCTCCCAGAGGTCGGTCTTGATCAGGGACCCGCCGTCGATGTCCTCGGCGTGCTGCGTGGAGATCAGGACCTTGGTGATCTCGACCGGCGTCCCGTTCTCGTAGCGGACGGTCACCTGGGTCTTTCCGTCGGGGCCGAGGTAGGGGATGACGCCCGCCTTGCGGACCTCGGCGAGCCGCTTGGCCAGGGTGTGGGCCACCTGGATCGGCATCGGCATGAGGGCCTTCGTCTCGCGGGTCGCGTAGCCGAACATCATTCCCTGGTCCCCGGCCCCGGCCCGGTCGAGCTCGTCGTCGTCGTTGGGGTCGGTGCGCAGCTCGTAGGCCTCGTCGACGCCCTGCGCGATGTCCGGCGACTGCTCGTCGATCGCGGTGAGCACGGCGCAGCTCTTGCTGTCGAACCCGTACTCCGGCCGGTCGTAGCCGATCCGGTTGATCGTCTCGCGGGCGATCGTGGGGATGTCGACGTAGGTCTCGGTGGTGATCTCCCCGGCGACGACGACGAAGCCGGTGTTGACGAGGCACTCGCATGCCACCCGACCGCTCGGGTCGTCGCGCATGACCGCGTCGAGCACGCCGTCGGAGATCTGGTCGCAGATCTTGTCCGGATGGCCCTCGGTGACCGACTCCGACGTGAACAGGAACTCGCCCTCGGCGAGCTTCTCGATCTCACTCATCTGCGCGTTTCCTCTTTCTCAGCGGATCTCAAGGAAGATCTCCGTATCCAGGCTGTCCTCGTCGCTGCGGGTCGTCAGGCCGAGCGCCTTGAGCCTCTCGAGGTCGGAGCGAAAGCCCGCGACGATCTCGGCAAGCCCGATCGGCTCCGCCAGCTCGACCAGCCCCTGAAGGTTGAGGAAGACTAGCGCCGACACCCCGTCGGTGGAGCCCGCGGCCGCGGTCTCGAAGCTGTCGGTGCCGGCCAGCGAATCCTCCCCCTCGATCGCCTGCTCGACCCCCCTCGAGTCGGTGGCGATCACCAGCCTGCCGTCGAAGATCGCGTAGGTGAGGTCGACGCCCGGCGCCAGCCGCAGGCCGCGGACGACGACGTCGTCGACCCTGCGCTGGGAGAACGTCGGGGCGACGCCGCTGCGGGCGGGGTCGATCGCCGCGATCAGCGGACCCTGGAGCCGGGCCACCGCCTCGCGCACCGGCGCCTCCTCGACGTCGTCGAAGACCATCGTCACGTAGGGGATCCGGCCGCCCGGAGCGACCGCCGCGACGGCCTCGCCGTCCAGGAGCGGCAGCAGGCCGCGCTCGAGGTCGACGGCGCCTTGGCGCTGGAGGTCGGCGTTGAGCCGGTCGAAGGCGCCGGCGATGCCGGGCACCGCGGCGTCGGCCTGCTCGAGCAGGGACCGGACGGTCTTCGAGGGATCGCCGATGGACAACGCCGCCAACGTGTCGGGAGCCAGCGCGTCAGCCAGGCCCGGCTCGAACGACGGAAAGGCGGTGAAGAAGCCCGGCGCTGCCTCGACCCGCTCGGGGTCGAGCGCGGAGTGGAGGTGCAGGGCGATGCCGTCGTCCGCGGCCACGAGCGCCGCACCGATCCCGGTGCTCGCGCCGTAGTCGGCGAAGGTGTCGAGCTGGGCCGCGAGGCCGCCGCGGCCCTGGAGCAGCTGGTCGACCCCGTCCTCGGAGACGTAGGCGTCGGCGAGGCGGTCGTCCGGCAGCGCACCGAGAACGTCGGCTGCCGCGGGGTCGTCCTCCAGGGACTCCGCGCCGGACTCGGCGGCGGTCGACGTGCCGACCGCGGCGCCGTCGCCGAGGACCAGGAAGCCGCCGCGTCGGGCGCTCGCCAACCCGCTCTGGCCCGCGAACTGCTCCGCCCCCTTCTCGTCGCCGATCTCGAGCAGGGCCACCGGCAGCGGCGCGCCGGACCGGCCGGGGAGGACCGCGAACGCCGCCTCGTCTCCGACCCATTCCAGCTGGTCGCGCAGGTCGATCCCGGTGGAGAGACCGCCCGCCTGCGCACTCCCCTGGAGGATCTGTTCGAAGTCGGGCAGCTTCGCCACGAGGTCTGCCGCCGCGGCGACCTGGTCGTCGCCCGTGTCGAGCTCGATGTGGCCGTAGGCGTAGGCGTCGGCCGGCACCAGCGAGATCGCGGCCGGCTCGGTGTCGCAATCCTTGACCGCCGAGAGCCCGCACGGGATCCCGGGGAGCGGGGCGAACCGGATCAGCAGATAGAGCGAGAGGACGCCGGCGACCGCGGCGGCGCGGCGGCGGAAGCCGGGCGGGCGCCCGGCGAGCGGGTTTCGCGGGCGGGACGGTCGGGGCAGGCGCGGCACCGCCGCGAAGCTACTAGGAACCGTCCTCCCCGGCCGCGGCCTCGGCAGGCCTGGCGGCAGCCGCCCGCCGGCCCCCGCGGCGGGTCCGCGGGACGAAGTCGATCACCAGCGGCACGCCCTCGAGGCCGTACTCCTCACGCAGCCGGTTCTCGAGGTGGAACGCCCAGTCGCGGGTCAGCACCCGGCGGTCGTTGACCTGGATCGCGAACCGCGGAGGCGACTCCTCGATCTGGGCGGCGTAGTAGAGGCGGAGCCGGCGGCCGCGCCGCGCCGGCGGCGGCGTCCTGGCGACCGCGTCGGCCACGAACCGGTTCAGCTCCGGCGTCGGGATCCTGTGCGACGCCCGGTCGGCCAGCGCCAGCGCCTTGGGCAGGAGGCCGGCGACGTTGCGCCCGGTCTTCGCGGAGAGGGTCACGACGGCGGGCCGGAGGCGCAGCTTGCGGCGGACCCTGGCCTTGGCGTCCTCGAGGTCGGTCTTGCCGATATCCCACTTGTTGAGGGCGAGGAGGGTCGCGCAGCCCGTCCGCATCGCCAGGTCGGCAACCCGCAGGTCCTCGGCCGTCACCCCCTCGCCGGCGTCGCAGACGACCATCGCCACGTCGGCCCGCTCCGCCGCGCGCTCGGAGCGGAGTTGCGCGTAGTACTCGACGGTGCCGGCGACCTTGGAGCGACGGCGCAGCCCCGCCGTGTCGATCAGCGACACCCGCCGCCCGTCGACCTCGACGTCCGTGTCGATCGCGTCGCGAGTGGTCCCGGCCCTCTCGGAGACGATCACCCGGTCGGTCCCGAGGAGGGCGTTCACGAGCGAGGACTTGCCGACGTTGGGACGCCCGATCACCGCGACGCGGACCGTGTCGTCGTCCTCCTCCTCCGCCTCCCGTACCGGTCCCAGCGCCTCGACGATCCGATCGAGGAGGTCACCCGTCCCCAGGCCGTGGGTGGACGAGATCGCAACCGGGTCTCCGAGCCCGAGCTTGTGGAACTCCGCGGTCAGGTGCTCGTCGCCGGGCCGGTCGGCCTTGTTGACGGCGACGATCACCGGCTGCGGCGCCGCCCGCAGGGTCCGCGCCAGGTCGGCATCGCCGGCGCCGAGCCCGGCCCGGCCGTCGGTGACGAGGACGATCACCTCCGCCTCGGCCATGCCCCGCTGCGCCTGCTCGCGGACGTCGCGGGCCAGCTCTCCCTCGTCGGCGATGTCGATCCCGCCGGTGTCGAGCAGCCAGAACCGGCGGCCGTTCCATTCGCACGGCAGGCGCTTGCGGTCCCGCGTCACGCCCGCCTCGGGGTGCGTCACCGCGTCGCGCAGGCCGGCGAGGCGGTTCACCAGGGTGCTCTTGCCGACGTTGGGGAACCCGACCACGGCGACCGTCGGCACCCAACCACGCGCGGCCGTCTCCATCAGGCCAGACCCCGCTCGCGCGCGAGCGCGACGACCCGCTCGACCACCTCGGGGAGGGCCACTCCTGAGGTGTCGAGCTCGACCGCGTCGGCGGCCGGTCGCAGGGCGCCGTGGGGACGCTTGCGGTCGCGGGCATCCCGCTCGGCCTGGGCGCGCAGCACCTGGCCGACCGGCTCGCCGCTCTGCTCGGCGCGACGCCGTGCCCGCTCCTCGTCGCCTGCGGTGAGGAAGACCTTGAGCGGCGCGTCGGGGCTGACGACGGTGCCGATGTCACGCCCCTCGGCGACGTAGCGGCCCTCGGCGATCAGCCGCCGCTGGTGCTCGACCAGCGCCTCGCGCACTCCGGGATGAACGGACACGCGCGACGCTGCCTCGGTGACCCGCGGTTCGCGTATTTCGGCGCTGACGTCGCGCCCTTCGAGGCGGGTGCCGCCACCGTCGAGTGCGATCACGGTCCGGCGGGCCACGTTCCCCATCGCCTCCGGGTCGTCGAGGTCGCCGCCGTCCTCGAGCGCCGCCAGGGCGACGCAGCGGTACATCGCGCCGGAGTCCAGGTACGTCCAGCCGAGCGCGTCGGCGACTCCGCGGGCGACGCTCGACTTGCCGGCTCCGGCCGGGCCGTCGATCGCGATGACCATGGCGGCAGGGTAGTCGCGGCCGCGCCGGGCGACGGCGGCGAGGGTTTGCAAGGCCTGCGCTGGGGATATGTTTCCCGCGCCACCCGACCTTCGGAGGATCGATGCAGATCTGGGACCTCGCCAACCTCGAAGTCAAGCCCCACCAGCCGGAGGTGATCGAGTCCGAGGAAGCCGGGCGCGCGATCGTCATCCAGCTTCCCTCCGGGGAGGAGCTCGGCGAGCACCAGGTACACGAGCGGGCGCTCCTCGTGGTGATCTCGGGACGAGTGGAGCTGGAGGACGCCTCCGGAGAGACCGCGGCCGGCAGCGCGGGGCTGATGGCGATCTGGGAGCCGCAGGAGCGGCACGCCGTGCGCGCGACCGAGGACTCCCGGCTCCTTCTGATGCTGGCCCCGTGGCCGGGGCCGGGGCACCCGAACCTGCGCAACCAGGACGAGGAAAGCTCCGGCTAGGTCGCGAGGCGCGCCAGGTCGGCCTCGAAGCCGGGGTAGCTGACCGTCGCGGCCTCCATCCCCGCCACCGT
>DATFPK010000129.1:0-37262 GCA_035264885.1 Solirubrobacterales bacterium
CGGCTCGGCGGCCTCGCGGACCCGGCGGAGGCTGAGGCCCGCCGCTCCGAGAGCCGAGGTCGTGCGGCCGAGGTCGGGCGTGAGGACGACGAGGTGATCGACCCGGACTGCCCCATTGGGGTGCCTGCCGGGCTCAGAGGCCGGGTCGCCGCGCCCGGTCGGCAGGCCGTCGACCTCGCCCCCCTCGGCATTCGTCAGCTCCCAACCGCGGATGCCGGCTCCGGCCCGGGCGTCGAAGACGAGCCGCACGGCCCCCACCGCGGCCGTCCCGGCGTCCGCCGCGAAGCCGCACTCACGCCACGGCTCCTCCGGCCCGCCGATCCGGACCGCGGCGATCCTCGGCCCGGCGGCGGTCGCGCCGCTCAGGTGTTCTGGACCTCCCGCCCCGGCTTCTCCGCCTCGCGCTCCTTCAGCTCCCGCTTGAGGATCTTGCCGGTCGCGTTGCGGGGCAGCTCGTCGAGGAACTCGACCTCCTTCGGCACCTTGTATCCCGCGAGGTTGGACTTGACGTGCTTCTTCAGCTCGTCCTCCCCGGCGTCCTTGCCGTCGCTGAGGACGACGAACGCCTTGAGCCGCTGGCCGAACTCCTCGTCCTCGATGCCGATCACGGCGGCCTCGGCGATCGCGTCGTGGTCGGACAGGAGGTCCTCGACCTCCCGGGGGAAGACGTTCTCGCCACCGCTGACGATCATCTCGTCGTCGCGGCCGTCGATGAACAGGCGGCCCTCCTCGTCGAAGTGCCCCATGTCCCCGCTCGAGAGGAGACCGTCGATCTCGTCCTTGCTGCCACCGCCGGTGTAGCCCTCGAACTGCATGTCGTTGCCGACGAAGATCCGCCCGCTCTCGCCCTCCTCGACCGGGTTGCCGTCATCGTCGTAGAGGCGCACGATCGTGCCCCGCGGCGGTCGCCCGGCGGTGCCCGGCGCGGCGCGGAGGTCCTCGGGCGTGGCGACCGTCGCGTAGGCGACCTCGGTCGACCCGTAGAGGTTGTAGATGTTGTCGCCGAAGTGGTCCATCCACTTCAGGGCGAGCTCGCCCGGGAGCGCCGAGCCGGAGACGGAGGTGATCCGCAGGCTCGGCAGCGAGTACTTCGACAAGGTCTCCTCGTCGAGGTTGAGGATCCGCTGGAGCATGACCGGGACGACGACGAGGACGTTGGCGTCATGCTCCTCGACCGTCTTCAGCGTGTCCTCCTCCTTGAACTTGCGCCGCAGGACGATCGTCGACGCGAGCGGCAGGCTGAGCACGAAGTGCGTGAAGCCCCACGAGTGGAAGAGCGGGCAGGCGATCATCATCCGGTCGCGGCTGCGGAACGGAATGACGTCGAACAGCGCCGCGACAGCCCCGAGGCCGTCCGGGCTCGAGCGCTGGGCGCCCTTCGGGGTGCCGGTCGTGCCCGAGGTGAGGATCACGAACCGCGGCTTCTCCGCCGGCGGGCTGAGGTCGGAGTCGTCGCTCTCCTCGATCAGCTCGTCGATCGTCGGCTCCCTGGACCCGCCGTCGGTCCAGCCGACCACCCGGGTCACGTCCTCATCGACCTCCTCGAGCAGTTCCGCGAACTCCTCGTCGTAGACCAGGATCTCCGGGCCCTCGCGCTCCATCACCTCGGCGAGCTGCGGGCCGGCGAACTGGGTGTTCAGGTAGAGAGAGCCGGCACCGAGCTTGGCCGCGGCGAGGGTCGCGTCGATGAACCCGCGGTGGTTGCGGCACATGATCCCGACCCCCTTGCCGGGGCCGACGCCGCGCTTCTCGAAGGCGCGGGCGAGGGCGTTCGAGCGACGGTGAACCTGCTCGAAGGTCAACTCGCCCTTCTCGTCGATGACGGCGACCTCGTCCGGGTACTGGATCGCGGTGACCGCGGCGCCCGTGGCGGGCGTCGCCCCCCATCGCGCGAAGGTCAGCCCCATGCGCGCGAGCTTGTCCGGCCGCACGGGCTTCAGCATCCCGGCCTCGGTCAGCACCTTCACCTGGAAGACACCGTCGGAGATCAGCCCGAAGGGGTTCTGCAAACGGCCCTTCACGTTCTCCACGTCCACCTCGGGAACACTATTTCCCTGGCGCCGGGGGCGCTAACCACAACCGCCGGCCCGCGCCCGTGAACTCAGCCGTCCTCGACCTGGGCGACCGCGATGCAGGCGATGCCCTCGCCGCGGCCGATCCAGCCCATCCCCTCGTTGGTCGTCGCCTTGACGCTCACCCGGGCCGACGTCGCCGCGGCGAGCAGGCGCTCCATCTCGGCCTTGTGGGGGCCGATCCGCGGCTCCTCGCAGACGACGGTGACGTCGACGTTGACGATCCTGCCGGCGACCGTGCCGACGACCGTGCGCAGCAGGTCGAGCGAGGCGGCGTCCCGCCAGCGCTCCTCGTCGTCGGGGAAGAGGGTGCCGATGTCGCCCTCACCGCCCGAGGCACCGAGCAGGGCGTCGATGACGGCGTGGCTGACGACATCGGCGTCGGAATGGCCTGCCAGCCCTCGCGGGTGGTCGATCTCGACCCCGCCGAGCACCAGCCGGCGCCCGTCGGCGAAGCGATGACTGTCGTAACCGATGCCGACGCTCATCCGCCGGCATCCTCCCCCACCGGGACGAGGCGGCGTCGCCTTGCCTCGAAGGCGCAGATCTGGCGGATGCCCAGGCGGTCGAGGAACTCGAGCGCGCGCTCGTATCCGTATCCCACCTGCTCGGGCACGTGGGCGTCCGAGGAGAGCGTGAAGGCGGCGCCGGCGTCGACGCACATGTCGGCGAAGGCACGGTCGGGGTAGATCTCGCCGACCGGCTTGCGCAGTCCCGCGGTCGAGACCTCGACCGCGATGCCGCTCTCGGCGATCGCCTCGACCGCCGGCTCGTAGTAGAAGCGCGGATCGCGGGCGGGGCGGGGGCGGCCGCGACCCCAGACCTTGACGAGGTCGGGGTGGGCGAGGACGTCGAAGAGGCCGCAGCGAGCGGCCTCGGCGACGGTCTCGAAGTAGCGCCGCCAGACTGCGTCGGGGTCTCCCTCCCCGTCCCAGACGTCCCAGCCCTCGTGGTCGACCGCCCCTCCGCGGATGAAGTGGACCGAGCCGACGACGTAGTCGAAGTCCCGCGCGTCGAGCAGGTTCGCGGTGCGGTCCTCGCTGCCCGCGACGAAGTCGCACTCGACGCCGAGCCGCAGCGAGGTGGTCCGCATGAACTCGCAGTACTCGTCGAGGTCGTCGCGGGCCTGCTCTTCCCAGAAGGGGTGGCGCCAGAGATCGAGGGACTGGGTGAAGCGGTAGACGTGCTCGGAGGCCCCGAGCTCGGTGATGCCCGCCTCCTCGGCCATCGCCCGGTAGCGGTCGACGTTCTCGTCGGTGAAGAAGCGCTCCGGCGGGGTGTCCGGCTCGTCCGGCCGGAGGTGAAGGTGATAGTCGGTCAGCACGGCCGCAGTAGCTTTTCACCATGGTCCACCTGCGGATCGTCGTGCCCAACCACCAGTCCGATCACGCCTTGGACCTGCTCAAGGCGACCCCGTCGGCCTGCAACCTGATCTACCTGGCGGGCGCGGCGCAGAAGCCGGAGGGCGACGTGATCCTCTGCGACGTCGCCCGCGAGGACGCGAGCGTGATCCTCTCCGACCTGAAAGAGCTCGAGATCCACCGCGAGGGGTCGATCGCCCTGGAGGAGATCGACGCCGAGATCTCCGACGCGTCGGAGCGGGCGGAGAAGGCGGCGAAGGGCGCACCCGCCGACGCGGTCGTCTGGGAGGAGGTCGAGGCGAGGACGTCGGAGGACATCTCGCTGGGGCCGAACTTCCTCGCCTTCATGGTCCTGGCCTGCCTGATCGCATCGGTCGGGATCCTCCTCGACTCACCGATCCTGATCATCGGGGCCATGGTCGTCGGACCCGAGTTCGGGCCGATCGCCGGGCTCTGCGTGGCGATCGTGCAGCGGCGGCGCGACGTGGCGGAGATGTCGCTGCGGGCGCTGGCGGTCGGCTTCCCCCTGGCGATCACGGCGGCGTTCCTGTTCGCCCTGCTCGTGAGAGCCGTCGACCTGACGCCGGAGGGCTTCGTCACCGGCGAGAACCCGCTGACCGACTTCATCTCCCATCCCGACGCCTTCTCGCTGATCGTCGCCTGCTTTGCCGGCGCTGCAGGCACGCTGTCGCTGACCTCGACCAAGTCCGGCGCGCTGATCGGAGTCCTGATCTCGGTCACTACGATTCCCGCCGCGGCGAACATCGGCGTGGCCGCCGCCTTCGGTGACGGCGACGAGTGGATCGGGGCGATGCTCCAGCTGGCCGCCAACCTGACCGGCATCGTCAGCGCGGGCGTCGCGACGTTGTTCCTCCAGCGCAAGCTCTACCAGCGACGCCGGCGGCGCCATCTGACGGACGAGGCCCGCGAGGTCGCCGGCCTGCCGGTCGGCCGCAGCCGCCGCGCCCGCCTCACGGTCGGTGGTCCGCGCTGACCGCCCTCCTCGCGCTCGCCGCCCTCGCCGGGGGCACCGCCGCGGCGGAGCTGCTCGGCGCCGCCAACATGGGCACTGCCCTCGGCGTGGGGCAGATCTGCTTTGCCAGCGCCCTCGTCTGGGGCCTGGTGGCGCGGTAGACCTAGGCGCCGAGTGGCTCGGCCCCCTCGCGGCCGCGCTCGGTGGCCGGGGGCTCCTCCTCGCTGGGGCCGGGCTCCTCGCCGGGCGACGCCGGTGGGCGCTCCTCCGGCGTGAAGGCCGGCGGGACCTGGTCCGGCGCGTCCTCGCTCGACGTCTCGTCGGGCTCCGGGGCGGGGCTGACCGGCGTCTCTGGCGTGTCCATGCGGTGCCTCCTCGGTGGGGTCGCCTTCAGCTACCCGCGCGCCGGGGCCGCAACCCGCCCGCCGGCCCGCAATGCGTTCGACCTCACCCGAATGGTCGCGGCAGACGTCGAACGCATCGGCGGATCGGGCTAGCGTCGGGCGAGAAGGAGGTCTGCGACCTCCAGGTCCAGGGGCGTCGTCACCTTGAGGTTCTCGGCCGATGCCTCGTGAATCGCGACGCGGCCGCCGGCCTGCTCGACCAGCATCGCGTCGTCGGTCGCGCCGGCGAGGTCGCCGGCCGCCTGCGCCTCGCGCAGGGCCTCGGTCCTGAACGCCTGCGGCGTCTGCACCGCCCACAGGCGCCGGCGGTCGAGCGTCCGCTCCACGGTCCGGTCCCCCCCGGCCTCCTTGACGGTGTCGGTGACCGGCGCGGCGGCGACGACGCCGGCCAGGTCCGCGCGCTCGGCCAATTCCTCCACCACCTCATCGACCAGCCCAGCGGTGACGAGCGGCCGCGCCGCGTCGTGGACGACGACGAACTCGGACTCCACGTGCGCGAGCCCGTTGGCGACCGACTCGGACCGGCTCGCCCCTCCGGCCACGACCTTCGGCCCGAGCGACGAGAGGCGAGAGACGAGAGACGGCGGCGCGACCACGACGACCTCACCGACCGCGCCGGACTCCGCGAACGCCTCCAGCGACCACTCCACCAGCCGCTTTCCCCCCACCTCCGCCAGCGCCTTCGGACCGCCGGCTCCGAGCCTCGCTCCGGAGCCGGCGGCCGCGATCAGCGCGGTTGCCTGGGCGGTCCCGCTCACGGGAGCCGCGCGGCGTCAGGCAGTTGCCGCGAACCTCTCCTCGAGGAGGTTGTCCAGATACTCCTCGGCCCCCTCCTCGTCCGTGTCCAGCGCGTACATGAACTCCGACGCGAGGATCTTCTTGGCCCGCGTGTACATCTGCTTCTCGCCGGTGGAGAGGCCCTTCTCCATTTCCCGGATGGCGAGGTTGCGGACGACCTCGGCGAGCTCGAAGATGTCGCCGGTCTTGATCTTCTCGCGGTTGTACTTGAAGCGCCGGTTCCAGTTCTTCGGCATGTCCGAGACCTCGTCGGTAAGGACCGCGACAACCTTCTTGATCTGAACCTCGTCGCAGACCCGCCGCAGGCCGGCGGTGCCGGCGTTCTCGCACGGAACCATCACGGTGAGCTCGTTGTGGAGGATCTTGATCGTGAGGTACTCACGCTCGGTCCCCATCAGCTCGCGCGTCTCCTTCTTCATGACCAGGCCGGCCCCGTGGTGCGGATAGACGACCTTGTCGCCCTCCTCGAAGTCGCAGACGATGGCGACTTCCCCCTCGAGACCGGCCTCGCTCGCCTCTTCTAGCTCTGGGATGACTTCCTCCTCTTGGTTCTCGACGGCGCCATCGTGGCTCCGTCAGCTCTGCAGATAGCGGTCGACCAGATCGACTTCCTGGAGCCTGCGCAGGCCCTCGCGGATGTCCTTGGCCCTCGTCGGGCCCACTGCGTCCACGGCCTCGAGGTCCGCGTCGGAGGCGGCCAGGACCTCCTCGAGGCCGCCGAACTCGTGGATGATCTTCTGGACGACGAGCTTGGGAAGACGGGGGACGCGCCCGAGGATCCGGTATCCCCGCGGCGCGACCGGGAAGTCGAGCGTATTGAGCTTGCGGTCGTAGCCGAGCAGCTCGGCGAGGCGGCCGAAGTCGAGGACGTCCTGGTGCGGCAGGTGCGCGAGCGCCGAGAGGACGTTGGCGAGATTCTCCTCGGAGTCCTCGACCGAGTAGTCGCGCGCGAGCGCCGTCTTGTCGGCGGCGACGCCGACCATCGTCTCCTCGAGCTGCATCTCGATCAGGCGCCCCTCGGTGCCGAGCTCGACGATGTAGCGCTCGACCTCGACCGCCATCCGGGTTACCAGCTCGGCCCTCTGGAGCACCGCGAGGACGTCATAGAGGACGCCGCCGCCCTCGAACTCGAGCGCGGTCAGCCGCGAGGCCAGCTGGTCGAGGCGGGCCCGGTACTTGTCGAGCGTGGCCAGCCCCTGGTTGGCCTTGGCGAGGACGGCCGGGATGTCCTGGAGGATGTACTTCGAACTCTCGACGTAGAGGGAGACGACGTCGCGGCGCTGGGAGATCGCGATCACGAGCGCATCGGTCTGCTTCGAGACGCGCTCCGCGGTCCGGTGCCGGGTGCCGGTCTCGGTCGACAGGATCGTCGGGTCCGGCATGAGCTGGACGTTCGCCCAGGCGATCTTCGTCGCCTCGGCGTTGAGCACGATGGCGCCGTCCATCTTCGCCACCTGGTAGAGCAGCGCCGGGGTGTAGTCCACCTCGAGCCGGATCCCGCCCGAGAGCATGAACGAGATGTCCTCGGGGTCGCCGACGACGATCAGGCCGCCGGTCCGCGAGTGGACGATGTTGTCGATCCCCTCCCGCAGCGCCGTCCCCGGGGCGACCATGTCGAGCGCCCGCACCAGCCGGGGATCCTGGCGCTCTGAAAGCTCCTGCAACTCATCCCCGGGAAGCGACGACATCCTCTTTCGATGATGGCAGAAGCCGCATTGGGGCGCGGATCGGCGAATCCCGTGTTGAGAGGTCGGATTCGCGGCTGTCAAGTAGTGGCAGCGCGCATGCACCTGCCGGCGGCGCCCATCGGGTTGCCCGCCTCGGCGCTGCCAACCTACCAATGCGCCTCGGCGGGCAACCGGCCTGCCCCATGGCGATGCTCGCTCCTACGAGCCCAGATCAGGCTGCGTCGCGGAGCGGCTGAGCCGCCTCGCCGCTTCCCATGGCGGCGCTCAAGGCGCTCCTCAGGGTCGCAAGCGTCTTGAGACCGGCCACCTCTTCGCCCGACTCCGGGCCCAGCACCGGGCTGAGGCCGAATTTCTCCGCTTCGGCGACCCGGCGGTCGGGGTGGCCGACGTGGCGAAGCTCCCCGGTGAGGCCCAACTCCCCGAAGCAGGCGAGCGGACGGTCGCCCTCGCCGAACAGCGCCTGGCCGCGCTGGGCGGAGGCGACCGCCAGCGCGACCGCCAGGTCGGCCCCCGGCTCGTCGATCCGGACACCGCCGGCGACGCTGACGAAGACGTCGGTGCCGCCGATCGGCAGCCGCGCGTGGCGCGCGAGCACGGCGAGGACGAGGCTGAGGCGGTTGCGGTCCACCCCGTTTGCGATCCGGCGCGGGGTCTCGAGCTCGCTCGGCGCGACCAGCGCCTGGACCTCGACGAGGACCGGCCTGCTGCCCTCCATCGCCGGCAACACCACCGAGCCCGGGGAGCGGGTCGCCTCGCCGACGAACCGCGCCGACGGGTCCGCCACCTCGGTCAGGCCCCCCGACCGCATCTCGAAGACCCCCACCTCGCTGGTCGCGCCGAAGCGGTTCTTCAGGGCCCGCAGCGTCCGGTAGGAGCGCTCGCGCTCGCCGTCGAACCGGAGCACGCAGTCGACCAGGTGCTCGAGGACCCGCGGGCCGGCCAGGCTCCCGTCTTTGGTCACGTGCCCGACCAGCACGAGCGCGGTGCCGGTGCGTTTGGCCACCGCGGCGAGCGCCGCGGCGCACTCGCGGACCTGTCCCACCGAGCCCGGCGCGCCCGTCATCCCGTCGGCGTTCATGGTCTGGATCGAGTCGATCACGCAGGCCGCCGGCCGTTCGGCCTCGAGTGCCGCCAGCACCGGCTCGAGCGCCGACTCCGCTAGCGCCGGCACCGACAGCGCGGCGTCGCCCAGGCGCTCGGCCCGCAGTCTGACCTGGGCGGCAGACTCCTCGCCGGAGACGTAGAGCGTCCGGGCGCCGGCGCCGGCGAGGTTGGCCAGCGCCATGCCCGTGAGCGTGCTCTTGCCGATTCCGGGGGTCCCGCCGAGGAGGACCAGCGAGCCGGGCACGAGGCCGCCGCCGAGCACGCGGTCGAGCTCGTCGATGCCGGTGACCAGGCGATCGGCCGCCTCGGCCTGCACCTCTCGCAGCGGTACCGGACGCGGCGCCGGTCCGGCCCTGCGACCGCGCCGCCGCGCCGCCGCGCCGCCGCTCGGCGCCTCGACCAGCGTGTTCCACTCTTGGCAGCCGGGACAGCGGCCGGACCAGGCGAGCGACACGTGGCCGCACTCCTGGCAGGTGAACCGAGCTTCCCGACGGGGCATCGCCCCAGGCTAAGCGCCGGGGCGGATCGCTTCGCCCTTGGGGCCCATCTCGCACTGCCCTCGGGCCTGCCAACCTAGAAAACGCCCCTCGGGGCAGCACGCGATGTCCTCCAAATGCCGGGGCGCCAGCCCGGGAGCGTCAGGCCGAAATGAGGTCGCGGGCGGGGTCGATGCCCCAGCGGTCGCCGGCCGCGGCGAGGTCCGGTGTCACCCCCCAGCGGTCCGGGCGCTCATCGCCCTCGTGGGCCGGGCTCGCGCCCTTCAATGCCATCGAGCCGGTGTTGTCTCCGATCGAGCGGATCTCGGCGACCTCCTCCTCGCTGAGGCGCAGGTCGGCCGGCAGAGCCGCCAGCTCGGCGCGCTTCTCCTCGATCGGCCGCGCCGCCGGCCCGGCCTCCTGGATCAGCGTCGGCACCACGCTCGCGACGGCGGGATGCGCGAGGTTCCAGTGGCAAGCGAGCTGAAGCGGCGTCAGGCGCTTGCGCGCGGCGATCGGCCGGACGCGGTCGAGCTTCTTCCGGCCGGCTTCGATCCAACCGGCGGGCCGGAACGACCGGTGGTCGCTGCGTGGGATCTCGGTCTCCGCCGTCAGGTCGTCCCAGAAGAGGCCGCCGTAATCGACCACGCGCGTGATCACGCGCACGCCGTTGCGCTCGGCAGCCCCGAGCGTCAGCTCTCCCGGCCACGGCTCGAACGGATTGAGGATGATCATCGCCCAGTCGATCCCCTCCCCGAACCGCTCCAGGCAGCGGACCAGATCGAGCGTGAAGCCGTTCGCAGGCCCGGGGGCGATCCCGATCGAAGCCGCCAGCCCCGCCTCGCGCAACGACGCCATCCCGTCCCAGACGGCCTCGCTCTCGTACCCGGTGCGGTCGGGGTTGTGGAGGAGCAGGACGTCGAACGCGTCCACGCCGAGGCGCGCCAGGCTCCGTTCCGCCGCCGTCCGCAGGTAGTCCCCGTACTCATCGGGCCGGCGCAGGCCCGGGTCCGTGAAGCGCGGATAGCCCCGGGGCCCGTCGCGCTCGCCTTCGTAGAAGTCGTGGCCGACCGCCCCGACCAGCGAGTACTCCTCGCGCCGCAGCCCGGCCAGCGCCCGGCTAAGGGTCCGGTCGGCTTCGCCCTGTCCATAGGCGTCCGCGGTCAAGACCGTGCCGATCCCGTTCCCGGGGCGGAGCAGGGCCTCGAGGCGCTCCCCTGAGACCCGTTCGCCGAAGTGAAGGAAGCGCCCGCCGCTCCAGGTTCCGATCGCGGTCATTCCCGGCTCGGGCATGGCGCGAACGGTAGCGCCGCGCCGCGGCCGGGCGGCTTCGCCGGTCCCGCCACGGTGCAAGAGGGGGGCCAGGATGCGGCGGATCGGGTTCCGCCACGGGGAAAAGCCTAATTTTCTCCCAACGCCCTGCCGAAAGGCGTGTACGACACTAAGCCAATCACCGCAACAAGCGGGGATTTCGCGGGTCTTACCTTGCGATACTGGCTTGGAGGGTTCGGCTCTCGTCCGCCCGAGCACTCCTATTCCCCCGATGGCCACCTCCAACGACCTCCCCGTTCGCCGACCCCTTGGGCTCCCTCCGGTCCCGGAGGAGTCTCTGGTCCAGGATCGCCCCACCCTCGGGCGGATGCCCAACGGCCGCGGCCGGCGGCGCTGGTTCATCCTCCCGGCGATCGACTTCCTCTCCGCCGCCCTCGTCCTCACATTGGCCGTCGCCCTGGCCGGTGGGGACCTCTTCCCCGCGCTTCCCGTGGCCCCGTTGGTCCTGCTGGCGCTGAGCCACGGGCTCGGGCTGTACGGCCGGCGCGCCCAGGCCGAGATCGCCGGCGACGGGCCCGGCTCGCTCCTCGCCGTGCGGGTGCTGGTCGCGGCCCTGCTGGCCTGGACGACATCGCTTTTGACCGGCGTCGGTCCCGGCGCCCAGATCGGCCTCTGGGCCGGGTTCCTGGCCCTCGACGGCGTCCTGCGCGCCGCCGCCGGCCCACTGCTGCGCAGGCTCGAGGTGCCCGAGCGCTGGATCCTCGTCGGCGACGACACGATCGCGGCGCGGCTCGAGGCATTCGAGCCGCTGCACCGCTTCGCCGAGGTCATCTACCGGATCTCGCCGCGCCGGAGCGCCGGCAGCCGCGACCGTGTCGAGGCCCTCCAGATCGTCGACGACCATGGCGCCGACCGCGTCGTGATCGGCAGCAGTGACGTCGACGACGACGAGGAGCTGCTCGGCCTCGTCCGTTCCTTCCGCTCACTGGGCATCCCCGTCAGCCTCCTGCCGCGCCCGCTCGACCTGCTGGAGCCCCGGGCCGTAACCGCAAAGGCGGTCGGCGGCGTCCCGCTGATCGACGTCGACGGCCTCGCCGCCCGCGACCGGATCCCCTACAGCGGCCCCGACCGCCGCCACGACCGCCGCACCAGGGTCAGCGTCGTGGTCCCCGCCGTCAACGAGGGGGACTGCATCGGCCAGGTCCTCGACCGCCTTCCCGACGGGCTCCACGAGGTGATCCTGGTCGACGGCAATTCGAGCGACGACACCGTCGGCGCCGCCCGGCGCGCCTACGCCCGGATCAAGGTCCTCCAGCAGTCCGGGCGCGGCAAGGGCGACGCCCTGCGGACCGGCTTCGCCGCGGTCACCGGAAACCTCGTCGTCACGCTCGACGCCGACGGCTCCGCCGACCCGGCCGAGATCCCGCGCTTCGTCGCCGCCCTCGAGGCCGGCGCCGACTTCGCCAAGGGCTCGCGCTTTCTGGGCGACGGCGGCAGCTCCGACCTGACCCGGGTCCGCAGGCTCGGCAACGGGTTCCTGAGCGGCACGGCCAATGCGCTGCACGGCACCCGCTTCACCGACCTCTGCTACGGCTACAACGCGTTCTGGGCGCGCTGCCTGCCCTTCATCTCGCTCGATGCCCCCGGCTTCGAGGTCGAGACGCTGATGAACCTGAGAATCGCCGGCGCCGGGCTGAGGATCACCGAGGTCCCGAGCTACGAGGCCGACCGGATCTCCGGCGAGAGCAACCTCAAGACGTTCCGTGACGGCGTCCGCGTCCTCCACACGATCGTTCGCGAGGCGCGCCGCCATCCCAACAGCGACCAACGCGACGGCAGCGTCGTCATCGCGCCGGCCGGGCTCGCCGACGGGCTCGAGGTCGGCGCCAGTCGCTGATCAGCGGCCGGGCGGCGTGATCGGCGCCCGGCTCAGGTCCCCGTAGGCATTGGCCCGGTAGATCGGGCGGCGGATGCCGCGCCTGAAGGCGCGCCGGGCCGAGCGCGACGTCTCGATCGGCCAGTTCGTGCCGCGGTCGTGGACGTCGAACCAGACGAACGCCCGGATCTTTCGGAACCGCCGGGGCAGGACCCGCAGGAAGTTGCGGATCCAGGCCGCCTTGCTGCCGCCCCGGGTGGTCGACCCCATCTCGCCGATCATCATCGGCTTGCGCGGCGCGAGCCGGGCGATCCGGCGGTAGGTCGAGCGGAATACCTCGCTGAAGCTCTGCCAGCCGGCCGAGTCCGGGCGGCTGCCCCAGTTGAAGCCGTCGACGCAGGTCCAGTCGACGTACCGGTTGCCGGGGTAGAGCCGCTCGAGCGGCACCAGATCGCGGCTGAGGTCGATGTTGGGGCACCAGACCCAGCTCACGTTGTTGGCCCCGTTGGCGCTGAAGATCCGGTGGACGTGCCGCCAGGCCTTGGCGAACTGCTTCGGCCGGTTGCCGTTCGCGTTCGCCCCCCAGGCGAACCAGAAGCCGTTCATCTCCCAGTCGAAGCGCAGGAAGAACGGATGCCCCCACTCGCGCGCCCCGACCGCCCAGCTGCGGATGTAGCTGTCGTAGCGGCCGCGGATGATGTCGGTGAGCTGGAAGGCCGGCTGGCGCACTCGCGGCGGATTCGAGTCCGAGCTCCAGCTCAGGACCGGGATCGCCCCGTAGTCCCGGGCGTTCTGAAGCGGCGTCGTCGGGAACTTGAAGGGCACGCACGGCGACGAGTTGCAGTCGTAGAACGGGATGTAGAAGGAGATCAGCGACAGCCCCTTGCCGGCGACCCGCTGGAACTTCCTCACCGCTTCCATGTCCCAGGGCGGCTTGTCGCCCGTGAACTGCTCGCCGATCGTCGCGCCCCAGTAGAGCGGCTTCGCGCGGCGGCGCGGCTGGGGCGCGGCCCTGGCCCCCGCCGGGCCCGGGGCGGGCGAGGACGTGGTGATCCGCGCAGGCGGCGCCGCGCCGCCACGGATCGAAGGCTCCGGCGAACGGCCGATCGCGGCGGCCGGCGCGTCGTCGGCGCCGGTGGACGCATCCGAGCCACAGGAGAGCAGCGTCAGGAAAGTCGCGCCGACCGCCGCCGCGAGGGCGACGTGTCTGGTGCCGGCCAGCCGCCGGGGCTTCATCGCGGCCGCCTCACGCGCCCGGCGGCGGGATCGGCCGGGCCGAGGAGGAGCCGTACTGGTTCGGGAGGTACATCGGGTCGCTGATGCCTTGCGCGAACGCTTCGGGCGCCCCCGGCGTGCGCTCGAGCTCCCAGCGCGCCTCGCGATCGTTGACGTCGAACCAGATCAGGGCCCTGACCCGCATGTAGCCGCGCTTCAGGTTGCGGAACATGTTGCGGATCCAGGCCGGCTTGTCGCCGCCGTAGTCGCTGGTGGCGATCTCGGCCAGGATCATCGGCTTGCCGGGGGCGATCTTCGTCACCACACGCCGGTAGGTCTGCTTGTAGAGCGTGCCGAAGCTGCGCCACGGAATCGGGTTGGCGGGGCTGCCGGGCCCCCAGTTGTAGCCGTCGAGGCAGCTCCAGTCGACGTACCCGGCGCCCGGGTAGAACTGGGCGAGGTTCTCCTCGCTCTCGACGTCCACGTACGGGCACCAGACCCAGGTCGCGTTGGTCGCACCGACCGAGGTGAAGATGTCGTGCACGTGGCGCCAGGCGGGGACGAAGTCCTCCGGGCGGTTGCCGTTGACGTTCGCGCCCCAGGGCATCCAGTTGCCGTTCATCTCCCAGTCGAAGCGCAGGAAGAACGGCTGGCCCCAGGCGGCCGCCTGGGTCGCGAAGCTGCGGATGTAGTCGTCGTGCAGGCCGGCGGTGACGTCCCGGAGCTGGAAGTCCGGCTGGTTGGTGGGGTCGCCGGGTTGGCCGATCGCGGCCGAGCTCCAGCTCAGGAACGGGATCGCGCCGTAGCCGCGCACGTCGTTCATCAGGCTGACCGGGAAGTTGAAGTCGCGGCAGGGGGTCTGGGAGCAGTCGGTGAACGGCATCGCCCACTCGATCAGCGAGAGCGGCTTGCCGACCATCTGCTGGAAGGCGGTGACCGCCGACATGTCGTACGGCGCCGCCTCGCCGGTCAGTCCCTTGCCGATCCAGGCGCCCCAGTAGAGGGAGCGCTTCCCTGGCTTGGCCAGCTTCCCCTTGCCGATTCCGACTCTGGGCTTGGCCCCCGAGAGCGGCGACGAGGAGATCGCGAAGACGCTCGCCAGCGCCAGTACGACCAGCGCCGCGACGGCGACGCGCCTCGGGCGCTGGGACTTGTCGTGTTTCGGCTTCCCCGGATGCATGGGAGTTGGGCGCTGCCTTCCTAGAACACGCCTCGGGCGAGAACGGACCAATGATGAACTACGTACGCGGCGGACGCCGGTCGGGATCACCCACGCGGGTCAACGGCGGACCCGCCCGGGCGGCCTGATCGGGCTGCGGTGGATGCGCCGGAAGCGGCTCGGCGCGTAGGTCCGCCGGGAGATGCCGCGCCGGAAGGCCCGCTTCGACGAGCGCGAGGCCTCGATCTCCCAGTTGGCCCCGCGGTCGTTGGCGTCGAACCAGACGAACCCTCGAATCTTCCGGTAGCGGCGCGGCAGCTTCCGCAGCATGTTTCGGATCCAGCCCGCTTTCGACCCGCCATAGTCGCTCGACGCGATCTCGCCGAGGATCATCGGCTTGCGCCGGGCGAGCCGGGTGACTCGCCGGTAACTGGAGCGGAAGAGCTGGCCGAAGCTCTGCCACGGCCTCGAGTTGGCGGGGTTGCCCGGCCCCCAGTTGTAGCCGTCGAGGCAGGTCCAGTCGACGAATCGCCGCCCCGGCCAGAACGGGCGGAGGCCATAGTTGTGGTCCGGGTCGACGTAGGGGCACCAGACCCAGGTGACGTTGCGGGCCCCGGCCCGCCCGAAGATCCGGTGTACGTGCCGCCAGGCGCGGCGGTAGTGACGCTTGCGGTTCCCGTTGACGCCGGCGCCCCACGGGAACCAGTCGCCGTTCATCTCCCAGTCGAAGCGCAGGAAGAACGGGTGCCCCCAGCGTTTCGCCGCCCGGGCCCAGCCGTGGATGTAGCCGTCGTAGCGCCCGTTGGCCACGTCGCGGAGCTGGAAGTTCGGCTGGTTGACGCTGCCCGGGATCGACTGTGAGCTCCAGCTGAAGAACGGGATCGCCCCGTGGCGGCGGATCCTCGTCATCTCGGCCGCCGGGAAGCCGTAGAAGTTGCAGTCGAGCAGGCCGCACTCGGCGAACGGGGCCGCGAACTCGAGCAGGGAGACCCGCTTGCCGGTGATCCGCTCGAACCGCGCCAGGGCGCGCATGTCCCAGGGCGGCTGCGTGCCTGTGAACTGCTCACCGATCCAGGCGCCCCAGTAGAGGCGCCGCGCGCGCCGGCGGGCGCGGCGCTCGATCGTCACCGGGGCGGGAGCGGCGGCCGGGCGGTTCGCCGCGGCCGCGGCGCCCGCCGCGTCCTCGGGGCCTGCTCCGCCGGGACCGCTCAGCAGGACGATCGCCCCAAGCGCCGCCGCGGCCGCGGCGGCGGTCGCCGCGCGCTGCCCGAAGGGGGACCGCTGTGCGGGTCGCCGAGCCACAGGCCCGGGAGGTTACGGCCCCTCCGGCTCCACGGTCTCACTTCTCGGCGACGACCTTGACCGCCGCCAAGGCCCGGGCGAGCCGGCGCCGCAGCGGCCCCGGCAGGGCCCCGAGGACCGCCTCGACCGGCGCCAGCAGCCCGGCGGGAAGGAGGGGGCCCAGTACCCGTCCCCGCGCGGAGAGAACGGCGCGGACGCGGCGGAAGCCGGCTGCCGAGAGCGCCGCGGCCAGCTCGGTGACCGTGTATTCGCGCAGGTGAAACCCCTGGGGCACGTCGGAGAAGTGCGCCGAGACATCATGGGGGCCGGACAGCCGGTTGGGGGTCACGCAGACGTAGACGCCACCGGGCCGCAGGCAACGGCGGATCGACCGCGCGTGGTCGGCGAAGTCCTCCGGGTGGAGGTGCTCGACGACGTCGTGGCTGTAAGCGACGTCGACCGAGGCCTCGGGCAGGCCGATGTCGACGCCGTCGAAGACCCGGAATCGGAATCCAAGCCCTTCGTCGTCAGGGAGCGCGAGCGCATCGGTGACGTCGAGAGCCAGAGAGCCGCGAACCAGCGGGGCAAGCTCGAGCGCGACCGCACCGTCCCCGGCCCCGACCTCGCAGAAGCGGGTCTCGCCGTCCACGAACCGCCGCAGGAGCGCCGCCTGGGGCCGGACGGCCTCCGCCCGGGCCGGTGGGTCCGCGGCCTGGCGGACCAGCGGATGGCTTTCGATCCGTTCGCTGCGCTCCCGGTAGACCTGACCGTATAAGCGGCGCCGCTCCTGCTTCGACGGCGCGTTCCGCAGCCGGGCGGCGAGCTCGCGCTCGATCTCGAAGTGCTCGCGCCGCTCCGGCGGCGTCTGCCCGTCGCCCACGTCAGGGGCCGGCCGACCGGTCTAGGAGTAGGCGCGCACCCAGTCGACCAGCATGTCGGCCGACTGCGGGGTGCTCGAGTCCGGGCTGCCGGGCCAGTCGCCGCCGACCGCCATCCCGACCAGGAGCTGCTGGGGCGTGAAGGGGCTCATACCTGCGGTAGAGATCGAGCCACAGGCCCGGTCGTCGAGAAAGAAGTCGACCTCCGACGGAGTCCACCGCGCCTCGTAGACGTGGAAGCCGGCGGCGAGGGAGGCCGAATCGCGGTGCTTCAGCGTCGTCGAGGTGTGCGTGCCGCCGCTCGCGCCGTGGACCGAGCAGTAGTACGCGTCGGGCTCGTGGCCGAGCAGCTCCATGGCGTCGATCTCGCCCGTCGCCGGCCAGCCGGTCTTGCTCGCCGCGTTCGTCCAGAAGGCCGGCCAGAGGCCGCGCCCCGCCGGGACCTTGATCCGGGCCTGGATCGTGCCGTAGGTGAAGCTGAACTTCGTCTGGGTCTCGACCCGGCCGCTGGTCCAGCTGCCGCTGTTGCCGTAGGGGTCGGTGTAGTTCTCCCGGATCGCCCGGATCCGGAGGTTGCCCTGCCCGTCGAGGGAGATGTTCTGGGTCCGGTTCGTGTTGCAGCTCAGGCTCCCCCAGCGATCGCACCAGTTCATCACCGTCCACTTGCTCGAGCTCGGCATCGTCCCCGCACTGCCGTTGAAGTCGTCGGAGAAGACCAGGTCGTTGTCGGGGCTCGGGCTGCCGGCGACGGGGTTGTCCACGGTGACCTGGATCGTAGACCGGCCCGGGGAGACGTTCTTCCCGCCGCTGGCGACCGCGGTGAGCGTGTGGAGCCCGTTGGAGAGGCGGGTCGTGTCGAAGCCGCGGAACTCGCCGCCGAACTGGTAGGGCGACGACTGGTCGGTCCACTTCAGCTCGCCGTCGACGAGGAACTCGACCTTGCTGACGCCGCCACCGGAGGCGCCGACCTCCCAGTCGACGCCGCCGGAGAGGGTGGCGCCGCTGCCCGGCGAGTAGGTGGAGACGGTCAGCGGCTTCGGGGAGACCCGAACACGGCGGCCGACGGCGCGGGCCGGGCTCAGGCCGACCCGGGCATGGCGGACCTTCTTGTGCCCCGGCCGCTGGGCGGAAGCGCGATCCGGCGAGCCACCAGCGGCGGGCGTGGCCGCGGCGAAGGCGGTCAGCAGCAATGCCGCGAGGAAGGCGAGGGCGAGGTGGGGAAGGCGGAACATTCCCCGCCGTAATCGGCCCCGGGCCCCGCGGCGCGGAACCGGCCCCGCCTTTGCTGGACGTTTGTCGTACCGGCGGTCTCGCTACGGGCGCGACAGGACCAGCGAGCGATAGAGCGCCAGCAGCTCCGCCGCCGACTCGTCCCAGGAGATGAGCCGCGGCGGCTCGGCCGGCGGCGGCTCCGCGAGAGCCTCGAGGATCGCCGCGCCGATCCGGTCGGGCGGACCGCTGGGGTCCACGGCGCGGGCCAGACCGCTCTCGGCGAGCTCGCCGAGCCCGCCGCGGTCGGCGACCAGAAGGCGGCGTCCCGCCGCCGCCGCTTCGAGCGCGGTGAGAGGATGCGTCTCGAAGTCGCTCAGCAGGACGACCAGCGAGGTGCGGCTGAGCAGCCCGACCATGCCGTCGGCGTCGCCGGCCGGCACGCTCGTGAACTCCACCCGGGGGCCGAGGCCCAACTGCTCCGCCTCCCGGCGGAGAGTCTCCTCGTAGGGTCCCTCACCGACGACGAGCAGGGTCGCCTCGGGATGGCGTTCGAGGACGTGGGGCATCGCCTCGATCACGCGGTGGTGGCCCTTGTAGCGCTCCAGCCGGCCGATCGTCGCGAGGACCACCGGAGCGCCGCCGTCCTCGACGCGCCCGTTCCCGCTGCCTGGGGCTTCCGTGCCGCCGGCGGGCAGGTCGGTCCCGTTCGGGATCAGGGCGAACCGCTCGGGGCCGAATCGCAATTCGCGGCCGTACGCTGTGATCTCGAACCGGGCGACGGCGACCAGGCGCTCGGCGCGGGCCAGCAGCGGCCTGAGCAGGGTCCGCTGGAGCCGGCGCAGGCGGTTGCGGAGCCGCGAGGAATGGCCGCCGCCGTGGAAGGTGAGTACGTACGGAATCCCCAGGATGCGGGCCCGGAGCATCGCCAGCGGCGCGACGAACGTGTGGTAGGACTGGACGTGGACCACGTCCCAGCGCTCACGCGCCATCTCCCCCCAGATCCCCGGCGCGAAGCGCCAGTCGCGGTTCGCCGGCCAGGCCGGGACCGAGCGGATCGCGACGCCCTCCTCGGTCTCCTCGCGGATCTCGCGCGAGCCGGGCTCGACGCAGAGGACCCCGACCTCCAGCCCCGCCGCGACGAGCCGGCGGCTCACCTCGCGGACGTGGCGCTCGACGCCGCCGTGCGCGAGCGGGGTCCGCGGCGTCACCATCAGCACGCGCAGCGGGCCGCCGGCCCGGATCAGCGACCGCGCAGCGGCGGCGGAGCTGCCGCGGCCCTGCACGTAGCCCATCACCGTGGCGCCGAGCCCGGTCGCGATCGCCAAGGCTCGCGAGAGGCCCGAGAGGTCGCCGCGAGCCGCATCCCCCAGACCCCGGAGGAAGCCGGCCGGCAGCGTGCGGCGGAGGTAGTCGCGCTCGGACGATAGGCCGTCGTGGCTGCCGACCAGGCGGGAGAGGATCGCCTTCGATCGCCCCTCCTTGAGGCAGCGCTCGACGAAGTAGCGGCGGCGCTCGCGGGCCGGCGGCACGACCTGGCTGACCCCGGCGCCGGGGTCGTAGAGGATGAGGCCGTCCGGCCAGCGCTGGATCGCCCGGATGCACAGATCGGTCTCCTCGCAGCCGATCGGGTTGCCGAGGACGCGGCCGAGCTCCGGCCGGAAGCCGGACAGCTCGGTCAGGACCTCGCGCCTGAACGACGAGTTGGCGCCGACGAGGTTGCGGACCATGGCGGGTCGGCGGGGCATGCCGGAGTGGCTGCAGCCGACCACCCAGTCGAACTCGTCCGGGAACCAGTTCGGGCGCCCGTCGGCCCAGGTGGGGTTGACGGTGCCGCCCACGCCCATCACCCGCCGGTCGCGATAGTGGCCGGCCAGCCGCTCGAGCCACTGGGGCTCGGCTACGGCGTCGTCGTCGAGGAACGCGACGACGTCGCCGCTGCTCTCCTCCGTGCCGGTGTTGCGCGCCGCCGACACGCCCTGGACGCCGGCGTTCTCGACGATCCGGAGGTCGGGCCAGAGCCTCCTGCTGATCGCGAGAAGGTCCGGTGCGTGGTCGATGACGAGGATCGTCTCGCGCGGCTGGAGGGTCTGCGCGCGCACCGACTCGATCGCCTGCTCGATCACGGGCAGCCGCTCGATGGTGAACGAGCAGATCACGACCGAGACCTCGGGCAGGGCGTTGTCGGGGGCTTCGCTGGGACGGGCGGCCACCGCCGGATTCTGGCAGAGGGTTCCCGAGCCCCGCCGGTCTCGGTCAGCCTGACGCCGGCCGCCCGCCGCGGCCGGTGAGCACGTCGCGGTAGAGCTGCTCGAACCGCGGCAGCACGGCGTCGGCGCGGAATTCGCGGGCCCTGATCGCCGCCGCGCGGCCCATCTGCTCGCGGCGCGCCGGGTCGGCGATCAGGTCCGTCATCGCCGCGGCGAGCGCCTCCGCGTCGCCCTGGGGCACGAGGATGCCGGTGTCGGGGCCGACGACGTCGGCGTGGCCGCCGGGATAGGTGCCGATCACCGTCTTCCCGCGGCTCATCGGCTCCGCCGCGGTCAGCCCGAACGGCTCCGGCCACAGCGACGGCATGACGCCGAACATGGCCCGGTCCCAGGCCGCCATCACCGCGGCGTGGGGGACGTCCTCGATCACGACCGTGCCGGCGGGGAAATCGGCCGGCGTGTCCCGCTCGACCGTTCCCATCAGGACCAGGGGCGGGGGCGAGGCGAGGCGCTCGTAGGCCGCGAACAGCGTCTCGAGCCCCTTCACCCGGCGGAAGGCGCCGACGAAGAGGATGAAGGGCTCGGGCGGAAGCCGGGCCAGGTACGCGCCGACACCGTGCTCGTCGGCCCGCCCGTCGTCGGGCTCGGGCCCCTCGAAGCTCGGGATCGTCGCGCTGACCACGCCCCGCCTGGACGCGACCGAGCCGAGCAGGTAGGGCGCCGTGACCTGCTCGACGAAGGCGCTGACGCAGTGCAGGCCGGCGAGCTTCCGCGCCAGGAGCCGCCTGGAGAGCGCGACGGAGGGGGCCGTCACCAGGCCCCGCGGCGGCCCGTAGTAGTGGGCGGCGCATCGCGGGCACTTGGCCGGCCCGGGACCGGAGCAGAGCGCCTCGCCGTTGCGCAACAGGGTCCGGGTCGGGCAGAAGTAGCCGTAGTCGTGAGCCGAGGCGACGAGGGGCGGCTCACGCCTGCCGAGCAGCGCGGCGGCGGCGGAGAACGAGATCCAGCCGTGGGAGTGGACGAGGTCGGGCTTCAACTCCCGCACCAGGCGCCGCAGGGCGAAGGTCGTGACCGGGTCCGGGAACGGCGGCTGATAGCGCTGGCCGCGGTGGCGGACCAGCGCGGTGGCCGCCGTCCGCAGCTCGCGCACCCGTCGGACCTGGACCCCGTCGCCCTCCAGCTCCGACTCGGGGAGCCCGTAGTGCCACGGTGCCGCCACGCTCACCTCGTGGCCACGTCCGGCCAGCCCGTGGGCAAGAAGCTGTGCCTGCCGGTGGGCCCCGCCGATGAATGGTGGATAGTGCTCTGCCGCCAGCAGGATCCGCATGCGCCGCCCATACTGCCGTACCCCCGCAGACGCCTTCGCCATGTTCAAGCAACCGATGACCGAGCCCAGACAGGCACCCGAGACGATCCGCCTCCAGGCGACGCGCGGCTTCAGCCGCGTCCTCGCGCCGCGCGAGCTCTGGCGCTACCGCGACCTCGCCTACCAGATCGCCGCCCGCGACATCACCGTCCGCTACCGTCAGACGGCGCTCGGAGCCGCCTGGGCCATCCTTCAGCCGATCGGCTTCATGGTCGTCTTCTCGCTGCTTTTCGGCCGCCTGGCCGGCATCTCCTCCGACGGCCTCCCCTACGCCCTCTTCAGCCTCGCCGGTCTGGTCCCGTGGACCTTCTTCTCAACGACGCTGACCCTCGGCGCCGACAGCCTCGTCATGAACCAGGAGCTGGTCTCGAAGATCTACTTCCCGCGGATCTTCCTGCCGGTAGGGGTGATCGCCGCCGGCATGGTCGACCTGGCGATCGCGACGACGATCCTCTTCGTCGTCGTCCTCGTCTACGGAATCGTCCCTCCGCTGGCCGTGCTCACCCTGCCGCTCCTGATCCTGATCCTGCTGGCGACGGCACTCGGCGTCACCGCTTTCCTCGCCGCGGTGAACGTGCGCTACCGCGACGTCCGTTACGTCGTGCCGTTCACGGTCCAGATGTGGCTCTTCATCACCCCGATCGCCTACCCGAGCAGCCTGCTGGACGAGCCGCTGCGGACCCTTTCCGCGGTCAATCCGCTCGTCGGCGTCGTCGAGGGCTTCCGCTGGGCGGTGCTGGGCAGCGTCGACGCGCCGCTCGGCCTGATCGCAATCTCGGGCCTCTCCGCGGTTGTGATCGTGATCGCCGGCCTCGCCTACTTCGACCGGGTGGAGCGCAGCTTCGCCGACCTGATCTGACCGTGGCCGGAGTCGCGATCGAGACCGACGGGCTGGGCAAGAGCTATGTCCTCGGCCTGCACCAGATGGGCAACCTGCGCGAGACAGTCACGGAGGCGGCGCGGCATCCGCTCAGGACCTTTGCCAGGCGCCGCCGCCTGGCGAAGGAAGCCGACGTCCTCTGGGCCCTGCGCGACATCTCGATCTCGGTCGAGCACGGCGACGTCCTCGGCCTGATCGGCCACAACGGCGCCGGCAAGAGCACCTTGCTGAAGATCATCTCGCGGATAACCGAGCCCTCCGAGGGCTGGGCCGACGTCACCGGCCGGGTCGGCTCGCTGCTCGAGGTCGGCACCGGCTTCCACCCCGAGCTGACCGGCCGCGAGAACGTCTTCCTGAACGGGGCAATCCTCGGCATGCGGCGCGGCGAGATCCGCCGCCGCTTCGACGAGATCGTCGAATTCGCCGAGGTCGAGCGGTTTCTCGACACTCCGGTCAAGCGCTACTCGAGCGGGATGTCCGTCCGGCTGGCCTTCGCCGTCGCCGCCCATCTGGAGCCCGAGATCCTCCTCGTGGACGAGGTCCTGGCGGTGGGCGACGCGACTTTCCAGCGCAAGTCCCTGGACAAGATGGCGCAGGTGGCGCGGGAGGGCCGGACGGTCGTCTTCGTCTCCCACAACCTCGGGATCATCCGCGCCCTCTGCACGCGCGGCATCCTGCTCGACCGCGGCCAGATCGTCGCCGACGCCCCCGTCGAGGACGCGATCGACCGCTACCTGGAGATGCTCGAGCGCGCCGCGTCGGAGGACCTCCTCGACCGCGCGGACCGCGACCCCACCGGCAAGGGCGCCACAAGGATCCGCCATGTCGCGATCCGCGACGCGAGCAGCGGGCAGCCCGACGTGGTCGTCGGCGGCCGCCAGGCGACCGTGACCGTCGAGGTCACCGAGGTGCTGCCGGAGATGCAGTGCCGGCTGCTGATCGTCAACAGCCTCGGCCAGCCGGTGACCCGGCTCGACAGCGAAGTCTCCTCGGCCGGAGACCGGCGGGACTCCGGCGTGGGCCCGACGATCGAGTGTCAGATCGACTCGCTGCCCCTGCTTCCCGGCCGCTACCGGATCGACGTCCGGGTGAAGGCCCGCGAACGGGTCCAGGACGGGCTCCTGGGCGCCGCCTACTTCGACGTGCAGCCGGGCGTTATCGAGGGTCGCCCGATGCCCGCCCACGGCTCCGACGGCGACGTGATGCTGCCCCACACCTGGCGGCTGCCGGCCTGAGCGCTCAGCGCCGGGCGGCGGAGCCGCTTGCGAGCGCCTCTCGCGTGGCGTGCATGCCGCCGACGATCGCGTCCTCCATCGCCGAGTACTCCCAGTTGCCGTAGCGGCCGGCGGCGAAGATGCCGCGCTCCTCGAGCGCCTCCCGGAGGGCGGCGCGCGCGCCCGAGGTCGCGCGGTCGTGGATCACGTAGGCGGTCTCGATCCGAACCGGCAGCACCGTCTCGACCGCGGTTCGATCATCGATCACGCCGGCACCGAGCAGGTCCCCGATCGCGGCGTCGACCACCTCCGCCTCGGCGGCCTCCGGGCCGTGTGCGACCTCGACGTACATCCCCTCGCGCCCGGGGGGCGCCATCGACTCCGCGAAGCGGGCGTAGAACCCGAACCGGTAGCTGGCGAAGCGCTCCTCGGGCAGGTAGACCCACTGGTGGCTTGCGAAGGCGGGGTTCGCGTCGCGGACGCCGACGTTCACGCAGGTCACCGAGTTCGCGCGCAGCTCGCGGCGGCGCTCCAGCCGCTCGTCGGCCGGCGTGACGATCGCCGCCAGCTCCGGCAGAGGCTGGGTGGCGACGACCGCCCTCCGGTAGGAGAACTCCCGCCCGTCCCCGCTCCGGACGATCCGCGCCTCGGTGTCGACGGCGGTGACCGGCGCGCCGGTGACGAGGTTGGGGACGAGGCGGGCCAGGCCCCTGCTCATGGTCGCGATCCCTCCCTGTCGCGGGTAGAGGAAGGAGCGGTTGTAGCCCGTCTGCCGGGTCCGCTTCTGCGCCGCCCCCTGCCGGATCTCCTCGATGCCGGGCCGGGGCACGAAGCGGCCCAGCCACTCGCAGGTCAGGTCGCCCACCGGGACGGTCGAGAGCTTCTCGTTGTAGGGCACCATGAACCAGCGGCCGATCCCGTCCCCGAGGTTGGCCGTGATCCAGCTGCCGAAGTCGTTCAGCAGCTCGGGGTCTTCGTAGCCTGGCGCCTCCTCGGGGAGCAGCTCGACGCACTCTCGCCGCACCCGCTCCGGCGCGTAGGCCAGGTGGAGCTGGAACGGGTACGGGATGAAAGCGTTCTCGAGGTAGATGACGGAGTCGCGGTCGATCCGGTTCCAGTCCTCGGCGCTCGTCGCCCGCTCGACCAGGGCGACGGCCTCGGGGTCCGAGAGGTGCAGCAGGTGGCCGGAGCAGTCGAACGTGTAGCCGTCCTGCTCGAAGCTGCGGGTCAACCCGCCCGCCTCTCCGGCGGCTTCGAGCACGACCGCGCTTGCCCCCTTCTCCTGGGCCTCGATCGCGGCGCTCAGCCCGGCCGGGCCGCCACCGATCACGACGATGTCGAATTCGTCCATTCGCGCACCCGTGGCGTTCAGTCGCCCCCGAACCAGACCTTGCGGAGGAAGCGCATCATGCCATCCGGTCCCTTCACCTCGATCCGCGGGATCCGCAGGGGATCGTCCCCTTGCAGGGCGATCCGCGCCTCCGCCGTGCAGGCGCCGACGAACCGTCCGCGCTCCGCCGCCGCCACGGCCGCGGCGTTGTGGAGCCCGTAGGGATAGGCGAAGACCGCCACGTCCTCCCCCAGCGCACCTTCCAGCTCGCGCCGGGAACCTCCGACCTCGCGGTCCAGGTCCTCCTCCGGCAGCCCGAGGAGGCGCGGGTGCGTCCTGGTGTGGGCGCCCGGCCGCACCCCGTGCTCCCGGAGCCGCCGGGCCTCCTCGGCCGACAGGAGCGGCCGGTCCCTGACCGAGCTGTCGCCGTCCCAGTCGCTTCGCTCCCCCAGCTTCGAGCTGACCAGGAAGAGCGTCGCGGGGATACCCCGCCGGCGCAGGACCGGCGCCGCGACCTCGAGGTTGTCCCTGTAGCCGTCGTCGAGGGTGATCGCGACCGCGCGGCGCGGCAACGGCTCGCCCTCGCGCAGCAGCCGGGCGAGCTCCTCGAAGGCGATCACCCGGTAGCCGACCGCCCGAAGCAGCCGCATCTGCCGGACGAAGGAGCGGCGCGGCATGACGAAGCGGCCGCCCTGGTCGGCGTCCGTGAACGCGTGGTACATCAGGACCGGCACGCCGCGCGTGGTCCGCAGCCAGCCGCGCCTGGTCACGCCGCTCCTCACCCCGTGCCAGAACGCGTAGCGGAAGGCAAACGACGACCAGATGTAGCGCCGCTCCTCGCCGGGGACCAGGCTGTCGAGCCGGGCGAGGAAGACCGGAGGGACGCGCAGCGCCAAGAAGAGCCGGCGCAACGTGACCTCGCGGGCGCTGGGCTCGTTGAACCAGGTCAGGAGCCGCCGCCGCACCCCCGGCCGGGTCTCGGCGAACTGGACGCAGATGCGGCCGAAGTGGGATTCCTTGGCGAGCAGGCCCGGCCCCGGCTTGTCGTCGTGGTGGACGGCCACCGCGCCCGCGAGGTACCGGATCTCGCATCCGGCCTCGACCAGGCGGTAGCCGAGGTCGATGTCGCCGGCCGCCTCGAGGCCCGGGTCGAAGCCCCCGGCCCCGATCACGGCGTCGCGCCGGGTCGACATGTTGGCGCCGTAGCAGTCGGCCCAATCGGCATCGCGCTCCGCGAGGTCGTCATAGCGCAGGTTCCAGATCCGCGCGAAGGCCTGCGCGTGCCGGTCCCGGTCCGGCGGGACCGCCTGGAGGAGCCGGCCGATGCCGACGAGGCGCCGGCTATCGCGGTGCGCGACGGCGTGCGCCGCGATCAGTCCCGGATCGGCCACAACGTCGTCGTCGAGATGCAGGCAGACGGGCGCGCCGGCGGCGCGGACGCCAGCGTTCTGCGCCGACGCCCAGCCACCCTGGTCGAGGCGGATCACGCGAAGGCCGAAGGGGACGTCGAGCGACTCGGCCATCTCGGCGGTCCCGTCCGTGGAGCCGTCGTCGCAGACGATCACCTCGAAGGTCGCCGGGTCCTGGGTCTGCTCGGCGAGCGACTCCAGGCAGCGGCGCAGGGTCTCGCGCCGGTTGTGGCTGGGAATCACCACCGAGACCTCGAGGCGCCCGTCGCTCACCGGACCCCGACCTCGCCGGCGATCAGCGCCAGGAAGAAGATCCCGCGCACGTCGCGCTCGGGGGGGTCCCCGCCCGCCTCCATCGCGAGGTGCTCGTAGTCGATCAGAGCCAGGACGACCCAGGCCAGCAGCCGCAGGCGCGGGTAGAGGGCCTGATCGATGCCGAGCGCGTGGCAGTACCGGGCCACGCAGCGCTCGGCCACGGCGCCCTCGGGCGTCGATGGGTCCAGGAGGCGCGCGTGGAGCCTGGCGACGAGGTCGTGGTCCACCCGCCCGGCGAAAGCGCCCTCCATGTCGAGGAGCGAGCCGGCGAGGAAGTAGGCGAGGTCCGTGCACGGCAGTCCGTGGGGCTCGCTCGTCTCCCAGTCCACGGCGGCCACCTGACCGTCCGCGCCGAGCACGAGGTTCCAGGGTCCGCAGTCGCGGTGCTCCCAGACCAGCGGTAGCTCCCCCAAGCCGCTCAGCAGGTCACGGACCCGGCGCACGGTGTCCTCGCCGGTGACCGGCCCGAAGATCTCCTCGAACCGGTCGAGGGGACCCGTCACCAGGCGGCGCTCCCAGCGCTCCGCTGGCTGCGGACTGGGGCTGCCGGCCAGCGAGATGAGCCAGCGCGTCACCCGCCCGGCCAGGTCCTCGAACGTGTCCGGTGTGAGGAGCGACCGGATGCCGGGCCCGTCGAGGCGGGACTGCGCGACCGCGCTTCGGCCGGCGCGCCGCCCCGTGGCGAGCAGGCGCGGGACGCCGCGCAGATCCGGCCGCTCGCGGCCGAGCCGGCCCAGGACCTCCCCCTCTCGCTCGACCGCCGCGTCCGTCGCCGCGACGCGGGAGAACTTGACGAGGACGTCTGGATCGGTCTCGCCTGGGCCGAAGGCCAGGCCGACGACCTTGCTGATCCGCCGCCAGCCGGGGGAGAGCAGCAGCAGGGCCCTGCCCGCGAGCAGCTCGGCGAATGCGTCGCTGTCGGGATCGCCCGCACCGCCGTACCGCGCGATCGCGTAGACGGGGGCGAGGACACCCGCCGGCTCCGCCGCCCGCCAGAGCGGGCGCAGGATGGCCCGGCGGCGGTCCGCGGTAGGGCGTCTGGCGAGCAGGTGAGAGAGCACGCGGGGCTCCTCGAGCGGCAGCCAGAACTCCGCGGCGCGGCGGGACGAGGGGCCGGGCCAGTACAGGGCGACGTCGTCGAAGCGGGCGCGGCGAAGGCGTGAGCGGGCGCGCTGCACTCCGCGCAGCCGCGGGCGGCGCCAGACGCAGAGCACCTCGCCGCCGTCGGCGAGGGCCGCCCGCGCCGCACGCAGCGTCCGCGCCCGGGGGAACCCGGTGACGACCAGGGTCCCGCGACCGGGAGCCCCCGACTGCCGCAGCAGGAACCTCCAGTCGTCGCGCCTCAGGGCCTCGTTGCCCGCTCCGGCGTCGATCGGCTCCGTGCTCATCGCCCCGCCTGACTTCCACGTGTCGCCTGCGCCTCCTCGTAAACGGCCGTCAGCCGGTGGCCCCAGGCCTCCGGGCTGTGGTGGCGCTCGGCGAAGGCTCGCGCCTCCCGGCCCAGCTGATGGCGAACCGCGCCGTCGCGAAGCAGGCTCGCGGTCGCCGCGGCAACGGCCTCGCGGCCCTCGGCGACGGCAAGGGGCGGGTCGGGGTCGAGCGCGTTCATGCCCTCCGCCCCGCGCGGCGTCGTGACCACGGCCTTGCCGGCGGCCATCGCCCCCAGCACCTTCATCCGCATGCCGCCGCCGATCCGTACCGGCGCGCAGACGACCGCGGCCTCCTCCAGGTGCGCGCGCACCGACGGGGCGTCGGGAACGAGCTCCACCGCGGGACCCGCCAGGGCCCGGGTCTCGCGGGGCATCGATTTGCCGACTAGCCGCAGGCGCGCTCCGGGGGCCTCGGCCTCGACCCGGGGCAGGATCTCCTCGGCCAGCCAGCGAGCGGTGTCGCGGTTGGGCGCGTGGGTGAAGTCGCCGACGAAGAGCATCAACCCGTCGCGCTCGCGCTCGGGCTCGACTGCCGGCGGCACGACCAGGCCGAACGGGTTGACCCGCACCCGGGGCCCGACCTCCGGCGCCAGCTGCTCGACCGATCGCGCATCGCGGGCGCTGAACACCTGGAGGAGGCCGAACCGGCCCCAGGCGCGCGGCTGCGCGCGGGTGAGGCGGCGCCACTCGACCTCGGCGAAGAGGTGTCCCGGCAGACTCCCCTCCGTGCCGCTCAGGCGCACCGGCCGTGGGCGGCGCACCTCGTGCTCCGTCAGGACCCTGGGGACCCCGGGCGGGTAGCGGAAGCCGGCCATCGAGGAGTCCTCGGCGACGACGACGTCGAAGGGCTGGACTGCCGCCGCGTCGATCTCCCGCTGGATCCCCGGCGCCGCGAACCAGACGGTACGCCAGGCGGACCCCCGCAGCCAACCCGCCGCGAGGCGGGCGCGGCGACCCCAGCGACCCCGCCCGGGCGGGGGACGGCGCCGGTCGGCGAGCCGCACCTCCAGGTCGGTCCGGTGCTCGAACGCCGCCGCGGCCGCCCCCTCGCCGGGCTCGTCGCCGACCGCGGTCACGAGGGTCACCTCGTGCCGGCCGCTCAGCGCCTCGACCTGGGCGTGGAGGAGCTGCGGGATCGCCGGCCCCTCCTCGCGGGGGACCATGGGGACGACGAGCAGGATCCTCATCGCGTCGCTTCCTCGCGGAGCGGCAGGAGAAGGGGCCGGAGCATGCCCGCGATCAGCGCCGAGGCGACGACGAGCTGGGCGGCGAGCCAGGCGAAGCCGACCGCCTCAATGCCCTCGCCCGGCAGCAGCGGCAGGCTGAGCCCGAGCGTGAGGACGGCCTGCGCGGCCTGGATCACGAGGACGGTGCCGCCCCGGTGCTGGAGCCGCGCGACCGTCAGACCGAGGGTGACGACGACGTTCGGCACGGCGGCGACGGCGAGGAGCCGGAGCAGGGCCGAACCCTCGTCCGAGTAGTCGCCGCCGAAGGCCCGGAGGACGAGCGGCGAGGCGACCGCCAAGACAGCCGCTGCGGGGATCACCAGCCGCATCGTCGCCGCCAGCGAGCGCCGGGTGAGGCGCCGCATCTCACCCTCGTCGTGGGCCGCTTCCACGGTCAGTGCGGAGGTCATGCCGATCGCGATCAACCCGATCCCGATCGAGATCGTCCAGGGGACATAGAAGTACGCCGTCTGGGTTGCGTCGGTGGCGTTCGCCACCACTACCGGCATCAGGATGGTCGCGGCGAGCGAGAACAGCGTCCCCGCGTAGTTCCCCCGCGCCACCCGCAGCACCTGCTCGCGGTCGAGCCGGCCGGGCCCGGAGGCGCGCGCATGGATCGGGATCAACCGGCCGAACGTGAGAACGGCGACGCCGGCGATCGCCAGCCCGACCGGGACGTTCCAGGCGACGAATGGCCCCGCCACCGGCATCGCCCCGGCGACCGCGACCAGCAGCAGAAGCTTCGCGACCGAGTAGGAGGCGTTCTCGACCGTGACCCAGTGAGCCGCTCGAAGCCCGGTGAGCACGCTGTCCTGAAGCGAGAAGATCGTCCAGGCTACGGTGGCGAGGGTGAAGCCGGCCAGCCATCCCAGGTCGTCGCCGAGGAAGGCGAGGGTCGGCGCCCATACCGAGCTGGTCAGCGCCGCGGCCAGGCCGGCCACGAGCGCGACGGCGGCCGTCACCGCGTATGTGCGGGCGACGAAGGCGCGCGTCGCGGCTCCTGCGGTGGGCACGTAGCGGACGAGCACCGCGTTCAGGCCGAGCGACGCGATGCCGGAGATCAGCATCATCGCCGCGATCGCAGCCGAAGTCTGGCCGACGACCTCCGGCGTGTAGGAACGGGCGGCGACGAGCCAGAAGACGAAGCCGAGGGTCGCGCCCGCGCCGGAACCCGCGATCAGCAGGTAGCCGCTGCGAAAGAGCGGGTCGCTGAGGTGCCCGCGCAGCGCTCCCGGAGCGGGCGGGGCCGCCACACCGGTGGGGACCGGCCCCCCGGCCTCCATCAGCCCTCCGCGGCCCGGACGGCGGCGATCAGGTCCCGGTAGGCCTGTTCGAAGCGGGGGATGACGACAGGGGCGGTGAAGCCGCGGGCGCGCCGGGCGGCGGCGGCGCCGAGCGCCTCGCGCCGTTCTGGGTCGGCGATCAGCTCGCGCATGGCCGCGGTGAGCGCACCGACGTCCCCCGGCGGCACCGTCAGGCCGCTGTCCTCGTCGAGGAGGTCGGCGTGGCCGCCGAGACGGCTGCCGATCACCGCCTTGCCGCGGCTCATCGCCTCGGTGACCGTCGAGCCCAGCGGCTCGGGCCAGAGCGACGGCATGACGCCGAACAGGGCGCGGTCCCAGGCGGCGAGCACCGCTTCGTGCGGCGCGTCGAGGATGGTCACCACATCGTCGGGAATGTGGTCCGGGGCGTCGTGCTGATGGGTCCCGATCAGGGCCAGGGGCGGTGGCGATTCGAGCCGTCGATAGGCCTCGAACAGGGTCTCGAGGCCCTTCGCCTTGCGGAACGCGCCGACGAAGAGCATGAACGGCACCTCCGGGAGCATCGCGAGACACTCCTCCGTACGCGGATCCGAGCTCCCCTGGCCTGCGCTCACGTCCTGGAAGCTGGGGATGACGACGTCGACGCCGAGCCGGTCCGCCTCGGGGCCGAGCGTGAACTCGCGGGTCACCTCGCCGACGTAGGCGCTGACGCTGTGCAGTCCGTTCATCCTCCGCGCCAGCAGCCGGCGGCTGATGGCGACACCAGCGACCGTCGCCCAGCCCTTGGCCGGGCCGTAGTAGAGGCTCGCGCAGCGCAGGCACTTGCCGGGACCGGGGCCCGAGCACGGCGCGACGCCGTCCTGGAGCAGCGTTCGCGCGGGGCAGAAGTACCCGTAGTCGCGGGCGGAGACCAGCAGCGGGATCCGGTGTCGGCCGACCGCCGCGGCCACCGAGAAGGCGAGCCATCCGTAGGCATGGATCAGGTCCGGCTGGAGATCGCGGATGACCCGCCGGAGGCCGCGGATCGTCACAGGATCGGGATATGGCGGATGGTGGCGCTGCTCCTCACCGCGGGCGAGCCCCGGAAGCGCCGTCCGGAGCTCACGGAGGCGATGGACGACGACGTCCCCCTCGTGCTCGCGGCTGGGCAGGCCCGCCTGCCAGGGCGTGGCGACCTCGACCCGGTGGCCGCGATCGGCCATTCCCGCGGCGAGCAGCCGAGCCTGACGGTGGGCCCCGCCGATGAACGGCGGGTAGTGGTCGGTGGCGAGCAGCAGCCGCATCGAGCTCATTTCGACAGCGACCTCGTCTCCTGAAGGCGTCCGAGAAGTGAGTTCATCGGGCGGCGCAGCTGTGGGAAGAGGAACAGCTCGGCGAGGCGCCGGGCGAGCCCCCGCGGCGCCACCGCCATCGCCGCGAACCAGCCCACCGCGATCAGCTTCTTCGGCAGCCGGAAGTCGAACCGTCGGCGAGCCGCGCGGACCGCGGCGCGAAGAAGCGACGACCGCTCGTCACCTGGGACGGGGTGAGTGCCCGGGGCCAGCCGCAGCGAAATCATCCGGTTCGCGAGGTCGGCGAGCGAGAGGATCGAACGGGGGCGCTCGAGGCCCAGGTCGTCGGCCAGCTTCTCCAGGTGCGCGGTCGTCGCCGCGGCCAGGCGAATGTTCTCGCGCACGTGGCCGAGGTCGACCTCCGGCGACTGGGGCTCGTAGAGGTTGTCGCCGTGCAGGCGGCGCGAGGAACCGACGTGGTCGAGCGACACCACCGGCCCCAGCAGCGCCGCCATGTGCACCAGGTACCAGTCGGCGCAGACCCGGTAGTCCGGCTCGGGCAGCGGGACGATGCGGCGCAGGGCCGCGCGCCGGAAGGCGTTGCCGCTCGTCGCCATCCACAAAAGGTCGAACGGGAACGAGAGCTCGGCCCGCCGGACGTCGCCGGAGGGCATCGGGATGTGGCCCGCGGGGTGAACCTCCCCGGTCGGCCGGCTCGAAGCGTCGATCACGTCCATCCGGAACTGCACCTTGACCGCATGGGGCTCGGCGGCGAAGGCGGCGGCAACGATTCCGGCGGCGTCCGGCTTCAGCACGTCGTCGGAGTCGAGCAGCATCACGACGTCGCCCGTGCAGCGCTCGAGACCCGCGTTCAGCGCCGACCCCTGGCCGCCGTTCTCCTTCAGGACCGCCTCGACCCGCCCGGAGTAGCGGTCGAGGACGTCGCGCGACCCGTCGGTGGATCCGTCGTCGACGACGATCGTCCTGATCCGCGAGTGCGTCTGCGCAAGGGCGCTCTCGATCGCGTCGCCTAGGTAGGCGGCGTAGTTGTAGTTGGCGATCAGCACGTCGACGGCGAGCTCGTCCGCCGCCGTGCCTACGCCGGCGGGATCCACCCGTACACCCGCCGGTACACGTCGAACGGTTCGGTCTTGCGGAAGAGCCGCGCCTTCACACGGGTCGGCTCGCCCGGCCGCGGCGAGAGGTCGACGACGCGCCAGACCCGCTGCTCTCCGGGGTCCAGATCCATGCGCCGGACGGACTTGCGGTTCCCGACCCTGATCACGAGCCGGTAGATCGTCTGGTCTTGTTCCTGGTTGACCACTCCGATCGAGATGTGCGGCTCCCCCGCACCTTCTTCGCTCGGCAGCATCCAGAGGCGGGTGTAGCCGATCGCGTCCCGGGCCGGCAACAACGTCGACGCCAGCACCGCGGTCGCGGCGACGGCGAGCACGGCGAACCCGATCAACGCCAGCCCGACCCTTCCCATCGGGACGCGCGCCCGAAACCGGGCCGGGCTGCCTCCCCGCCCGGGCCACGGCCGCCGCCAGTCGGCGATCACGCAGCCTTCGATGACGACCCCGACCAACAGCACGAGCCAGCTCGCCTCGCCGAAGCGCCCGGGCAGGACATGGAGCGCAACCGTGCCGAGGGCCAGGACGGCGAGGCTGAGGCCGAACGTCAACATCACTGTGATTCCCGCGTCGGGGCGGCTCCGCGTGAAGCAGGCAGCCGTGACCGCGTAGCCCGGGAAGACCAGCGCCAACGGCACCGCGGCGACCGCACGGACCGGGTCCACCGGCACGGCGGCGGCGATCACCGCGCAGACCAGGGCGGCGATCGCCACGAGGCGGAGGTCACGGTGGCGCCTCATGGCAGCCCGTCCATGTCGTAGACGGCGAGGAGGCCGCTGTCGAAGATCCGGGTGGCCGACGGCACCTCTTCGAACTTCAGCGTGCTCGAGAGGTCCCGCAGGTCATCGGGCGTGCCGGCGGCCCGGCGGACGGAGAAGGCGTAGCCGCGGATTCCGTCCTCGCTGCGCTCGCGGCGGTCGGCCACGACGTAGGAGACGTCCGCCTCGTCGAGGACCCGGAATTGCCAGCGAGCCAGCTCGTCGGCCTCGAGGACGCCCGCGACGTTCGGGCTCTTGCCGGCGATCACATAGACGCCACCCCGCTCGAGCACGAGCCGCGCGGCGGACGCGCTGGAGCCCAGGTGCGCGGAGGGGAGGTGGTTGGCCGCCCACTCTCCCAGCCCCGCAGGCTCCGACTCGATCACGTTCCCCTCCGCCTCCGCCCGGCTCGGCAGCGAGAGGTGTACGTCCCACGGCCAGCCCGAGATCGCCCCGCCGACGAAGACGACGCCGAGGGCGGCGCTCACGGCCAGCCGGGCAGGCAGCCTGCGCAGACCGTCCAGATGCCGGTCGAGGAGCGCGTAGACGACGACCAGGGCCAGGCCGATGAAGAGGAAGCCGCTGGCCCTGTTGCCGGTCTCCCAAGCGGCCGGGACGAAGCGGAGGGTCAGGCTCGCGAAGAACGCGAAGCCCGCTACGGCGAAGAGGATTCCGAAGGGGTCGCGCCGCAGCCGCTCCCAGCCGTTCCGCATGCCCAGGACCAGGCCGGCGAACAGGAGCGCGATCGCGCCCAGGGCAACCGCCTGCGCCAGCAGCGGCGTCTCCTCGCGGGCCGCGGCCGTGTCCTCCGCCTCGAAAAGGGACCGCGGGCCCTTCGAGCCCTGCACCGTGTCCAGCGCCTGGTTGAAGGCGTTGTCCAGCACCGGCGTCAGGTAGCCGACCGTCGTGCTCGCCACGACCAGCAGCCAGGTCAGGGTCATGGCCAGCGCCAGGACGGCGAAGGGCCAGGGGTTCGGCGCCCGGCGCTTGACCAGCCGGCTGACGACGGCGAGCGCGACGAGCGTGATCACGAGCGCGTAGGAGCTGAGGTGGTGGGTCACCACAACGGCGCCGATTAGCATCGTCAGGGGAACCGTCCAGTCGCGCGCCCCGGCCCGCATCCCGGCGCCGCGCTCGGCGAGGCAGGCCAGCACCGCCGCGAACAGCGGCAGCGACATCGACTCGTAGGAGTACTGCGCGCTGAAGTACAGGAAGTTGAAGCTGCCGACGTAGACCGCGACTGCCAGGCCGGCCGCCCGGGCCGATCCGGTCAGCCGGCGGAAGAGGACGAACAGGGCGGCCACCATCAGCAGCCGGGCGGCGCCGACGACGATCAGGCCGGCACCGAAGGCCGAGAGGCCGGACATCGACATAAGCGCCGCGGTCGCGCCCTCGAGACCCGGGTAGAACGGCGTCACGGGGAGCAGCGAGTTCTCGGCGAAGAGCCGGCCGTGCTCGGCGATCTGGAGCGCGTTGAAGGCGTGGACGGGCTCGTCGGAGAACCCGAACGCGAACGAGTCGCGGACGACCTTGACGCTGTAGAGGGCCAGGCCGAGCAGCAAGACCAGTGCCAGGCGCTCCCGGTCGCTCGCATCCTCCGACGTCAGCCGCAGGAACACCGGCACGACGATCACGAGCAGGCCCAGCCAGTAGAGGCTGATCGGCGGGTCGAGCGTCGCCCGCGACAGCGCCTGGGCGACCGTGCAGACCAGCAGCCCGCCGGCCGCGGCCGCCGCGGCCATGGGCAGCCGGCCGAGCCCGCTCGTGGCGGGCGCGCGATCGCTGGGCACGCTCACCCCGGAGAGCCTAGGAGAGCGCCCGGTTGGCTCTGGGTCAGTTGTCCCGCCTGGCCCAGCCGACGGGCGCGGGCGGGACTACTCGCCCGAACCCTCGCCGTCGCCCGAGGTCTCGTCCTCGCCCTGGTCCTCGTCGCCCTTGCCGGCGCCCACGCCTACCTTCTCGGGCTCCTCGACCTCGGGCCGGGGCGGCGTCGCGGGGGCGATGATCGTCAGGTTGAGGGGGCGGTCCTCCTCGTCGCCGGCCTCGTCGCGATTGACCATGACGGTCGATCCCGGGGCCATCTCGCCCTGGCGCAGCACCTCGTCGGCGAGCGGGTCCTCGATGTATCGCTGGATCGCGCGGCGCAGCGGCCGTGCCCCCATCGACGGGTCCCAGCCCTTGTCGATCAGCAGGTCCTTGGCGTCGTTCGAGAGCTCGAGCTGGAGCTCGTGCTCGGCGACCTGGGCCCGGACCCGGCTGATCATCAGGTCGATGATCTCCTTGATCTCTTCCTTCGCCAGCTTGTGGAAGACGATGACCTCGTCGATGCGGTTCAGGAACTCGGGCCGGAAGACCTTCTTCAGGTCGCTCATGATCCGGTTCTTCATGTCGTCGTAGGACATGCCGGTCTCGTCCGCGACCGTGAAGCCGATCGACGTGTTCTTGGCGATCTCCGACGCCCCGATGTTCGAGGTCATGATCACGATCGCGTTGCGGAAGTCCACCGTGCGCCCCTGGGCGTCGGTGAGACGCCCGTCCTCGAGGATCTGGAGGAGAATGTTGAACACGTCCGGATGCGCCTTCTCGATCTCGTCGAGGAGCAGCACTGAGTACGGCTTGCGGCGCACGGCCTCGGTGAGCTGGCCGCCCTCGTCGTAGCCGATGTAGCCCGGGGGCGAGCCGACGAGGCGGCTGACCGCGTGCTTCTCCATGTACTCGGACATGTCGATCCTGACCATCGCGTCCTCGTCGCCGAACAGGAACTCGGCGAGTGTCCGGGCGAGCTCGGTCTTGCCGACCCCGGAGGGGCCGAGGAAGATGAACGAGCCGGCCGGCCGCTTCGGGTCCTTGATCCCGGCGCGGGAGCGGCGGATCGCCTTCGAGACGGCGGTGATCGCGACGTCCTGGCCGACGACCCGCTTGTGGAGCTCGTCCTCCATGCGGATCAGCTTCTTGGTCTCGGCCTCGGTCAGCTTGAAGACGGGGATCCCGGTCCACATCGAGACGATGTCGGCGATCTCCTCCTCGCCGACGTCCGGGCGCTCGCCGCCCTCGCCTTCCTCCCACTCGTTCTCGAGCTCGCGCTTCTTCGTCGTGAGCTGACGCTCCTTGTCGCGGAGGTTCGCGGCCTTCTCGAACTCCTGGGCCTCGATCGCGGCCTCCTTGGCCCGCCGCGTCTCCTCGATCTCCTCCTCGAGGTCGCGGTAGACGGGCGGAGCGGTCATCGACTTGATCCGCATCCGCGAGGCTGCCTCGTCGATCAGGTCGATCGCCTTGTCGGGAAGGAAGCGGTCGGAGATGTAGCGGTCGGCGAGCTCCGCCGCCGCGGCCAGCGCGTCGTCGGTGATGTTGACGCGGTGGTGCTGCTCGTAGCGCTCGCGCAGCCCCTCCAGGATCTTGACCGTCTCCTCGGTGCTCGGCTGGTCGACCTTGATCTGCTGGAAGCGGCGCTCCAGGGCGGAGTCGCGCTCCAGGTACTTGCGGTACTCGTCGAGCGTGGTCGCGCCGATCGTCTGCAGCTCGCCGCGGGCGAGCGCCGGCTTGAGGATTGACGCGGCGTCGATCGCGCCCTCGGCTGCGCCTGCGCCGACGAGGTTGTGGAGCTCGTCGATGAACAGGATGATGTCGCCGCGCTGGGTGATCTCCTTCATCACCTTCTTGAGGCGCTCCTCGAACTCACCGCGGTACTTCGA
>DATFPK010000130.1:0-3653 GCA_035264885.1 Solirubrobacterales bacterium
TTCATCGGCATCGGTTCGGGCGAGTCACTGAATGAGTCCCCGCTCGCCGCGATCTGGCCATCGGCGCCAGAGCAGGTCGAACGCATGGAAGAGGGACTGGAGATCATCCGCCGGCTCTTCGACGGTGAGCGCCTGACATACGACGGGCGTCACTTCCAGACCGACGAGGCGATCCTTCATACCCGCCCGAACCGCCGGCCGCCGATCTACGTCTCCGCCTTCGGCCCAAAGGCCGCCTCCGTCGCGGCCCGGTGGGCGGACGGCCTCTGGACCCTGGCGGACCCCGAGTCGGCGCCAGACGTGATCGATGCCTACCGCTCCGCCTGCGAGGACGCGGGCAAGGAGCCCGGGGAGATCGTCCTCCAGGTTCAGTTCTCCTGGGCCGAGGATGACGATGCCGCCCTCGAGGGCGCCCGCGTCTGGAAGGGCGCCCAGCCCGACGAGTTCTATACGGATGACTGGCACCGCCCGACCGACATGTACGAGCACGGCGCCGAGCAGTTCTCCGACGACGACCTGAAGGAGAAGCTGATCATCTCCTCGGATCCGGAGGTCCACACCGACCGCATCCGAGAGGCCGAGGCGCTCGGCGCAACGACGATCATGGCGATGAACGTCTCGGGCGCCAACCCCCATAAGGCGATCGAGGTCTACGGCGGCCAGGTCCTCCCGGCGCTCTCCAAGTCGCCCACGCGCTAGTCGAATCGCGGAGATTCGCGCGGTACGCTGCCCGGCATCAGGGGGGCTACGTGGGGAGGAGAGACTGAGCTTGAAACGAGCCGCGATCGCCGCCGTTCTCGCCCTCGCCTTCGTGCCGGCGAGCGCGTCGGCCAAGCAGAAGCCCGCCAAAGGGGTGGCGACCTACGCCCATGCGGGCCGCTTCATCACCGATCAGAAGGGCCGCGTCGCCACCTTCCACGGCGTCAACATGGTCAACAAGATCCAGGCCTCCGGATATGCGCCGAACGCAATCGGCTTCGGCGCCGACGATGCCCGATTCCTCGCCCAGACCGGCTTCAACGTCGTCCGCCTCGGAATCATCTGGAAGGGCCTCGAGCCGCACCCCGGCGTCTACGACGACGCCTACCTCAGCCGCATCATGCGGACGTACAAGCTCCTCCGTAAGCGGGGGATCGCCGTCCTGCTCGACTTCCACCAGGACATGTACAACGAGCGCTTCCAGGGCGAGGGTGCTCCGGACTGGGCGGTCGTCGGGCAGGCCGCGAGCGAGCCCGCCGTGCCTCCGGCCGGGTTCCCGGCCAACTACGTCGCCCAGAACGCGCTCAATCACGCCTACGACGCCTTCTGGGCGAACACGCAGGTGCCAGGCACCGGTCGCGGCGTCCAGGACCTCTACGCGGCCGCATGGGCCCACGTCGCAATGCGCTTCCGCGGAAAGCCCGGCATCGTCGGCTACAACCTCTTCAACGAGCCCTGGATGGGCACCCCGCTTCAGCAGTGCGCTCTCACGGGAGGCGGGACCTCCCCCGACGCCTGCGGCGTCTCCCAGTTCGAGGCGACTACGCTGACCGACTTCCACCGGCGGGTGACGCGCGCGATCAGGCGCGTCGACAAGCGCACGATGGTGTTCCCGGCGCCGATCCTCACCTTCGACTTCGGCGGGGTGACCGGAGTGGGCAGGGTCAGCAAGCGCGCCGGCTTCGCGTTCAACGCCTACTGCGGGCAGGCCGATCCGCTGATCGCGCTGCTGATCCCCTACCTGGCCGGCAAGCCATGCAGCTTCTCCGCGAACCTCTCGTTCACCCACGCCCTCGACGAGAGCCATCGCACCGGGGATGCCCTGTTCATGACCGAATTCGGCGCCAGCGACGATCTCGCCCGCTTCGCCGACTACCTGAACGGCGCCAACTCACTGAGCATCAGCTGGACCTACTGGGCCTACTGGAACACGGATCCCTCGGCTCCGCGTCCCATGGAGGGGCTGATCCGCGACATCGGTCAACCGCCGACGGGCGCGAACGTGAAGCCCGACAAGCTCGCGGCGCTCGCACAGCCCTATGCGCGACTCACCTCGGGCACGCCGCGCTCCTCGGCCTACGACCCGGCGATGCACACCTTCCGCTACGCCTTCAGAACCAAGGGACCGAACAAGGGCAAGCGATTCGGGCCGGGATCGATCACGACCCTCGAGCTTCCCGCCATTCAGTACCCCGCCGGGTACCGGGTCCGGGTGCGAGGCGCATGGGTCCTGTCCGGCCCGCGGGCGCGCGTCCTGCGGCTCGCGCAGTGCGGCGGCGCGAAGACCGTGAAGGTGTCGGTGGCTCTCGGCAAGACCAGGGCCGCCGCGCGGAGGTGCCGCTAGGGCAGTAGGTCGTCCGTGAGCACTTCGCTCGGGCTCGGTGCGCTCGAGATCAGGTCGTGCGCCGCCATCCAATTCGCGTAGGCCGCCCAGGCGTCCGGATCCATGTAGCCGTACGGCCGCCCCTGGGGTGGTGCCAGCAGCGGCAGCGTGGCGTCCACCTCGGCCCGCGTCTGCATCGGGTCGAGGCCCTTGCCCGCCGCCAGCACCGCGTTGGCGGCGTCCTGTGGATGGTGGGCGGCGTAATCGGTCCCTCGCCCGAGCGCTTCGATGAATCCGCGAATCGCCTCGGGGTGTTCATCGACGTTCGAGCGGCGGGCGACCAGGACCAGCTCGTCGTAGGTCGGGACGCCGAGCTGGTCGACCGGGACGATTCGCGGGTCGAGTCCGCGCTGACGGAGGTCGACACCCTCGATGTTGCGGAACCCGCCGAGGATCGCATCGACCTTTCCCCCGATGAGCGTCGGGAGCAGGTTGAGCCCGACGTTCACCTCCTCGACCGACGACGGGGGGATCCCGGCGGAGCTCTCGATGGTCTCGAGGTAGTCGCTCTGGTACGGGATACCGGCCGTCCCGACGATCTTGCCGCGCAGCCCGGCCGCCGTCGTGACCCCAGCGCTGGGCAGCGAGATCAGCGAGGTAAGCGGTCGATCGACAAGTGCCGCGACAGCCTCCACGTCGAGGCCCTGGTCGGCCGCCAGCAGGACCTCCGGCTCGTAGGAGACGGCGAGGTCCGCGCGGCCCGCCGCCACCTCCTTGATCGGCGCGGAGGGATCGGATGGAACCTGCGGCTTCACGTCCAGGCCGGCCTCGCGGAAGTAACCATGGTCGAGGGCGGTGAAGATCCCGGCGTGATCGGGGTTGACGTACCAGTCGAGGTCGAGCGTGAAGGGCTGCGGGTTCGACGCCGACCCGGTGGTGGCGTCCTCGCCGCCGCCGCAAGCCGCCGGGCCGAGCAGCAGGGCGACTGTGGCGAGCGCTGCGGCGGCTCTCCGGGGGGCGACGCTCACGACCGCGTCGCCGCCCGGCTGTCCCAGGTCACGATGCGCCGCTCGGCCACGGTCACCAGCGCGAACAGGCCCAGGGCCATCGCCGAGAGGACCACCACGGCGGCGAAGGACCGCGCGGTCAGCAGCTGGGCCTGGGCCTGGTTGATCAGGTGGCCGAGCCCCTCGCTCGAGCCGACGTACTCGGCAAACACGGCGCCGATCACCGACACCGTGATCGCGACCCTGGCCCCGCTGAAGGCATAGGGGAGGGCGGTCGGGATCTCGACGCGCCACAGTCGCTGGACCCGGCCGGCGCCGAGGGCGCGCATCATCTTGGTCAGATC
>DATFPK010000131.1:0-6680 GCA_035264885.1 Solirubrobacterales bacterium
GAGCGGCTGATCGAGGCGTCGAGAACGGCACAGGAAATCCTCGGCCGCCCGCTGGGCGCCCACGTCCTGCGGGCCGGCCCGGTCGACTGGACCGGCGGCGCCGAGGCCCGGCGCGCCTAGAACCGCCGCGCTCGCTCGCGCGAGAGCTTGAAGCCGTGCTTGTTCCGCACGTTGACGCAGCGCATCCCGTCGGTCCGGCTGACGCACTTGAACCGGCCCCGCTTCACCGACTTCCCATAGCCGAGCCTGCGGCCGATCCCGAACAGCGAGTCGCCGGCGCAGAAGAAGCGACCCGGGCCGCGCTTGCCGAGAGTCAACCCGTAGCCCCAGTCCTGCCTGCACGCCTTCGGCTTCGGCGGCGGCCGCCAGTCGCGCTCGCGGATGTCGCACCTCGCCCCCTGCCGCGAGACGCCGCAGGCGATGTTGCCGCTGGGGGAGTGGAAGAAGACCGCGGCCGCCGCCGGCTCCGCCACGACGGCCACGGCCAGCACCGCCGCGAACGCGAAGATCGGCGATCGACGCATCGAATAGCCTTCGCCCCGTGAAGAGCGACTCCTTCCGCGCCGCCGCCGAGGCAAAGGACTTCTCCGCCGCGGACGACCTCTTCAGCGAGGACGTCACGTTCCGAAGCCCCGTGGTCTTCAAGCCGTACGAGGGCCGCGAGACACTCAAGGTTCTCCTGGGCGCGGTGGTCCAGGTGTTCCAGGACTTCCGTTACGCGGAGCACGTGGAGACCGGTGACACCGCCGTGCTGATGTTCGAGGCGCGGGTCCGCGATCGCGACGTCCAGGGGGTCGACATCCTCCGCTTCGGCCCCGACGGCCGAATCCACCAGATGATCGTCATGGTCCGTCCGCTGAGCGGCGTCAACGCGCTTGCCGAGGAGATGGGCCGCCTGCTCGAAGCCGCCACCGGTTGACGGCGGGTAGCCTCCCCGCCCCGCGGACACGAGGAAGGGAGCAGCACCGGTGGAGATTCAGAAGGTGGGCGTCGTCGGCTGCGGCCTGATGGGGCACGGGATCACACAGATCTGCGCGCAGGCCGGCTGGGACGTCGTCGTCCGCGAGGTCGACCAGGAGAAGCTCGACAAGGGCCTCGGCAAGATCGAGAAGCAGCTGGCGCGGGCGGTCGACAAGGGCAAGCTCGACCAGGGCGACGCCGACACCATCCGCGGCCGGATCCAGGGGACGCTCGACTACTCCGACCTCGCCGACTGCGACCTCGTGATCGAGGCGATCATCGAGGACCTCGACCGCAAGCTCCAGATGTGGCGCGAGCTCGACGGGATCGTCAAGGAAGACGCGGTCTTCGCCACCAACACCTCTTCGCTCTCCGTCGCCGACCAGGCGGCCGCGACCGGCCGGTCCCAGCGCTTTCTCGGGCTCCACTTCTTCAATCCCGCACAGGTGATGCCGTTGCTCGAGGTCGTCCGCGCCGAGCAGACCGACGGCGAGGCCTACGACCACGGCTTCGAGGTCGGCGAGAAGCTCGGCAAGACGACCGTCGCCGCCAACGACAACCGCGGCTTCATCGTCAACCGGTTGCTCGTTCCCTACATGCTCGACGCGATCCGGGCCCACGAGCAGGGCGTGGGCTCGGTCGAGGACATCGACCGCGGGATGATCGCCGGGGCCAGCCACCCGATGGGGCCGCTGACCTTGGCCGACTTCGTCGGGCTCGACACGCTGGCGTCGATCGCCGACGTGATGGTTGATGCCTACGGCGAGGAACGCTTTGCCCAGCCGGAGACGCTGCGGCGGCTGGTGGGCGAGGGGAACCATGGCCGCAAGTCGGGGCGCGGGTTCTACGACTACTCCGGCGACAAGCCGGTACCAGCCCTGTAAGACTCTCGGCACCCGCCCGAGAGGAGGGAGCATGGAGCAGGACCACATCGACCGGATTCGCAGCGCCACCTTCAACCAGGTGCGGCGTGGCTACGACCGGCGCGAAGTGGATTCCTTCCTCCAGCGCGTCGCCGACTGGCTGGAGGGCGGTGGCGACGACGAGGCTCAGAGCGAGGTCCTCCAGCGCGAGCTCGAGCGGGTCGGCCAGCAGACGGCCCAGGTCCTGCGAGCCGCGGGCGAGGCGGCGGCGGCGATCAAGGCCGATGCGATGGACGAGGCGCGGGAGGTCGTCGACGACGCTCGGATCCAGGCCAACGCCGCGCGGATCGAGGCCGACCGCTACTCCGATGCGACGCGTGCGGAAGCCGACGAGTACGCGCAGCGGACCCGCGGACAGGCCGACTCGTATGCGAGCGAGAGGCGCGAGGACGTCGACTCCTACGACGAGCGGACGCGAACCGACGCCGACGCGTACGCCGGCCAAACCCGCGAGGCGGCCGAGGCGCACGTCGAGGAGCTGATCGGCGAGGCCGAGCGCAAGGCTGAAGAGCGGTTGGGCGCTGCCGAGACGAAGTCGGAATCGATGCTCGCCGGTGCGCGCAAACGGCGGGAGGACCTGGAAAAGGTGCTGTCCGACCTCGAGGCGCGCCGGGATGGGCTGCTCGACGAGCTCGAGCGGCTGGCCGGGTCGCTGACCGGGATCGGCAGCCGGCATCGCCGCGAAGCGGCGCCGGAGGGCAACGGCGCGCCGGATCAGAGGGCCGAGGAGCCGTCCGAGGAGCCGGCCGAGGCGAAGCGGAGTTGACGGACGTCGACTCGGCGCTGTCGGCCGCGCTGGGCGGCGGGCCGGAGCGCCACCACGAGAAAGTCGCCGAGCAGGGCAAGCTGGAGGTGCGCGAGCGGGTCGGCCGCCTCGTCGATCCGGAGTCCTTCGCCGAGGAGGCGCTGCTCGCCAACTGGGAGAAGGAGGGGCTGGGCGCCGACGGCGTGGTCACCGGCCTGGCTCTGGTCGGCGGGCGGCGAGTCGCGCTGATGGCCAACGACCCCACCGTGAAGGCCGGTTCATGGGGCCCGAAGACGGTGGAGAAGATCCTCCGAATCCAGGAACGGGCGGTGGCGCTGCGGATCCCGATGGTCTACCTGGTCGACTCGGCTGGGGCGCGGATCACCGAGCAGGTTCAGATGTTCCCCGGGCGGCGTGGAGCCGGCCGGATCTTCTACAACGAGGTCAAGCTCTCCGGACAGGTGCCGCAGGTCTGCATCCTGTTCGGCCCGAGCGCCGCGGGAGGCGCGTACATCCCCGCCTTCTGCGACGTCGTGATCATGCGCGAGGGCAACGCCTCGATGTATCTGGGGTCGCCGCGGATGGCCGAGATGGTCATCGGCGAGAAGGTGACGCTCGAGGAGATGGGCGGGGCGAAGATGCACACGGGGGTCTCGGGCTGCGGCCATTTCCTTGCCGAGAGCGACGAGGAGGCTGTCGACCTGGCAAAGCGCTACCTCGGCTACATGCCGGCCAACTGGCGCGAGAAGCCTCCCGGCGCGCCGCCGACCGACCCGTCGTCGGACCAGCCGATCGTCGACATCGTCCCCGCCGACGAGAACCAGCCGTTCGACATGCGCGAGGTGCTCGACTCCCTGCTCGACGGCGAGTCCTTCCTCGAGGTCCACGCTCGCTGGGCGAAGGAGCTGATCGTCGGCTATGGCCGGCTCGACGGCGGGGTGGTCGGCGTCGTGGCCAACCAGCCGCGGCAGAAGGGCGGCGTCCTGTTCGTCGATTCGGCCGACAAGGCCGCTCGCTTCATCCAGACGTGCAACGCGTTCAACGTGCCGCTCCTGTTCCTCGCCGACGTGCCCGGCTTCATGATCGGCACGGCCGTCGAGCGCCAGGGCATCATCCGCCACGGCGCGAAGATGATCAGCGCTGTCTCCGAGGCCACGGTGCCGAAGCTCTCGGTGATCGTCCGCAAGGCCTACGGCGCCGGCCTCTACGCGATGTCCGGACCGGCGTTCGAGCCCGACTCCTGCATCGCGCTACCGACCGCGTCGATTGCCGTGATGGGCCCGCAGGCGGCGGTCAACGCGGTCTTCTACAACCAGATCCAGGCGCTCGAGGACGAAGAGGAGAGGCAGCGCTTCGTCGCCGAGCGGCGTGTCGAGTACGCGGAGGACATCGACATCCTCCACCTCGCGTCCGAGCTGGTCGTCGACGCCGTCGTGCAGCCGGCGGACCTGCGCGCCGAGTTGATCCGCCGGTTCGCGGCCACCGCGAGCAAGGATCGCTCGTTCGCCGAGAAGCGGAACCCGGTCACTCCGGCGTAGACGGACGACCTGGTCCGCGGTTTACGTCGCCGCTTTTGGGTAGGCGGGTACGGGACCCCGACACAGGAGGAGAAATGTTCGAGTCCGAGGAGACACCGCAGCAGCCGCCGAGCGAGCCGGCCGAGGGCGGCGGCGAGGGCGGAGGCGGCAGCGACGCGCCGTCGCCGACGGAACCGCCTGAGAACCCGCCCGCCGACGACGAATCGGTCGCTCAGGGCGAGGAGAACCTCGAAAAGGTGGTCGGCAACTAGCGACCACCCGGCGGCTGGGCGCCTCTGGCCGCCAGCTTCGTGAAGTAATCGAGCGCCGCCGGGTTGGCGAGTGAGTCTCGGCTCGCCGCCTGCTCGGCCGGCGTTCCCATCAGGATCCGCTTGACAGGTACCTCGAGCACCTTGCCGGACAGGGTGCGAGGCACCTCGGCGATCGCGAAGACCTCGTTCGGCACGTGCCGGGGGGAGCAGCGCTCCCGGATGCTGGCCCTGATCCGGCCGGTGAGGTCGCCGTCGAGCTCGGCGCCCTCTCGCAGGACAACGAAGAGGGGCATCCAGCCGTCCGTGCCGGGCCGCGGCACGTCGACGACCAGCGCGTCGACCACCTCGTCGACCGCCTGCACGGCGCGGTAGATCTCGCTCGTGCCCATGCGGATTCCGGAACGGTTGATGGTCGAGTCGGAGCGGCCGTAGATGACCGCGGTGCCGCGCGAGGTGATCTCGATCCAGTCGCCGTGGCGCCAGACGCCGGGGAAGTGCTCGAAGTACGCGGCCCGGTAGCGGCTGCCGTCTTCGTCGCCCCAGAAGAAGACGGGCATCGAGGGCATCGGCCTTGTCACCACGAGCTCTCCGACCTCATCGACGACGGGCTCGCCGTCGTCGTTCCAGGACTCGACGGCGGCACCGAGCGCGCGGGCCTGGAGCTCACCCCGGTAGACCGGAAGGACGGGGACGCCGCCGACGAATGCGGTGCAGAGGTCGGTGCCGCCCGAAGTGGAGAAGAGCCAGGTGTCGCGGCCGACGTGCTCGTAGATCCAGTCGAAGCCCTCGGGGGCGAGGGGGGAGCCGGTCGAGCCGACGGCGCGGAGCGCCGAGAGGTCGCGGCCGTCGCCGGGCTCGACTCCGGCCTTCATGCAGGCGGCGATGTAGGAGGCGGAGGTGCCGAACGTGGTGACACCCGCGCGCTCGGCGAGGTCCCAGAGGACGCCCATGTCGGGTGTGGCGGGGTTGCCATCGTAGAGGACGATGGCCGCGCGGGTAAGCAGGCCTGAGACGAGGAAGTTCCACATCATCCAGCCGGTTGTCGTGAACCAGAAGAGGCGGTCGCCGGGGTGGGAGTCGACGTGGAGGTGGAGCTTCTTCAGATGTTCGAGGAGGATGCCGCCGTGGCCCTGGACGATCGCCTTCGGCAGCCCGGTGGTGCCCGAGGAGTAGAGGACCCAGAGAGGGTGGTCGAAGGCGACGCGCCCGAAGGCGAGGTCCTCGCCCGTACCCGCCGAGGCGAGGTCGCCCCAGGTCATCGCGGCGCGGAGGGGCGAGAGGTCGGGGTCAGGTTCGAGGTAGGGGAGCACGACGGTGCGCTCGAGGCTGGGCATCTCCGCCTGGAGGCCGGCGATCGTTTTGCGCCGGTCGAAGTCCTTGCCGCCGTAGCGGTAGCCGTCCACCGCGAGGAGGACCTTGGGCTCGATCTGGGCGAAGCGGTCGATGACGCTGCCCGGACCGAAGTCGGGGGAGCAGCTCGACCAGATCGCGCCGATCGACGCCGTGGCGAGGAAGGCGACGATCGCCTCGGGGATGTTCGGCATGTAGGCGGCGACCCGGTCGCCGCGCTCGACCCCAAGCGAGCGGAGGCCGGTGGCGACGGCGGCGACCTGCTCGCGGAGCTCGCCCCAGGTCAGGCGGTCGAGGTCGCGAAGCTCGGAGGCGTGGAGGATCGCGAGGTCGGCGCCCCCCTTGTCGCGGAAGACGTGCTCGGCGTAGTTGAGCTCGGTGCCGGGGAACCAGCGGGCGCCGGGCATACGGTCGTCGGCAAGGGCGGGGCCGGGTGTGCCATCGGCCTGGACGTCGAAGAAGTCCCAGATCGAGCTCCAGAAGCCGGCGAGGTCGGAGACCGACCACTTCTGCAGCTCGGCGTAGCCGGCGAAATCGAGGCCGCGCCCGGCGGCGAGCCACGCCATGTACTCGCGCATCCGAGAGCGTTCGGCCAGCTCGGCAGGCGGCTCCCAGAGGAGCTCGCCTCGCTTGGCTGCGGCCGGCTCCAAGGGGCCCGCTTATACCTGATGCGCCGGCTCGGGCGCGGGGGGTGACTGGCGGGCGACGTCGCGGTCGAGGGCGCGGACGAGAGACAGGGTGAAGTCGACGCAGCGGTCGAGGGCTGTGTCGTCGAGCTTGTCGGGCGTGTCGCCGGGGTTGTGGTACCAGGGCGGGCCGACGCCGTCTTCGAGGCCGAGGATCGAGGTGGCGCGGAACCCGCGCGCCGTGGCGGGCAGGGCGTCGGAGTGGAAGGGGATGCGGACGGGGCGGG
>DATFPK010000132.1:0-3821 GCA_035264885.1 Solirubrobacterales bacterium
GGAAACCCGCCCCCGAGGTTTCTAGAGTTGCTCCCGTGGCGGACAACGGAGACAAGCGGCCGGAGCTTTTCCTGCTCGACGGCAACTCGCTGGCCTACCGGGCGTTCTTCGCGCTGCCGGAGTCGATCGCGACGTCGGACGGCCGGCCGACGAACGCGATCTTCGGCTTCGCGTCGATGCTGGTCAAGCTGATCGCCGATCACCATCCGGCCGGCCTGGCCGTCGCCTGGGACGCGGGAATGTCGGGTCGCGAGGTGACCTATCCCGACTACAAGGCGCAACGCTCGTCCCGGCCCGACCTCCTGCGCGAGCAGTGGCCGCACTTCATGCCGCTGGTCGAGGCGTTCGGGTACAGCAACGTCCGAGTCGACGGCTGGGAGGCCGACGACGTGATCGCCTCGCTGACCCGCCAGGCGCGCGAGGAGGGGCTCGACGTGATGGTCGTCACGGGCGACCGCGACGCCTACCAGCTCGTCGACGACGGCGTCCGCGTGATGACCACCTCGCGCGGAATCACCGACACGAAGGTCTACGACCGCGAGGGCGTGATCGAGCGCTACGGGGTCCCGCCCGAGCTGGTGACCGACCTGATCGGCCTCAAGGGCGACACGTCCGACAACATCCCCGGCGTCCCGGGGATCGGCGACAAGACGGCCGCCCAGCTCCTCCAGGAATACGGCTCGCTGGAGGCGGTGCTCGAGAACATCGACTCGATCTCCGGCGCGAAGCGCAAGGAGAACCTGACCAACCACGCCGACGACGCCCGCGTCTCCAAGGAGCTGGCGAAGCTCCAGTTCGACGTCGAGACCGGACTCGACCTCGGCGAGATCATGGGGGCCGACCCCGACCGCAGCTCCCTACGCGAGTTCGCCCGCGAGTTCGAGCTCCGCGCCGTCATGGAGAGGCTCGACGAGGCTCTGCCGGATGGCGCCGCGGTGCCGGGCCGGCGGGTCGACCGCGAACTCGAGGTCGAGGCGGCAGAGGGCGAGATCGGCGACCTGGCCGACGGGCCGGTCGCCCTGGCGATCGACGGCTCCGCCTGGGCGGCTTCCGACGGCGAGCGGATCGTTCACGGGGAGGCACCGCTCGAGGAGATCGCGGGGGCGCTGGGTGACCGCCCGGTGATCGGCCACGACGTCAGGTCGCTGGGTGGCGGCCGCCACGGCCTGCTCGCCGCCGCAGCGCGAACGGGCACTCCGGTCGCGATCGAGCACGACACCATGCTCGGCGCCTACCTGCTCGACCCCGCGCGGCGAAACTACGACCTGGTCGAGCTCGCCGCAGACGCCGGCATGGCGGTCCGGCGCGAGGGCTCGAACGGCGATGGTCAGCTCGCGCTCGGTGAGGAGGCCGAGCCCGCTCTCGTGCCGACCGAGGAGGCGCGGCTTGTCGCGGCGCTGGCCGACCAGCAGCGGGAGCGGATCAACGAGGCCGGGCTCGAGCAGCTCCTCCGCGAGGTCGAGCTCCCGCTCGTCGAGGTGCTCGCCGCGATGGAACGGGTGGGGGTGAGGCTGGACATCGAGCGGCTAGCGGACGTCGGTCGCGGGTTCGCGGAGAGGATCGCCGAGCTCGAGCGCGAGATCTATGAGCTCGCCGGCGGGGAGTTCACGATCGGCTCCCCCCAGCAGGTCGGCAAGGTGCTGTTCGAGGACCTCGGCCTGACCCGCAAGCGCCGCGGCAAGACCGGCTTCTCGACCGACGCCCGGGTGCTCGCCCAGATCCGCGAGGAGCATCCGATCGTCGCCAAGATCGAGTCCTGGCGCGAGCTGACGAAGCTGAAGAGCACGTACCTCGACTCGCTGCCCGACCTCGTCGATCCCGGGACGGGCCGCGTCCACACCACCTTCAACCAGGCGGCGACCACCACCGGTCGCCTTTCGAGCACCAACCCCAACCTTCAGAACATCCCGATCCGCACCGAGATCGGCCGCCCCGTCCGCGCCTGCTTCGTCGCCGAGGACGGGATGACTCTGATTTCCGCCGACTACAGCCAGGTCGAGCTGCGGGTGCTGGCCCACGTCGCCGACGAGAAGGTCCTCAAGGACATCTTCAAGGCGGGCGACGACGTCCACGCCGCCACCGCCGCCGAGGTCTTCGGGATCTCGCGCGACGACGTCGACGTCGGGCAGCGATCGAAGGCCAAGATGGTCAACTTCGGGATCGTCTACGGCCTGACGGGGTTCGGGCTGGCCGACCGGCTCAACATTTCCCGCGAGGAGGGCGACGACTTCGTCGCCCGCTACCTGGAGCGCTTCCCCGCCGTCCGAGCCTTTCGCGAGCGGACGATCGAACAGGCGGCCGACGAGGGCTACGTGACGACGCTGATGGGCCGCCGCCGCCGGATCCCGGAGCTGCGGTCCCGCAACCCGAACACGCGCCGCCTGGGCGAGCGGCTTGCGGTCAACACCGTCATCCAGGGAACCGCCGCCGACATCATCAAGATCGCGATGGTCCGCAGCAACGCGGCGATCGACGGGATGGAGACGCGGCTGGTGCTCCAGATCCACGACGAGCTCCTGTTCGAGGGTCCCCCGAGCGAGGTCGAGGAGGCCGCGAAGGTCGTCGAGCGCGAGATGATCGGCGCCTTCGAACTGGACCCCACGCTCGAGGTCGACGTCGGCGTCGGGCCCGACTGGCTCGGCGCGAAGTAGCGCCGCGGGCGCCTAGCCGCCGGACGAACCGAGGTCGCCGTCGAGGTCTCCGCCGCCGCTGGAGTCGCTGCCCGATCTGCCCGACGTGCCGCTGCCGGAGGAGCCGCTGCCGGACGTGCCGCTGCCCGACGAGCCCGACCCGCTGCTGGTGCTGCCGGGCCCGCTGTTGGGCGAGTCGTCGACCTCGGAAAGGTCGGTGGGCGCGGAGATCACGGGGATGTCGTCGTCCCCGCCGCCGCCGGGCCCGGAGTGCCCGCCACCGCCGCCATCGGAGCCGGAATGGTCGTCGGACTCCGTGCCGCCGCTCCCCGAGCCCGAGTGATCCTCGGTCCCGCCGCCGTCCCCGCCGGAGCCGGAGGAGTCGCTTCCGGGCCCGGGTCCTGACGACGTCGAGCCTGATCCCGAGCCGGAACCGCTCCCCTCCCGGCCCCCGCGGGAACCGGAACCACCGCCATGGTCGGCCTCCGTCGCCGAGCCGGACCCCGACCCGCCGCTGTCCTGCGCGAAGGTGGCGGTCGTCGCATCCCCCCGGTCCTCCCTCTGCCCGCCGGCATCGGACTGGTCGATGATCTCAATCGCCTGTCGCCGCCGCTCGTCGTCGGCCTCCTGGGATACGACGACGCCGGCCCCGACGGACCCGGCAACGAGCACGGTCGCCATCCCGACCTTCAGCAGGGCCCCGCTGCCCGCTAACCCGGCGGCACCCAGCCCTGCTCCGGCAGCTGCCTCGCCCACCGCGGTGCCGCCCGGCGCGCCCGCGAGGAGGTACTGGAGGAGTGGCGCCGGCGTCAGCGCACCGCCTGCGTCGCGCAGGGCCCGCCGCGCCCGGTAGAGCATCTGGCGGGCCGCCCCGCCCGTCACCCCTAGGGCCGCGGCAATCTCCTCGTGGCTCAGGCCTTCGAGCTCGCGCATCACGATCGCCGTCCGCTGCGCGTCGGGCAGGGACCGCAGCCGTCGCATCAGGTCGGTGATCTCCTCGTGGCGCTCGGCCACCGCGGCGGGATTTTCGGTGCCGGGGACGTGGTCCGGCACGCCCCCCGCCGGAGGTGGCTGGTCCCGAAGGTCATTGAGCGCGGTGTTGCGGAGGATGCGGAAGAGCCAGGGACGGAGCTCGACGTCGCTCTCGGCGGTGCGCAGGGCCAGCAGCGCCTTCTGGAAAGTCTCCTGGGC
>DATFPK010000133.1:0-4034 GCA_035264885.1 Solirubrobacterales bacterium
TCCGGCTGCCGACGAGGGTCATGACCGCGTCGCCACGCCCGACCCCTCGCGCGGCCATAGCGCCGGAGAGGCCGGCGCTTCGCGCGATCAGCTCTCCGTAATGCCATTCGCGGCGGTTGCCCGAGGCATCGATCGCGACGATCCCGAGCGTCGACGCGGGTGCGCTCTCCATCACGTCCTCGATGAAGTTCATGCGGCAAGTCTGCCGATTGACCGGGGTCCGGGGAGCCCACATGCTCGCTCTGTTCGCCACGGGGGAACAACGGCGGAAACACTCCGACCATGCGGCCGGCAGCAGGCAGCCCCGTGATCGACCAGGGGGTCTCCGAGGCCTACTTCGACCAGCGCGGCTTGAAATCGCCACGTCGATGTTCCCGGCGTCAGCAACGCTTTCTCGCCTCCCTATGGCGCCGCGGACATGGGTCGGTCGAACTCACTGTGGGGGAAGCGACCGTGCCGAATCCGCCACCCCCACCACCCGCGACGGTGGACACCGGCGTCGAGATCTGCATCGACGCGAACGACGACGTCTGCAAGACAGGTGTGCCCGGCGGCTTAGGCGGGGAGCTGAACAGCATCCGCGGGGTGGGGACGGACAGCACAGGCGCTGTCTACGTCACCGACACGAACAGGATCCAGAAGTTCGACTCCTCGGGCAACTTCCTGCTCGCCTGGGCAAGGACGTCGTCGCGGGCGGATCCGGTAACACGGGCACCGGCGCCGAGATCTGCGTCGGGGCGAACGGCGACGTCTGCAAAACGGCCGCCGACGGGGCTCTCGGGGGAGAGATGTTCAGCCTCGACGGGTTGGGGGTTGCCTCCGGCGGCGAGGTCTACGTCGCCGACGAGATCAACAACCGGATCCAGAAGTTCGGGGACACGGCATTGCCGCCTCCCCCGCCGCCCCCGGGTGGCGGTGGCGCGCCGCCTGCAACGACGCCCCCAGCCGCAGCCACGGGCCTCCGCGCCGCCGCGGTCAAGACGTGCAAGAAGAAGTTCCGGCACAACAAGAAGAAGCGCAGGAAGTGCATCCGCAGGGCGAAGAGGCTTCCGGTCTAGGGCGCTAGCGCCGCAGCTCAGTGCCGTCGTAGAGCTTCTTGACGACCACGCCGCCCGGCGGGGCGGCCTCGACGCAGAGGTTGCAGAGCACGCACTCGTCGAGGTTCTCGCGGACCACGGCGACCTTGCCGTCGTCGTTGGCGTAGATGTCGACCGGGCAGACCTCCTCCAGCTTCGAGGCGAGCTCCGCGTCGTTCACGATCTCATCGGAGACCTCGACGTCGATGAAGATGCCCTCGAGCTGCTCGGCCTCGGGCATCAGACCGTCGCTCCCTGCTTGTCCTTGACGGCGTCGGGGATCTCGTCGATCCGCTCGACCACGGGGATGCCGGCGGACTCGAGCCGGGCGATCTTCTGGGTCGCGGAGTCCTCGGCGCCCTCGACGATCGTCCCTGCATGCCCGAAGCTCATGCCCTGCATCTCCTCGTCGTCCATGAACTTGCCCGCCATGAAGGCGACGATCGGCAGCCGAGAATCATTCTCGTTGCGCCAGTCGACGAGCTCGGCCTCCATACGGCCTCCCGGCTCGGTGTAGATCACGATCGCCTCGGTCCCCTCGTCCTGGGAAAACAGGGGCATGAGCTCCGCGTAGGTGGAGCCGATGATCGCGTCGCCGCCAATCGAAACCGCGGTGGAGACGCCGAGTCCCGCGGCGGTCAGCGTGGAGGAGATCTCGGTCGTCATCCCGCCGGAGCGGGACATGACCCCGATCGAGCCGGGCTCGTAGGCCTTGGCGGCGTCCTTGGCCGGTCCGCCGATGCCGCCCATCTTGGCGACGCCCGGGGCGATGATCCCCAGGCAGTTCGGCCCGATGATCCGCGCGCCGCGCAGATTGGCGAGCTCGACCATCTGCGCGACGTCCCGTCGGGGAATCCGCTCGGTGACGACGACGATCAGCTTGATGCCGTTCTCGATCGCCTCGAAGACGGCGTCCTTGGTGAAGGCGGGGGGGACGGTGACCACGGAGCCGTCGATCGGGGCACCGTGCTCGGCGACCGCCTGCTGGACGGTGTCGAAGACGGGCACGCCGTGGACGTCGCGGCCCTTGCGGCCTGGCGTCACGCCGCCCACCACCTTTGAGCCATAGTCGAGGCACTCCTTGGTCAAGTTGACCGCCTCGCGGCCGGTGATGCCCTGGACGATGAAGGTGAAGTCCTCGGAGAGAAGAATGCTCACGCCGCCGCTCCTTGGATCTTCTCCACCGCCTCGCCGGCGGCCTCCCACATCGAGGTGGAGCGGTCGCGGAACTCGATCCCGTACTTGCTGAGGATCTTCGCGCCCTCCTCCTCCCAGGCACCGGGGATGCGGAAGACGGCGATCGTCTCGGCCGGGTCCTTGCCGAGCTCGAGACAGGCCTTGATCACGCCGCGCGCAACGATGTCGACCCGGGTGTTGGAGACGATCGACATCATCACCGCGATCTTCTCGACGCCGTCCTTCTTCAGGACCTCCTTTGCGAGGCCGCAGGACTTGGCGACTGAGGGGTTGCCGCCGATCTCGGCGTAGTTGGCGGGCCGCCCGCCCTGGCTGCGGGCCGCGTCGGTGAGGGTGAGCGAGCCGCCGCCGGCGCCGATCACCAGGCCGAGGTTGCCCTCGAAGCCGTGGTCCTTGCCCTGGATCACCCCCCGGTGGTCGGCCTCGTCGATCGCCTTCACGTTGCGCTCGAACTCGGAGGGCTCATAGAGCTCGCGTGGCTTCTCGAGCTCCACGCCGAGCTCCGCAAGCACTTTCTGGTGGCGGCCTACCGCCTCGTCCTCCATCTCCATGTGGGCGTCGAGGGCGACGAACGAGCCATCGGAGAGGCGGGCCAGGGGGTTGATCTCGGCCAGCGTCATGTCGTAGTCGCGCTGGAGCTGGGCGAGGCGGGCGAGGACCGGCGTGGCGCGGGTGAGCTCGCGGCCGGTCAGACCACCGGCCGCGGCGACGACCTCCTTGGCGCGGAAGTCGGGGATGGGGTGGAGGTTGGAGAGGTGGCCGCGCCCGACGTGATCGGGATGCTTCTCCGCGACCTCCTCGATCTCGATGCCACCCATGTCGGAGAAGAGCATCATCGGTCGCTTGGCGCGGCCGTCCCAGAGCACCGCGGCGTAGTACTCCTGTTCGACCTCGGCCTTCGGGTCGACCAGCACGCCGACGGGCATGTGCCCGTTGATCTCGAGCTCGAGGATCTCAGCGGCGTGTGCCTCCGCCTCCTCGGGCGTATCGGCGAACTTGACGCCACCGGCCTTCATCCGGCCGCCGGTCAGGACCTGGGACTTGATCACCGTGGGGCCGCCAATCCGCTCCGCCGCCTGGCGCGCCTCCCCCGCGGTCTTGCAGAAGCCGTATTCGGTGACCGGGATCCCGGCCCGCTCGACTATCCGGCGGCTTTCGAACTCGTAGAAGCGCATAACGCGTCGCCCCCTCGGGGCGGGGCGGGAACAGTACAAAGCGGCCGCGCAGGACGGTCCGCTCGCTCGGAGCGGATCGAACCCACTAGCTCGACCAGCCGGCCCGCCGGGACGGCGCTGTCCTCGGCGTGGACCCGGCCCCGATCGGCGAGTGGAGGGGGGGGTTAGGCTCGCTCGGCCTCTGGGACGCCCTCGGGGACCTCGGACTCCCGCTGCGGCCGGAGGAGGGCGATCGCCGCGATGGCGCCGACGACGCAGAAGATCGCGCCGATCATGAACTGGAGCTGGAAGCCGTCAGTGGTTGCGGTGGCGGCTGCCGTCCCGGAGCTGATTTCGGAGTGGGTGTGCGAGACGGCGATGGTTGTGAGAACCGCCAGGCCGAGGGCCGCCCCGATGAAGCGCGACGTGTTGAGCACGCCGGACGCCAGCCCGCTCAAGGCTCGGGGGACCCCCTGGACCGCGACGATGGTGGCGGGCACCAGAGCGAGGCCCAGCCCGAAGGCGCCGAACAATCCTCCCGGGAGGACGTGCCCCGCGTAGCTGCCGGTCGGCGTGACGCCCGTCAGAAGCAGCTCTCCGCCGGCGA
>DATFPK010000134.1:0-36207 GCA_035264885.1 Solirubrobacterales bacterium
TGCGCGACCACGCCCAATGCCAATCAGGCCAACAACGACGGCGACGCGCTGGGCGACGCCTGCGACCCCGACGACGACAACGACGGGGTGCCCGACGCCGCCGACAACTGCGCGACCGTCTCCAACCCCGGCCAGGGCGACAACGACGCCGACGGCCTCGGGGACGCCTGCGATCCCGACGACGACAACGACGGCGCCCCCGACACCGCCGACAACTGCGCCACGACCCCGAACCCGGACCAGGCGAACAACGACGGCGATGCGCAGGGCGACGCCTGCGACCCCGACGACGACAACGACGGCGTGGCCGACGGCAGCGATGCATGCCCGACCGTCACGGCCACCACCGCCAACGGCTGCCCCGTCTCACCGGCGCCGGACACCTTCATCCGCAGCGTCAAGATCGACGCGAAGAGGCGCCGCGCGACCTTCAGGTACGGGGCCACCGGGATCGGCCCATTCACCTACCAGTGCAAGCTCGACCGGCAGGCGTTCAAGCCCTGCGGGACCAGCAAGACCTACACCGACCTTTCCTACGGCTCACACGTCTTCGTCGTGCGGGCGCGGGACGCGGCCGGGCGGCTCGACCCCACGCCGGCGCTGAAGAGCTTCCGGATCCCGCGTCAGCGCCGCAGGTAGGCCCTAGGCGGCGGCCTTCGCGGCGCGGCGCTCCGGGCTGGGCTCGACCACGTCCCAGGCGAGGCCGACCCGCTCGAGCCCGCGGATGACCAGCGCGGAGACGTCGAACTGCCGCCGGCCGAGACCGTGGCGGGCCGAGGTCGGGAAGGCGTGGTGGTTGTTGTGCCAGGCCTCGCCGAAGGTCAGGACCGAGAGCCAGGCGAGGTTGCGGGACTCGTCACCGGTCGCGTAGGGCTGGCGGCCGAACATATGGCAGAGCGAGTTGATGCTGTAGGTGACGTGGTGGAGGACGAACATCCGCACCAGCCCGCCCCAGAGCATCCCCGTGAGCCCGCCGACCAGCTCACCGCTGATCCCCCAGCCGAGCGCGAAGGCGGCCAGGAACCCGCCGACGGCCCAGAGGAAGAAGGTGCGGTCGATGTAGCTGGAGACCGGGTCGCGCTGGAGGTCCCGGGCGAAGCGGTCCTTGCTCCCGCGCTGGGTGTGGATGAAGAGCCAGCCCAGGTGGGCGTGGTAGAGGCCCGCCAGGGCGCCGCGCCAGCCGTCGCCGTGGCCGTGATGGGGGCTGTGGGGGTCCCCTTCCGCGTCAGAGCAGGCGTGGTGCTTGCGGTGGTCGGCGACCCAGGAGATCAGCGGGCCCTCGATCGCCGCCGAGCCCAGCGCCCCGAGGACGCCGCGCACGGCCGGAGTCGTCTTGAAGCTGCGGTGGGTGAAGAGCCGGTGGAAGCCCACGGTCACGCCCAACCCCGTCAGCACGTAGATGATTCCGAAGACGATCAGGTCGCTCGGTTGCAGCGCCCAATTCCACAACTGCCAGCCGGCGACGAACAGCGCCAGGAACGGCAGCAACGTGACGAGGCCGGTGATGATCCGGTCGGCGGTCTCGTTCTCGACCGGCTGGATCGCGGTCGCGAGCGACTCCCGTTGCGCCTCCACGCTCGTCTCGGCCCTCATGACCGGAATTTACCGCGCCTCCCCGTCCCGTTGTCGAACTCGCCCCCAAGGCCGAGCTCGCCGGCGATCCGAGCCATGTCGCGCCGCTGATCGGCGAGGACGAAGCTCACACCGGCGCCGTCCTTGCCGGCGCGGCCGGTGCGGCCGACCCGGTGGACGTAGGCGTCCCGGTCCTCTGGGGCGTCGAAGTTGATCACGTGGGTGATGTTCGCGACGTCGATGCCGCGGGCGGCGACGTCGGTGGCGACCAGCGTCTCGACGTCGCCGCGCTCGAAGCGGGCGAGCGCCTTCTCGCGCTGGGACTGGGACTTGTCGCCGTGCATCGCGAGCGCCGTGACCCGCTTGCTCCGCAGCCGCTTGACGAGGCGGTCGGCCCCGCGCTTGGTACGGACGAAGACGAGGGTGCGCCCGCGGCCCTTCTCCTCGAGCTCCTCGATCAGGGCGGGCAGCTTGGCGCTCTGCGAGCCGACCGGCACGAAGCGGTGGCTGGTCCGGCCGCGCTTCTGCTCCTTCGGCGCGTGGACGTGGCGCCGGGGGTCGCGCGTGTAGGCCCTGGCGACCTTGCCGGTGGCGCCCTCCAGCGTCGCCGAGAAGAAGAGGGTCTGGCGGTCGCGGGGCGTCTGGGCGACGATCCTGTCGACCGCCGGCTTGAAGCCCATGTCGAGCATCCGGTCGGCCTCGTCGAGGACGAGGAGGGCGACCCGGTCGAGCTCGAGGTCGCCGCGCTGGAGCAGGTCCTCGAGGCGCCCGGGCGTGGCGACCACGATGTCGGAGTCGCGGGCGGCCTTGATCTGGGGACCGAAGCCGACGCCACCGTAGACGGCGGCGATCCGCAGGTGGCGGGCGGCGGCGACGGCGCGAAGCTCGGCGACGATCTGGCCGGCGAGCTCGCGGGTCGGGGCGAGGATTAGCGCGTCGGGTGCGCCGGCTACGCCGTCCTCCCCGCCGGCGACCCGGTCGGCCATCGGCACGCCGAAGGCCAGGGTCTTGCCGGATCCGGTCGGGGACTGGACGAGGACGTCCCGGCCGGCGAGCACGTCGGCGATGACGAGGCGCTGGACCGCGAAGGGTTCGGTGATCTGCCGCGCGGCGAGCGCGCTGACGATCCTTTCGGACACGCCGAGATCGGCGAAGGACTGAGACATGGGTTACTCCTTGACTAGCGAAACGGGGAGATCCTGTAACCCCGAATACGCGTCAGCGTCAACGAGAAACGGAACCTCTCGAGCGGCGTACGGGCCGGCCCGACGCGGCGGAGTGTAGCGGCTTGCAGGGGCTTTCCCCGCGTGTATGCCTGCAGGGGAGCCGGGTAGACGTGGCGGGATGGCAGAGGAACGAGCAAGCGAGCACCTGCGCGAGATGGAGGAGCACGCCGCCCACGAAGGGGTCCCCGAGCACGACGACCCGGGCGACGAGATGCGCCCGGAGGGCGAGTCGATCGAGCGGCTGGACGACAGCGGCCCGATGAAGCGGATCGACGAGGACGTCGAGGGTCACGAGGAGACCGATGACATGTCCGATGTCGAGGCCGGCGACGGCGAGGCGCCCTCCTCCTAGCGGAATCGTCCAGGGGTCTTGCGCCGGGGCGCGCCCGGCCCTACCCTGCGCCGTCCGTGCCCGTCCCCGTCCAAACCGCTCGCCGGCGCTGCCGCCGGGCGGCATTCCTAGCCGCCCTCCTCGCGCTGGCCCTGCCGGGCGGCGCCGGCGCCTACGAGCGCGGCTTCGATCCGGTTCCCGGCCAGGTCAGCGCTCCGCCGCCGGGGAAGACGGTCGACGACGCGGTCAACTTCGGCCCGCCGCCCTCGCTCCGCGGCGCCCAGGCATCGGCGGCCGGCCCGGAGACCCCCTACCGGACCGGCGACGGGAAGACCGTCTACGTCGCGCTCGACGGCTACGCGCCGGACCCGGCCGCCGACCAGAGCCTTGTCGACTTCCTCGGCAGCCTCCTGCACGGCCGCGAGCTCAACGGACTGCACGTCCTGGTCGTGATCCCAAGCCGGATGGCGGGCTACTGCGGCGGCGAGGCGGCCGCCTGCTACGACCCGTCCGAGCAGCGGATCTTCGTCGTCGGCGAGGAGTTCTTCGGCGGCCTCCCGACCGACTACGTGATCGCGCACGAGTACGCCCACCACGTCGCCTTCCACCGCCGCAATCCGCCCTTCCGCGGCAGCGCCTACTACTGGGGCGCGAAGCGCTGGGCCACCTACCACGGCGCCTGCCCGGGGGTCGCCTCCGGCAAGTACTCGGCCAATCCGCAGACCGGCTACTACCGCTTCCCGGGCGAGGCCTGGGCCGAGGCCTTCGCCTACTACCACTACCGCGACGGCAACCATCCCAGCGGCCACATCGCCTGGGAGTGGCACAACGGGTTCAAGCCGACCGCCCGCTCCTACACCTTGATCCGCACCGACGTCCTGCGGCCGTGGATGCGCAACTCGGCGGTCCGGCGCCGCGGGTCGGTCCGGGTCGGCGGCGACCGCCTCGACTTCTTCCCGATCGCGACCCCGCTCGACGGCAGCATCAGCGTCAAGCTGACCGGCCCGCGCCGGGCCGACCTCGACCTCTTCCTGCTCGACGCGCGCAACCGCATCGTCGACCAGTCGACCCGGAGGGGCTCGGGCGAGCGCGTCTCCTCCCTGGTCTGCGGCACCCGCCGGTTCAAGGTCGCGGTCCGCGCCTTCCGGGGCGGCGGCGCCTTCAGGCTGCTCGCCCGACGGCCCTAGCTAGGCGAGCGGGAGCCGGACGCCCAGCAGGTCGCACATCCGGGTGACCGGGTGCGGTGCGCCGGTGATCCGCATCGTCCCGCCGGCCGCGGCGACCGCGTCGGCCCGGCTGGCCAGCGCCAGCACCCCGACGTGGTCGATGAACCCGACTCCCGCCAGGTCGAGGGTGGACTCGCCGTCGTCGGGAATCGTGTGGTCGAGCAGGCGGTGGAAGGCGTCGCGGCTGAACGTGTCGACCTCGCCGTCGAGGATCATCGTCCGGTCGCCGGCGAAGATCCGGAAGCCGCCGAGGTCGTCGCGGACGTTGGTGCAGGGGTGGACCCGGGCGAGGTCCTCGACCAGGGCGTCCGCCAGCTCGCGGCGGTCGAGGCAGCAGAGCATCGAGACCGGGTTGCGAGCGATCAGGCGGTCGGCGACGGCCTCGAGCCGCGCGTAGTCGCTCCAGCGGTCGGGGTCGGCGACGATCGCCGTGATCTCGGTGACGACCCGCAGGCCGGCGTGGCCGGCGCTCAGGGCCGCGGCGCACTCGTCGCCGAGCCCCGCCAGGAACTCCTCGGGCTGCCTGCCGCCGAGCGGCCGCAGCTCCAGCGTCCCCGCCTCCTCCAGCTCGGCCACCCGGCCCAGCCCGGACAGCAGGTCGCGCAGCTCCTCCTCCCCGCCGGGCGTGGCGAGGAGCAGCCGCTGGCCGGCCTCGAGCCCCTCGGCGAGGAACTCGCAGGCGGCGGAGCGGAAGCCTTCCCCCGAGTCGTATGCCCAGCAGGCGTGCGCGTTGGCGCCGAGCTCGACCACGCGGTCGATGGGCCCGTGGCACCGCATGGGGCGAGTATTCCAAGGCCGCCGCGGAGGCGACGCCCGCCTACGTCCCGGGAGGCGGCTGGATCCGCCCGCCGTAGGCGGGCAGCTCGAGCGCCGGACCTTCGCGCAGGAGCTGGTCCCACATCCGCGAGACGCCGGCCAGGCCGTAGTCGCGGACGCGGGTGACGGCGTCGAGGTCGAGCACGTCGGTGATCGTCTCCTCGCCGGCCGCCCCCTGGACCCGGACGACCCCCTCGGGGTCGGCGATCACGCTGCGCCCCAGCGCCGCCGGGCCGGACGCGTTGAGGTTGACGACGAAGAGCTGGTTCGCGATCGCGTTGGCCCGCGCCAGCACGATCTCAGCCTCGCGGTCGCTGGTCGTGGTCAGGGTCGGCTGGAGGACGACCTCGGCGCCCATCCAGGCGAGCTGGCGGAAGGCCTCGGGGAAGTTGCCGTCGTAACAGATCGCCAGCCCGACACGGCCCGCCGACGGGATGTCGAAGGTGACGAACTCGTCCCCCGGAGCGCACTCCTCGTGGGGCTGCCAGGGGAAGACCTTGCGGTAACGGGCGACCATCTCCCCCTCGGGCGAGATCGCCATCGCCGTGTTGTGGAGGCGGCCGTCGGCGGCGCGCTCGAACAGGGTCCCCGGGACGAGCCAGACGCCGTGCTCGCGGGCCAGCCGGCCGAGCTCCTCAGTCAGCGGTCCCGGGACGGGCACGGCGACGTCGTCGGGGTAGGCCGACTGCTCCTCGAGCAACGTCGGCTGGGCGCTCAGGTGGAGCTCCGGCAGCATCACGAGGTCGACGTGCGGGACCGCCGCCATCACGCCGGCCAGGCGCTCGCCGAACAGCGCCAGGGTTGCCTCGGGGTCGCGGAAGACCGGCGCGGTCTGGAGCGCCGCGATCGAGAGCTTGCGCATCCCTACCCCGAGATCACGTCGGCGAAGGCCTCGGTCACCTTCTGACCGATCGGGCCATCCAGCACCGGCTCGAAGGTGCAGTCCTTCGTGAACTCCTCGCTGGGGAAGATCAGCGGGTTCTTCGCCAGGGCCGGATCCCGCTTGGCGAGGATCTCCCTGACCCCCTTGACCGGCGTCACGAAGTTGACGTACTCGGCGATGTCGGCCTGCACCTTCGGGTCGTAGACGTAGTTGATCCAGGCGTGCGCGGCGGCCGGATTCGGGGCGCCGACCGGGATCTCCATGCTGGTCGACCACAGCATGCAGCCCTCCTTCGGCATCACGAACTGGATGTCGGGGTCGTCGAGCAGCACCGCGTCGCCGGACCAACCGAGCACGAAGTCGACGTTGCCCGCCTCCAAATCCTCGGTGTAGTCGTTGCCGGTGAATCGGCGGATCTGCCCGGAGTCGGCGGCGGCGTCGATCTTGTCGACCGCGGCGAGCCACTCTTCCTCGGTCGCCTGGTCGGGGTCGACCCCCATGCACTTCAGGGTCATCGGGACCGAGTCCCGCATCTCCTCGAGCATCGTCACCCGGCCCTTGTACTTCGGGTCGAAGAGGTCGCAGACCGAGTCGACCTCAGGCGCGACGTCGGTGCGGACGATCAGCCCGGTCATCCCGCTCTGCCAGGGAACCGTGAACTCGCGCTCCGGGTCGGCGGCCGGGTGGCGCAGTGCCGGGATCAGGTTCTCCTCGACGTTGGGCAGCTTCGAGTAGTCGAGCTTCTGGAGGTAGCCCAGGTCGTACATCTGGGCGGCGAGCCAGTCGCTGATCGTGATCACGTCGCGACCGCCGGACTGCCTGTTCTCGAGCAGCGGCCGCATCTTGCCGAAGAACTGGTTGTTGTCGTTGATCTCCTCGACGTAGTCGACGCCGACGCCGGTCTCCTGCTCGAACTCGGCGACCGTCCCGTTCTTGCCGGGATCGATGTAAAGCGGCCACTGGGCGATCGTCAGCTTGCCCTCGACCGGGCCGCTGGCGTCGGCGGTCTGCGCCGGCTCGTCGTTGCCCCCACCGACCGTGTCGTCGTCGCCGCAGGCGACGATCAGGAGGGCGAGAAGGGCGCAGAGCGTCGCGGCGACGTAAAACCTGGGACGGGTGGCGCGCAACGTTTCTCCTCTCATTCTTCGAACTTGCTTCGAAGAATAGAACTCCCCAAGGCGGCGCGCAAGCTGCGGTCCCGCCGGTTGCCCCGAATATCCTTCGAGCATGCGCCCGAAGAACCAGGCCGGCCGCCGCAGCCAGCTCATCGACGCCGCCCGCGAGGTCCTGCTCCGGCGCGGCGCGGTGGGGCTGCGGGTCAAGGACGTCGCCGACCGGGCCGGGATGGCGCCGAGCTCGGTCCTCTACTACTACCCCGACATGGGCGGCCTCCTGCTCGAGGTGGCCCGGAGCGCCATGGACCGCTACACCAGCGAGCGCGCCGACGCCGTGCGAGCGGTCGAGGGCGCGCCGGAGAAGCTGCGCCTGGCGATCAGCCTGGGGGTGCCCACCGGGCCCGGCGACGAGGAGAGCCGGCTGCTCTACGAGATCGACGCGCTGACCGGGACAAGCCCCGCCTTCAAGGTGCTGAGCACGGCCTTCTTCGACCGCCAGGTGCACCTGTACGAGTCGGTGGTCGACATGGGCGCGACGGCGGGCGAGCTCGAGCCCGACGCCGCGGCGGAGACGATCGCCCGGGGGCTGGTCGCGATGGAGGACGGCCTCGGCCTCCAGGTCGTGATCGGGCACGGCGGCGTCGACCGCGAGGCGGCCGAGCGCATCCTGCTGGCCTACGCCGGCCGGATGACCGGCGTCGACCTCTCGGCGGTGCCGGCCGAGCGCTAGGAGGCGGCGCCCTCCTCGCCGGCGTCGTCGCCGGCGAACTCCTCCTCGGCCTCCTCGCTGGGGGGCGGCGTGCCGCCGGGGGCCGGCGTGGCGTTCTCGTCGGCGAAGGTCTCCTCCTGCTGGGGCGGGTCCTCCTGGCGCTCTTCCATCTCTGCTCCTCCGGTCGGGTCTCGGCGCCCGGCTACCCCCGCGGCGGCATCCGAACCGGGCGCCCCGGGTACGGGGTCGTGGTGCCGTACTTCCGACGCTACGACGCCGACGAGGACCCGCAGGAGCTGCTGCGGCCGGAGAACCAGCGCTCGACGCCGTGGGGAGACTCCGGCGAGGGGCCGTGCGACAAGTGCGAGGGGCGGGGCCGGGTGAGATACGAGTGCAAGTCCTGCCTCGAGGCGGGCGCCGATACGGAGTGCCCGGCCTGCGCCGGCCGGGTCCGGTTCGAGGACGTCTGCCCGGCCTGCGAGGGCGACGGCATGATCGACCGAACGACGCGCGACGGCGTCAGCGTCTTCCCCAGCCTGATCGGCCTCCTGCGCTACCTGATCGAGCGCGACACCAACCTCTCCGGCGTGGTGATCCTCGAGCTCGAGGGCGAGCTCACCGGCGACCGCGACCTCGACGCCGACGCCGGCGCCCTGCTGGTCCGGCCGACCCGGATCCTCGCCCGCCACCCGATCGATCAGGAGATGGTCGGCAACCTCCGCCGCCGCGTGGGCGGCGGTTAGGCGGCGCGACGCCAAAGCGGGTGACGGCTACTCGTACTGGAGCGCCTGGAGGACGTTCAGCCGCGAGGCACGGCGGGCGGGCGCGATCGCGGCGACGACGCCGGCGATCCCCGCCAGGACCATCAGCACAACCAGGGTCCCGAGCGGATAGGTCAGCGTGAAGCCCTCGTCCTCGAGCGGCCGCGAGACCAGCGCCGCGAAGACCACTCCCAGCACGAGGCCGAGGACGGCGCCGATCAGGGCCGTGATCACCGCCTCGTAGCGGACCATCTGGCGGACCTGGCGGCGCGACATTCCGATCGCCCGCAGCATCCCCAGCTCCCGCGTCCGCTCGTGGATCGACAGCGCCAGCGTGTTGGCGATGCCGAACAGGGACACGATCACCGCCAGCGAGAGCAGCGCGTAGATCAGGTTGAGGAGCTGGTTGATCTGCTTCTCCGCCGTCTCCTTGACCTGCTGCTGGTTGAGGACCTCGGTCGTCGGGAAGTCGCGCGTCGCGATCCCCTCGAGCCGCTGCTGCACCGTGTCCTCGTCGGCCCCGGGGTCGAGCTTCACGTAGTCGTAGGTGTCGTCCCGGGTCCCGAACTCCCTCGCCATCGCCCGCTGGGTGACGATGCCGGCGCCGATCAGGTCGGCGTTGTCCTCGACCGTCCCCGCCACCTCGAACGAGGGCCGTCGGCCGATCTGGGTCAGCAGCCGGATCCGATCCCCGACCTCGGTCCCGAACGAGTCCGCGTAGCCCTTGTCGATGACGATCTGGTCGTCGCGCAGCTCCCGCAGCGTCTCCGGCCCCCCCTCCTCCCAGTCGAGGCTAAGGAGGTCGTTGGCACTCCGCGGGTCGAGGCCCGAGATCCGCGGCTTGCCGGAGTTGGTCAGGTCCTCGGCCTGGCTGATCCGCTGCGAGGAGACGATGGCGACCCCCTTGACCCCACGCGCGACCCGAGCGGCCTCGGCCGGGATCGGCGAGAACCCGTCGGTGTTCTGGATCGTCAGCTCGCCCTGGAAGTTCCGGTCGACGGCCGAGGCGATCGCGCCCTTGAAGCCGGCGGCGAAGACGGCGACGAAGGTGACCAGCGCCAGGCCGATCATCAGCGCCGCCGCCGTCGCCGCGGTCCGGCCCGGCTTGCGCTGCGTGTTCTCGCGGGCGAGCCGCCCGGTCAGGCCGCGGAGCCGCTGGAGCGGCGCGCCCGACAGCGAAGCGAGCGGCTTGACCAACCGCGGGCTGAAGACCGCGACGCCGAGCAGGACGAGGGCGGCGCCGCCGCCCATCAGCCCGGCGGCCTGGCTCGAGCTCTCGATGTCCGCGAACAGGCCGACCAGCAGCATCGCCACTCCGGCGGCGATGACCAGCACCGCCAGGGCGCTGTAGAGGGCGGTGCGGCCGCGGCTGCGGACCGGCTCGATCTCCCGCAGCGCCGCCATCGGCGGCACCCGGGTCGAGCGCACGGCCGGCGCCAGCGAGGAGAACAGGGTCACGAGGACCCCGATCAGGAGCGAAACGACGATCGTCCTCGTCGCGACCACCTCGCTGGTGGTCGGGAGGTCGGCGCCGATCGACTCGAACAGCGCGTTGATCCCCTTCGAGAAGGCGAGCCCGCCGGCGAGGCCGGTGACCGCTCCGACCAGGCCGATCAGCAGCGACTCGGTCACCACCGACCCGAGGATCTGGCGCCGCGAGGCACCGAGCGTCCGCAGCATCCCGAACTCCCGGACCCGTTGGGCGACCGTGATCGAGAACGTGTTGAAGATCAGGAACGCGCCGACGAACAGCGACACCCCGGCGAAGACGAGCAGCGCGACCCGCAGGAACTTGAGGTCGTCGCGGATCTCGGCGGATTGTCGGGCGGCGTTCTCGTCGCCGGTCTCGACCCGGAGGTTGCCCGGCACGACGGCGGCGATCCGGCGCTGGAGCGCGATCGGCGTCACGCTTTCCTCGCCGGCGACGTAGATCCGGTCGAGCCGGCCCTCGTTCCCCGTCACCTTCTGCGCCTCCGGCAGGATCAGGGTGGCGACGCTGGCGCCCCCGAACGAGGCGTCGCCGAGCTTGGTCAGGCCGACCAGCTCATAGGACTTGGCACGGCGCTCGCCGCTGACGACGATCCGGTCGCCGACCCCCACGCCCGCCTCGTCGGCGGCCGAGCCGTCGAGCGCCGCCTCCGACGGGGCCTCCGGCGCGCGCCCCTCCGGATAGGTCAGCGGGTTGAGCTCACCCGGGACCGCCGAGGAGACGAACTTGGGCGCGAACTGGGAGCCGATCCGCTCGCGCTCCTCGTCGAAGATGCCACCGGGCGTGAAGATGCCGCCGGCGGCGGCGCGCACGCCGCGTACCTTCTTCACCCGCGGCAGGACAGCCTGGGGAAGAGTCGGCGTCACGTTCGTGTCCTGGCGGACCTCCTCCTTCGCCGAGATCACGACGTCGGTCCCCTTCAGCGAGCTCTCGAAGATGTCGTCGAAGGCGGCGTTGATCGTGTCGGTGAGGATGTAGGTGCCGGCGACCAGGGCGACGCCGATGAAGACCGCGAGGGTCGTCGTCAGGGCCCGGACGCGGCGGGCCCAGAGGCTCTTGAGCGCCAGGCTCGTCACCGCGGCGTCAGGCGAGCCGCTTCATCAGCTCGATCACGTCCTCGGCGGAGCCGGGGCCGGCGTCGTGCACCACCCGCCCGTCGCGCAGCGCGACCAGCCGGTCGCCGTGGGCCGCGGCCTCGGGGTCGTGGGTCACCATGATCACCGTCTGCCCGAACTCGTCGACGGCGCGCCGCAGCAGGGTGAGGACGTCGGCGCTCGACTTCGAGTCGAGGTTGCCGGTGGGCTCGTCGGCGAAGACGACCGCGGGCCGGGAGACGAGCGCCCGGGCGACGGCCACCCGCTGCTGCTGCCCGCCCGAGAGCTCGGCCGGCCGGTGCGTGCGGCGGTCATCGAGGGCGACCGTGGAGATGAGGCGGTCGAGCCACTCGGGGTCGGGGTCCGCGCCGGCGATCGAGAGCGGCAGGAGGATGTTCTCCTCGGCCGTCAGCACCGGGATCAGGTTGAAGAACTGGAAGACGAAGCCGAGCTTGTCGCGGCGCAGCTTGGTCAGGTCCCCGTCGTCGAGGTCGCTGATCTCGACGCCGTCGAGCTCGACGCTGCCCGACGTCGGCCGGTCGAGCCCGGCCAGGATGTGCATCAGGGTCGACTTCCCCGAGCCCGAGGGCCCCATGATCGCCGTGAAGCGCCCGCGCTCGAAGTCGACCGTGACGTCGACGAGCGCGTCGACCGCCGCGTCGCCCTCGCCGAAGCGCCGGTGGAGGCTTTGGGCGGCGACGATCGGAGTGTCCGCGGCGACGGCCGCCGCGCCGGCGGCGCCTGCTCCTTCCTCCATCGATTGCCCTCCTCGGACGCTGGGAACCCGCACGATGCGGAGACAGCGGACCACGGTACCGGGTCCCGTCGGGGCGCCGGTCTACGCTCGGCCGATGCCTCCGGCGACCGCATCATCCGCCCTCTTCGAGGACGCGAATCCCCTCCCGGGCGCCGCCTGGACCGGCGAGGTCGAAGTGCTGCGCCAGGTCTTCCGCTCCGAGGAGGACGGCTACGCGGTCCTGGCGGTGCGCGACGCCTCCGGTGACGACTTCGCCGTGATCGGTCCCGTGGGCCACCTGAGCGCCGGCGACCGGGCCGAGGTCAGCGGCGTCTGGCAGGAGCACGCGCGCTACGGGGCCCAGCTCCGGGCGACCGGCGCCCTGCCGCTCGACCCCGCCGACCGGGAGGGCCTGATCGCCTACCTGACGAGCCTGCGCTACATCGGGCCCGCGCGGGCCGAGGCGCTGCTCGACCGCCACGGCGACGGCGTCCTCGCGACGATCGCCGGCGACCCGGCCGGCGTCTTCGGGGCTCTGCGGGGGCTGAGCGCCCGGCAGGCTGCGGCGGCGGCCGAGAGCTGGCACTCGAGCCGCGCCGTCCGCGACCTCCACGTCCAGCTCGCGCCGCACGGGCTGGCCCACCTGGCGGCGCCGATCCACGCCCGGTTCGGCGCCGACGCGATGCGGGTCCTGCACGAGGACCCCTACGCGCTGACCGCGGTAGACGGGGTCGGCTTCGCCCGGGCCGACACGATCGCCCTCGCCGGCGACGTGCCCCGCGAGTCCGACCGCCGCGCCCAGGCGGCTGCCGTCTTCGCCCTCGCCGAGGCCGAGCGCGCCGGGCACACGCACCTTCCCGCGACGCTCCTGGCGCGGCGCGCCTCCGACCTGCTCGGGCTCGACCCCGACCCGGCGGTGCTGCTGGAGGCACCGGACCTGGTGGTCGAGGAGGAGCGGGTCTACCGCGCCCCCACCCACGCCCGCGAGCTCTGGGTGGCGGAGACGCTGGCGGCCAGGGCGGGGGCGCCGCGCCACCTTGCGCACGAGCCCGGCGAGGAACCGCGCGACGGGCTGACCGACGAGCAGTGGGCGGCGGTGCGCGGCGCCTTCGCCGCCCGGATGTCGGTGGTGACCGGCGGGCCCGGGGTCGGCAAGACGGTCTGCATCAAGACGATCGTCGCCGAGGCCCGGGACGCCGGGATCTCGGTGGCGCTGGCGGCGCCGACCGGGCGGGCGGCACGGCGGATGGAGGAGGCGACCGGGAACGCCGCGGCGACGATCCACCGCCTGCTCGAGTGGATGCCCGGGCGGGAGCCGAAGCACCGGCCGGGCCACCCGCTGGCCGCCGACCTGGTCGTCGTCGACGAGGCGTCGATGATCAACCTGCGCCTGGCCGAGGTCCTGCTCGGCGGCCTCGCCGAGACCACCCACGTCGTCTTCGTCGGCGACGCCGACCAGCTACCGCCGGTCGGGGCCGGCAAGCCCTTCGCCGACCTGATCGAGGCCGGGATCGCCCCGGTGGTCCGCCTCACCCAGATCTTCCGGCAGGCGGCGCGGTCGATGATCACGACCGCGGCGCACGCGGTGAACCGCGGGCGGCCGCCGGCGCTCGAGCCGGAGCCCGGGCAGGACCACGACTTCCACTTCCTCGACCGGACCACACCTGAGCGGGCGCTCGATGCGGTGGTCGAGCTGGTCGCCGAGCGGGTCGGCGGGGGCCTGGGATTGGACCCCGTCCGCGACGCCCAGGTGCTGGCGCCGATGTACCGGACGCCGGTCGGCATCGACGCCCTGAACGAGCGTCTCCAGGCGCGGCTCAACCCGCGCGGGCGACCGGCGCTGAACGACCGCTTCCGGGTCGGCGACCGGCTGATCCAGACCCGCAATTCCCACGAGCTCGGCCTGATGAACGGCTCGATCTGCTTCCTCGTCGACGACGACCCCGACGACGGCGCGGTGGTGCTGGAGACCGACGAGGGCGGCACGGTCGTCGTCCCCTACGACGACGCCGCCGACCTCCGCCTCGCCTACGCGATCTCGGTCCACAAGTCCCAGGGCTGCGAGGTGCCGGTGGTGGTCTTCGTCTGCCACCGCTCCCACTCGCGGATGCTCACGCGGCCGCTGGTCTACACCGCGATCACCCGCGCCAAGCAGGCCTGCGTCCTCGTCGGCGACCGCGCGGTCCTGGCGGCCGCGGTCCGCCGCGACGAGGGCAGCGGCCGCCACTCCTCGCTGGCCGCGCGGCTGGCCGCCGCCTAGCGGCTGACCGCGCGCCTAGCGGCTGACGGTCGCCAGGGCGCTGCGGACGCAGCTCTCGACGACCTGCTCGGGTGCCACCCGGAAGAGGGCCGGCACCTCCGGCGCGGCGCGGCGCACGCCCACCCGAATCCGGACCAGGTGCATCGCGCCGGTCATCTGGGTCCAGAGCAGGTTCGCCATGTAGTCGGGATCCTCGACCGCGAAGTCGCCGGACTCCGCGCCGCGGCGGAGCACGTCGGAGAAGGGCCCGAGGCAACTCGCCATGCCCTGTCCGAGCCTGAGGAAAACCGACTCGGAGACCACGTCGCGAAGCTCGCGGGCCGACCGGCGCATCAGCGCCATCTGGCAGTCGAGGTAGGCGGGGTAGCGCTGGCAGTAGCCGGCGAAGGCCTCGACGCAGCGGGCGAGCTGCTCCTCGGGGCCGCCCGGCTCGGCGACCGCGGTCTCGAGCAGGCCGGCGAGCTCGTCCAGGTACTCGGTGATCGTCAGGACGAACAGCTCCTCCTTGGAGGAGAACTGGCGGTAGATCAGCCCCCGCGCGATCCCCGCCGAGCGGGCGATCTCCTCGATCGGCGCCTCCCCCATCCCGCGCTCGTCGAAAAGCGCTCGGGTCACGGCGACCAGCTCTCGCTCCCGGGACTGCCTCGACGCCTGGGCGGGTTGGGGCACGGCTTCCTCCTACCCGCTTCCCGGTTCTGAGAACCAATGTTTGACAGACGTTCTCAGCGGGCACCCACCGGGAGATGAATAGGGAAGCCCGGAACCGTGGCTGAGGTAGGCGCCCGCCCGAAGGTCCCGGTCGCCCGCCAGAAGGCGCTGCGCGCCGTGCGCTCGCTGTTCACGCCGCTGCTGCCGGACGACTACCTCGAGCTGATCAACCCGCTCTGGTCGACCCGGGAGCTGCGCGGGCGGATCGAGCGGGTGGAGCGCGAGACCGAGGACGCGGTCACGATCGTGATCCGCCCCGGCTTCGAGTGGCAGGGCCACGAGCCGGGGCAGTACCTGCGGGTCGGCGTCGTCGTCGACGGCGTCCATCACTGGCGCGCCTACTCGATCACGTCGGACCCCGGACGGCCCGACGGCTGCATCTCGATCACCCCGAAGCTCGTCGAGGAGGGCGTCGTCTCTCCCTTCTTCGTACGCCAGGCAAAGCCCGGCGCGATCGTCCGGCTGGGGGGAGTGGAGGGCACCTTCACCCTGCCTGACCCCCTGCCGGACAAATTCCTGTTCATCAGCGCCGGCAGCGGCATCACGCCGATCATGAGCATGCTCCGCGACCTGGACCGCCGCGACGCGATCACCGACGTGGTCCACGTGCACTCGGCCCGCACCGAGGCCGACGTGATCTTCGCCAAGCGGCTCGCCGACCTGGGCGACCGTCACGACGGGTTCTCGCTGCACCAGCAGCTGACCGGCGAGATGGGGCGAATCAAGCCCTCGAACCTGGACGAGATCTGCCCGGACTGGCGCGAGCGGGAGACGTTCCTCTCCGGTCCCGGCGACATGATCGACGCGTTCGTCGCGCACTGGGAGGAGCACGCCGACGAGGAGCGGCTCCACATCGAGCGCTTCCAGCCGGTGATCGGCGGCGAGGGGGGCGAGGGCGACGGGGGGACGATCAAGTTCCTCGAGTCCGACCTCGAGGCCGAGAGCGACGGCAGTCAGCCGATCCTCGTCGCCGGCGAGGAGGCCGGGGCGGAGCTGCCGTTCGGCTGCCGGATGGGGATCTGCCACACCTGCGTCGGCAAGCTCTGCTCCGGCAAGATCCGCGACCTGCGGACCGGCGAGGTGGGCGGCACCGAGGGCGAGATGGTCAGGACCTGCGTGAACGCCCCCGAGGGGGCAGTGGAGATCGCGCTGTGAGAACTTTCAATCCAAAGAGGAAGGCCCCATGAGCACCGACACGATCGAGAAGCCCGTCCGTACCGACGAGAACGGGATCGAGAGCCCGCTCGCGAGGCTGAGCGAGGAGCAGATCGACGAGATCGCCCGCGAGTTCGACGCGATCCACGACGAGGTCTACGAGGACCTCGGCGACCGCGATCGCCGCTACATCCTCAGCATGATCGAGCTGCACCGGCGGCTTGCGGTGATGAGCCGGGTGTTCCTGCTCGCCGCCCGGCACCGGCCGGCCTGGGCCGCCGGCACGGCGGCGAACTCGGCGGCCAAGATCCTCGAGAACATGGAGATCGGCCACAACGTCCTGCACGGGCAGTGGGACTGGATGAACGACCCGCAGATCCACTCCTCCACGTGGGACTGGGACACGGCGTCGACGTCGGAGGCCTGGAAGCACTCCCACAACTACGTCCACCACACGTTCACCAACATCCGTGGCAAGGACAAGGACCTGGGCTACGAGATCATGCGGATCGACCCGCACCAGAGGTGGCACCCGGTCTATCTGTTCCAGCCCCTCTACAACCTGCTGCTCATGGCGTTCTTCGAGTGGGGCGTCGCCCTGCACGATCTCGACTTCGACGCGATCCGCGCGGGGGAGAAGTCCAAGAAGCAGGTCGCCCGTGAGCTCAAGGGCATCGCCGGCAAGGCGCGGACGCAGATCGTCAAGGACTACATCGCCTGGCCGCTGATCAGCGCCCTGGCGATGGCGGCGGTCGACTTCGGCGTCGAGGCGGTGCGCCAGGAGCGCGAGGTCCGCACCGGACGAACGAGCTTCCTCAAGCGCCGCCGGGTCTCACGCTGGGCGCGGCTCGGCAAGGCCGCGGTCAATGCGCTCGAGGGCGGGCGCGAGACCTTCAAGAGGACGGTGACCGCGAACGCGACGGCGAACGTGGTGCGCAACCTCTGGGCGCACTCGATCATCTTCTGCGGCCACTTCCCCGACCAGACCTACACCTTCAGCCAGAAGGAGGTCGAGGACGAGAGCCGGGGAGGCTGGTACGTGCGACAGCTCGTCGGCGCCGCGAACATCGAGGGCGGCGGTTTCTTCCACGTCGCCAGCGGCAACCTCGGCTACCAGGTGGAGCACCACCTCTTCCCCGATATGCCGAGCACCCGCTACGCGGAGATCGCGCCGCGGGTGAAGGCGGTCTGCGAGCGCTACGGCCTCCCCTACAACTCCGGTCCGCTCTCGAAGCAGCTCGGCATGGTGCACCGGACGATCATCCGGCTCGCCTTCCCGGGCGGCAAGCCACGGCCGAAGCCCGGCCCGTACAAGGGCGGCGACGCCGACGCGGTCCTGGCGGCCTCCGGCAACGGCGCGCCGGCGCGGGACGGCGACTCGAACGGGCAGCGGGACGGCGGCGACGGTCCCGACCGCAAGGGCGCCCGCTCCGACGGCGTCCGCTTCTCGATGCCCGCCCGCTGACCCCGCCCGCGATGAACGTGATCGGGTCGCGGCCCAGGCCCGGGCCGCGGCTAGGTTTCGCGCCGAGCTAGACGGCTGACCAGGGCCATCCCCTTCAGCGCCGGGCGCAGGAGCGGCTGCGGCCCGGCGAGGCGGATGACGTCGTCGTACTCGGTCAGGAGGGGCGCAAAGTCGAGCGTGCCGGCGCCGGACCTGCCCGACTCGGCGGCGCGGCGGTTCAGCGCATCGACAGCCCGGAACCACTGCTCGGTCCGGCCCGCCGGGCTGGTCCGCCAGAGGACACGGGCGGGCGAGGAGCCCGGGTTCCACATCTGGTGCACGGCGCCGCTCGGGATGTCAAGCGTGTCGCCGGCCGACAGGTCCCGGCCGACGCCGTCCACTTCGGCCCGCACCGTGCCCCCGAGCACCTCGAAGTGCTCGTCCTGGGAGGGATGGAAGTGCTTCGGCGGCGGCGAGCCGTTCGCGCCGTAGGTGGCCTCGACCACGAGGCCCGCGGGCTCGGACGACCGGATCGTCAGCTCCTCAGACGGGGTCAGCTTCAGCGTCTCGCCCATCGCGCGGCATCTTCGCAGCCCCTACCGAAAAGTCGAACTCGCGCCCGCCGCGGCCCGGTGGGGGCGCTACGGTGTCCGGCGCCGGCCGGCAAAGGGGGAACGGCCGGCGTTCTTCGGCGGACGACCTGCCGGCGGCTCACCCGCCGCTCGGCAGGGGCTCCGCTCCGTCGCCGCGCGACGCCCGCACCACCTCGGCCTCGCCCGGTGCCGGCCCGGCCGCGTCGACGATCAGGTCGGTGTAGGCCTCGACCCCCTCGGGGGTCAGGTGGACGCCGTCGAAGGTCAGCCCGCCGCGGGAGTTGACCACGGCGTTCCAGTCGAGCAGCTCGGCGTTCGGCCAGTCCTCGGCGGCGCCGGCGAGCTTGTCGTTGTTCGGGCCCTCCCAGGTCAGCGGCACCTCGACGTTCATCAGGAACACCTCGTCGACGTCGGCGACGGCTCCGCCGATCTCGTCGAGCTGCCCCTCGCGGATCGGGCCGTTGTTGCCCATCTGGATGATCAGCTTGTCCGGCAGCCGTCCCGCCGCCCGGTAGCCCTCGATCAGGTCGACGAACTCCGCGGCCTGGCGGCCGATCGCGGCGCTGAGCGTGAATCGCGGCCCAAGCCGCTCGGCCAGCGCGTCGCCGGCGCCGACCATCACCGAGTCACCGAGGGCGAGGACGTCCGGCGGGCCGGTGCCGGCGGCCTCGACGCTCGCCTCCTCGGTGCCGGTCGCGGCGGCGACGCTTGCCTGCACGCGCTCCTGGGTCGGCACGATCCCGCTCCAGCCGATCAGGGCGACGACCAGCAGGACCGCGGCGGCGAGGGCGGGCCGCCCGTACTTCGGGATGGCCGGCAGCCGCGGCAGCTTCAGCGGCACCGGGGCGCGGCCGCGGAACGGCTGCTCGACGTAGCGGTAGGACAGGTCGGCGAGGACGAGGACGGCGCCGAGCTGGAGGATCGTCAACCACGGCCGGTGGATCGGCACGTCGAGGTCGGGACGGGTGAGCGCCAGGACCGGCCAGTGCCAGAGGTAGAAGGAGTAGCTGCGCAGGCCGAGCCAGAGAACCGGCGGCAGGGCCACCAGCGAGCCGAGCCGCGAGGCCGGATGCGCCATCACCCCGACCAGGAGCGCGGTGAAGAAAGCCAGGACCAGAAAGCCCCCCTGGTAGAGGCCCGGGTCGAAGTCGTTGACGTTGAAGAACGTCCAGAGGACGACGAGCAGCGAGACGAGGCCGATCGCGTCGAGCGCCGTGCCGGCGTGCCGGCCGGTTCTGCCGCGGAGGAGGTTCGGGTGCCAGACGACCGCCAGGGCGACGCCGAGCAGCAGGCCGACGGCGCGGGTGTCGGTCCCGTAGTAGACCCGGGAGACGTCCCCGTCGGGGTCGAACAGAACGGCCATCAGCCCGGCCGACAGCACGGCGCCGGCGAGGACGCCGATCAGCAGCCGACGGCGGCCCAACAGGGTCATCCCGGCGGCGAGGGCGAGCGGCCAGAGGAGGTAGAACTGCTCCTCGATCGCAAGCGACCAGAGATGGCGGAAGAGCGAGGGCCGTTCGAACTGCTCGAAGTAGCTCTGCTCGGTGAAGATGAAGTGCCAGTTGGTGACGTAGAGCAGCGAGGCGATCGCGTCGTCGCGGAGCGCCGCCACCTCGTCGGGCACGAAGATCGCCGCCAGGGTCATCGTCGCCGCGATCAGGACGCCGACCGCGGGCAACAGACGCCGCGCCCGCCGCAGCCAGAAGCGCCCGACGCTGACGTGTCCGTCGCGGCGGTACTCGCTGAGAAGCAGGGCCGTGATCAGGTAGCCGCTGATCACGAAGAAGACGTCGACGCCGAGGAACCCGCCGGGCATCCAGCCGATCCCCGCGTGGTAGAGGAAGACCGCCAGCACCGACAGGGCCCGCAGGGCGTCGATGCCCGGCATGTAGGGCAGCCGGTGGTCCTGAGGCACGGTCATCTGCAGGGCGTTCGGCGAGGGACGGGAGGAGGGACGCCCCCTCCCGGGCGCCGGAGATGAGGGTAGCCCGTCGTTGGGCCCGAAACCGCGGAATAGGTAGGGAACGGGCCCAGCGACCGGCGCTAGAGGCCAAGCCGGGCCAGCAGCTCGGCGGCGGGACGGTCCCGATCCTCCAGCGCGCCCTCGAGGCGGTCGCCGGCAAGGGCGCGGCGCTTGGCGGCGAGCTGGTCCTCGGTCATCGGACGCAGCGGGGAACCGAGCGCGGCCTCGACCCGGGCCACCTCATCGCCGTCGGCCTCGAGGCGGGCCTCGGACTCGAGCAGCCCGTCGTCGGCTACGACCTCGACGTGCTCGGACGCGAACAGGGCGACCTCGCCGTCGACGGCGGCGAAGTCGGCGGGTCCGGGGGCGCCGCGGAGCAGCGCGAACGCGGTCAGGTAGGGGATCGAGAACTTCGCCTCCAGCCCGTCCGTCGGGCCGGCGATCGGGGCCGCCTGGAGCGACAGCGGGTGGAGCACGACTCTGAGGTGGCCGTTGACGCCGGACTCGCGCGCCGCCACCGCCGCCTCGATCGCGCCGTGGGTCTGCAGGCAGCAGGGATACGCCTTGATCCAGTTCTCGGCGACCGCCGGCGACTCGCCCCGCAGGGCGAAGCGGGCGCCGAAGGCCTCCTGGTACCCACCGGGTCCCCGGGCGGCGCGGTCCAGGTCGATCCTCGCGCCGCCGCGCGCCAGCGCCGCACCCTCCACGCCCGACGCCGCGGCGAGCCCGACGCCGATCGCCTTGCCGTCGGACCCGAACGAGGAGCGCAGGCCGGCCGAGCGCAGGAGCGCGAACCCGACCGCCGCCTTCCATTCGGCCGGGCCCAGCCCCGACAGCCGGGCCGCGCAGACGGCCGCGCCCACCGAACCGCACACCGCGGTCGGGTGCCAGCCGCCGTCGTAGAGGGCCGGATGCCCGGCCCGCGCCAGCGCGCCCATCGCCTCGAAGCCGCCGGCGAAGGCCTCCAGCACTTCGCCGACACTCGCGCCCCGGTCCGCGGCGACGGCCAGGGCGGCCGGCGCCGTCGTCGCGCTCAGGTGCGCCAGGCCCGGCAGGTAGGTGTCGTCGAAGTCGAGAACGTGCCCGGCGACGCCCAGCGCCGCCACCCTGCCGCCGAGCCCGGTGGCGGCTTCTCGCGCCGCGCTCGCCGCCGGCTCGCCACTGCCGCCGACCGCGCAGGCGAGCCAGTCGAGCATCGCAACCTCGTAGCCGCGCTCCACCGCCATCGCCGGGAGCCTAGGCGGACGCCTAGCCTCTGGCCATGCGGACGATCGCGATCGTGCTGGCGGCGGCGGCGCTCGCCGGTTGCGGCGGGCGCGGTTCCCCCGCGCCGAGCGCGAGGACCAGCTCCGAGGGCCCGAACCGGCCGGCTCCGCCAGCACCCGAACCCGCCCCCGCGCCGGCCCGCTGCCCGGCCGGGGTCGCCAACTGCCACAGCGCCGACGGCCGCATCCTCTACGTCGAGCGGGTCGATCCCGACGGCGACGGCGATGCCCATTTCGTCCTGGTCAGCGACGAGAGCGTCACCGCCCCCGGGATAACCGTCGTCGATGTGCGCCGCGACCTGCGCCCGCACCCCCTCCCGGTCCCCGGCGACCGGATCAGCGCCGCCGGGCCGGTCTACCGGGGCTCCTACGGCCAGCGCCAGATCCAGGCCGACGTCATCCACGTCGGCCCCTCCGGGGGGCGTTAGCCCTCTCGAGCCAGGGGGTAGCCGAGCGGAAACGACCACGGGAGGGAAGCGATGGCAGAGCTGACGACGCTCGAGGAGAAGCTGGCCGAGGTGCTGGGCCTGGCCCAGGCGGCCCAGGAGTCGACCAAGAAGGTCGAGGGCCTGGTCGGCGACGAAGACGTCAAGGGCAAGCTTCAGCAGATGCGCGAGGAGGCGGCGGAGACCGAGCGGCGGGCGACGCAGGTCGCCGAGGCCCGCGACGGCAAGAAGACGGCGATCCTCGACAAGGCGCAGGAGACGAAGGCGGAGGCCACGGAGATGATGTCGACCTACCTCGGCGGCGACTCCGACGACCTCGACGGCTTCGAGTTCCTGACGATGGCCGAGGCCGGCGAGGTCGGCCACTGGGCGATCCTCGGCAAGCTCAACGAGAAGGCGGGGGAGGACGAGCTCCGTGAGCTGGTCGAGTGGGCCCTGCCGATCCAGGAGCGCCACTTCTCCGACGTGCGCGAGTGCTCGCTGCAGCTCGCCGCCGACGAGGACCCCTACGAGGAGTCCTAGCCGGCCGACCCCGGCGTCGCGGCCCCCGGATACCTTCCGGGGGTGGAGCAGAGCCGCCCTCCCGGGGTCCCCGTCGCCGGGATCGCGGTCACCCTGGCCGGCCTCGCGGCGATCGCCGCGATCGTGCTGGCGGTGGACCCGCTCCGCGACGCGGTCGCCGCCGCGCTCGGCGGCGACACCGAGGAACTGCGGACCGAGATCGACGAACTGGGCGCGACCGGCCCGCTCGTCGTCCTCGGCCTCTGTCTCGCCCACGCCGTCGTCTGGTACCCGGCGGAGATCGTCGACGCCGCCGCCGGGTTCGCCTACGGGTTCTGGGCCGGCGTCGCACTCTGCATGGCGGGGTGGCTCCTGAACGGCTTCGCCGCCTACGCGATCGGCCATGAGGTCGCCCGCCCCGTCCTGCACCGCATGATGGGCCGCGACCGGTTCGAGCGGGCCGAGCGGATCGTCCATGACGGCGGCGCCACTCTGCTTCTGGCCGTCCGCCTGATCCCGATCCTGCCCTTCAGCATCGTCTCCTACGCCGCCGGCGCGGCGCGGGTCCCGCTCGGGCGCTTCGCCTGGACGACGATGGTCGGCTACCTGCCGATCACCGCGATCTCGGTCTTCCTCGGCACCCGCCTCGAGGACTTCTCCCCCACCGACCCGCTGGTCCTGGCCGGCATCGGGGCCCTCCTCGCCCTCCTGCTCGTCGCCCGGTTCCTCCCCACCCGCGGCGAGAGCTGACCGCATCCGTGCGGACTCGGATTAAGACCGTGTGAACGGGTGGACCGGGCCGGTTTGCGGGGCGTTTTCCCGGGATAGGTCCCCACCGAGGGGTCAAACGAAGAGAGGAGTGCGCATGGGAGAGCGGAGCGGAAGACTCCGGGCGAGCCTCGCGGTGATGGCGGCCGTTGTGGCCGGGGGATTGGCGCTCAGCAGCGCCGCGGTTCCGGCGCCGGGCGACACGGCTGACCTGCGCGTCGTCAAGTCCGACAGTCCCGACCCGGTCACGGTCGATTCGGTGCTGACCTACACGATCCGGGTCACGAACCTTGGGCCCCAGGGCGCCACTGGCACGACGGTGACCGACCGGCTGCCGAGCAACGTCGATTTCGTCTCGGCCACGGCGAGCAGCGGCACGTGCACGCGCACGGGACGCAATGTGACCTGCAACCTCGGCACGGTCCAGGCCGGCAACACCAACGCCGAAACCGTCACGATCAAGGTGCGGCCGCGGCGCGCCGGCACGATCAGCAACACCGCCTCGGCAGAGAGCGTCGAGAACGATCCGGTCGCGGCGAACAACGAGGACACCGAGACCACCACGGTCCAGGAGCAGGGGGCTGCCCCCGCCGCCACCTGCCGCGGGGTCGCGGCGACCCGCCGCGGCACGAGCGGCGACGACACGATCACCGGCACCGACGGCCGTGACGTCATCGCGGCGTTCGGCGGCAACGACGAGATCGTCGCGATGGGCGGCCAGGACCTGATCTGCGCCGGGCGCGGGAACGACTTCGTCAACGCCGGGTCGGCGGCCGACCGCGTGTTCGGCGCGGCGGGCGCGGACCGGCTGCTGGGACGCGGCGGTCCCGACCTCCTGAAGGGGAACGCGGGCCGCGACATCCTCAAGGGCGGCATCGGATCCGACCGCCTGCGCGGCGGCATCGGCTTCGACACGTGCCGTGGCGGCGCGGGAGCCGACTCCCTCCGCAGCTGCGAGGGCTGATCCGCGGGAAGGGCGAGCGAGGGGCCGCCACGGACGGCGGTCCCTCGTTTCTGCGGTCGAACCCCCCTTTCGAGGCGGCGAGTCAGGCGCCTCCGCAGCCTCCGCGTTTGCAGGGGGTTTCTCCGGTTACGGATAGGGAGTGAAACCGAAGAGAGGAGTTCGCATGGGAGAGCGGAGCAGAAGGCTCCGTGCGAGCCTCGCCGTGACGGCGGTCGCCGTCGCCGGCGGGCTTGTGGCAAGCACCGCCGCCGTACCGGCCCCCGGAGACACGGCCAACCTGCGGGTGACCAAGTCCGACAGCCCGGACCCCGTCCGGGTCGGGCAGGTCCTCACCTACACGATCGAGGTCACCAATCTCGGGCCGCAGGGGGCGACGGACGTGACCGTCACCGACAAGCTGCCGGCCCAGGTCGACTTCCTGTCGGCGAGCGCCAGCAGCGGCACCTGCGACCGCAACGGGCGCAACGTGACCTGCAACATCGGCGTGATCCCCAGCGGGACGGCCGGCAACGTGACGCCGGGGACGGTCACGATCCGCGTGCGGCCGACCCGGGCGGGGACGATCACGAACGTCGCCCAGGTCGAGAGCGCCGAGAACGACCCGGTCACGGCGAACAACGCCGCGGCCGAGAACACCCGCGTGGTCGAGGCACCGGCACCCGGACCTGCCGCCTGCCGCGGCGTGACCGCCACGGTCAAGGGGACCGCGGGTGACGACGTCCTGCACGGCACCGGCGGGGCCGACGTCGTGGCCGCGTTCGGCGGCGACGACGAGATCCGGACCGGAGCCGGTCGCGACCTGATCTGCGCGGGCCGCGGCATCGACTTCGTCTCGGGCGGAACCGCGGCCGACCGCGTTTTCGGCGGCGCGCAGCGCGACCGCCTCCTCGGGCGCGGCGGACCGGACGTCCTGCGCGGGGGGGCGGGCCCCGACCGGCTGCTCGGCGGGCGCGGCGGCGACCGCCTCCGCGGCGGCGCCGGCTTCGACCGCTGCTTCGGCGGTCCCGGGATCGACGTCGAGCGGAGCTGCGAGGCCTAGGAGAAGCGAAGGAGCCCCGGCCACCCGGCCGGGGCTCCTCGTGTGGACGAACTTCTTGCCGCCGTGCGGCAACAAGTTCGTCCGGACGGTGGGCTCAGACGGTTGCCGCCGCCTGCTCGGACTGGCTTGCCTCGGACTGCTCGACCTCGGGCTCCGGCCGCAGCGAGGTCTCGGCCCGCTCCTCGATGTTGCGGCCGAGCAGGACCTCGCGGGCGATGACCAGCCGCTGGATCTGGCTGGTGCCCTCGTAGAGCTGCATGATCTTCGCGTCGCGCATCAGCTTCTCGACGGGGTACTCCTTGATGAAGCCGTACCCGCCGTAGACCTGGACGGCGTCGGTCGTGACCTCCATCGCGGTGTCGGCGCTGAAGCGCTTCGCGTGCGAGGAGGCGAGGGTGTTGCGGATGCCGTTGTCGAGCTGGACCGCGGACTGCCAGACGAGCAGCCGCGACGCCTCGACCTTGGTCGCCATGTCGGCGATCATGAACTGGATCGCCTGGTGCATCGCGATCGGCACGCCGAACTGGACGCGCTCCTTGGAGTACTCGGCGGCGTACTCGAAGGCGGCGCGGGCGATTCCGACGGCCATAGCGGCGACGCCGGGGCGGGTCCGGTCGAGGGTCATCATCGCGAGCTTGAAGCCCTTGTTCTCGACCCCCAGCAGGTTCTCCGCCGGGACCTCGACCTCGTCGAAGGTGATGGTCGCGGTGTTCGAAGCCCGCTGACCCATCTTGTCCTCCTTCTTGTCGACGGTGATGTTGTCCTGCTTGCCGTCGACGACGAAGGCGCTGATCCCGCGGTGGCCGGCCTCGGGGTCGGTCTTGGCGTAGACCGTGAACCAGTCGGCGTAGCCGCCGTTGGTGATGAAGCACTTGGAGCCGGAGATGACGTACTTGTCGCCCTTCTTCACGGCCCGGGTCTTCATCCCCGAGACGTCGGAGCCGGCGTCCGGCTCGGTCAGGCAGAAGGAGGCGAGCTTCGGCTCCTCGGTCAGCATCCCTAGATACCTCTTCTTCGTCTCCTCGGAACCGCCCAGCGAGACCGGAGCCGAGGCGAGGCCGTTGGCCATGAGGCTCGTGCCGATGCCCGAGCAACCCCAGCCCATCTCCTCCTCGATCAGGCAGCCGGAGAGGAAATCGAGGCCCGGGCCGCCGTAGGCCTCCTCGATGTGGGTGTTCATCAGGCCGACTTCCCAGGCCTTGTCGACGATGTCCTGCGGCCAGGTGCCGTCCCGGTCGTACTCCCAGGCGACCTTGCGGATCTCCTTCTCGGCGAAGTTGTGCGCCAGCTCGCGCAGGTCCTTCTGCTCATCGGTGAGGGTGAAATCAACCACTGGTGCGAGGCTCCTTTGTTACGTGCGAAAGCCGTGGTCCGGGGGCGGCGGCCGGCAGGGCTACCGCGCCCGATTGACTGGTCAGTCAACCAGCGCGAAGGCTAGCGGATCGGGCGGGCTGCGGGGTCGGTTTGGCGCTCGCACGTGCCTGACTCGGCCGGGCTCCGTGCCTGCCCGGCCGACCCGTCTACCCTCAGAGCGTGGCCCCTCCGCTGGCCCTGAGCGCCCTCGACAGCGGCACGATCCTGATCGTGATCATGCTGGTGGTCATCCCCATCGCCGCCGTCGCATTCGCGACCGTGGGCTCGGCTCTGAAGGCGCTCGGCAAGGGCCGCTGGGCAATCGAGCAGGAGATGCCGCCGAGCCGCTCGCTGGGCCCGCCGGGCCCGATCGACCGCCGCCAGCAGGAGGCCGAGGTGCGGCAGATGGTCGAGGCCAAGTCCTACCGCCGCGAACAGCGCGGGGAGAGCGCGCTCGACGTCGACGCCGAGGTCGACCGGCTCCTCAACCCGCCCGATCCGGGGCCCGCCGCCGGGCTCGATCGCGAGCTGCGCGAGGAGGTGCGCCAGCTCGTCGTCGCGCGGAACGAGCGCCGGATGCGCCAGGGCAAGCCGCCGCTCGACGTCGAGGCGGAGATCCGCCGCCAGCTCGCCGACCTCGAGAACCTGGGTCAGTAGGAAGGCGTGTACCGACCGGACGCGGGTAGGATCGCCTCGATGGCAGACCCCCACAGCGCCGAGGACAACATCTACGAGGTGGACGACATGCTCGTCCAGCCAGGCACCTACTTCAACCCGCAGACCGAGGTGCTCGTAGTCGTCGACGACTCCTCCTCGCTCGACCAGGAGGTCTTCAACATGGAGGCCTACGAGGGAGCCGAATGGGTCCGCCTGGGCGACGAGGTCCCTGTCGACGAGGACCGCCGCGACCGGATCCTCGAGGCCTTCCAGACCCATTACCACCCGGGCTCGTCCGGGTCGGTGTCGGAGACCGCCCTCGAGCAGGACGACGGCGAGGAGGACGAGGACGAGGCCGGCCAGGAAGTCGGCCGCGAGGACTGATGCTGGCCGCGGGCGACCGGGCTCCGGACTTCACCCTCCCAGACCAGGACGGCAACGAGCTTCGGCTCTCCGGCCTGCGCGGCACCACCGTCGTCCTCTACTTCTACCCGCGCGCGGACACGCCGGGCTGCACCGCGCAGGCCTGCAGCGTCCGCGACCACCGAGCCGACTACGAGGCCGCCGGCGCGGAGGTGATCGGCGTATCCCCCGACGACGTCGACGCCGTCTCACGCTTCTCCGACAAGTTCGACATCGACTTCACGCTCCTGGCCGACGCCGACCACGAGGTGGCCGAGGCCTACGGCGCCTGGGCCGAGAAGAGCATGTACGGGAAGACCTACTGGGGGGTCCAGCGGGCCACCTTCATCATCGACCCCGAGGGCAGGGTCGCCCGGGTCTTCCCGAAGGTCTCCCCGAGGACGCACGACGACGTCGTCCTCGCGGCGCTCGGCGAGCTGGCGGCCGCTTGAGCCGTCCCCAGCGGCTCTCCCTCCGCCCCGGTCGCCTCGCAATCTGCCGTCTCCCGCCGGGCCAGCCGCCGGAGTGGCTCGACCCGGGCCCGCCGCTCGCCGCCTGCGTGTGGTCCGAGGACGGCATGACGGTCGTCTGTGCCGAGGATGAGGTGCCGGCAGGCGTGCGGGCCGAGCGCGGCCGCCGCTCCCTGAGCGTGGCCGGCCCGCTGGAGCACTCGCTGACCGGCGTCCTCGCCGGGCTGAGCGCGCCGCTGGCCGACGCGGGCGTCCCGGTCTTCGTGCTCTCCACCTGGGAGACCGACCACCTCCTCGTCGCCGAGGAGCAGTGCGGGACCGCGGCCGCGGCGTTGCGCGAGGCCGGGCACCGAGTGGACGGCTGCGTCGAGGCCGTGTTCACGGCGCCCACCGCCACCCGGATGCCGGAGCCGGTCGAGGAGGCGGAGGCCTTGCCGGGGCAGGGACTCGCCGGCGACCGCTACTTCACAGGCGAGGGGACGTTCTGGAAGACCGGCAAGCCCGGCCAGGACCTGACCCTGGTCGAGGCCGAGGCGATCGAGGGGCTCGCCACCGGCCACGGGATCGACCTCGAGCCCGCGGCGTCACGCCGCAACGTCCTGACCCGCGGCATCGACCTGAACTCGCTGGTCGGCAGGCGCTTCTTCGTCGGCGAGGTCGAATGCCAGGGCGACCGGCTCTGCGACCCATGCGCCCACCTCGAGCGCCTGACCGAGCCGGGCACGAAGGCGGGGCTGGAGGGGCGCGGGGGCCTGCGGGCCGACATCGTCGCCGGCGGGACGATCCGGCCCGGCGACGCCGTCGGCGCCGCCTAGGCCGGCTGACCCGGAACGACGATGTGCTTGAACGGGACGCTGAGCCGCTCGGCTAGCTCCCGTGCCGCCTCGGCGCCCTGCGGATCGGAACCCGGCTCCCCGGTCGCAAGGATCACCTCCGTCGCCGGGTAGTCGGCGAGCTGGTCCTCGACCGCCTGGACGACTCCCTCGTCGCCGACCCGCGCGTCGGCCTCCACCTGGGCCTTGCCGAGGTTGGCGACGCTGATCACGAGGTCGCGCTGGGCCTGGTCGCGGGCGGGTCCGACGTCGCTGGCCCAGCGGTCGAGGAACGCGAACCTGGCCGGCGCGAGCACGCGCACCTCGGCCTCCCCGGCCTCCGCCTCGGCGGCGATGCGCCGGATCGCCTCCGGCTGGTCGATCGGCACGGCGGCGACGACGAGGAGCCGGCGCCGCCCATCGCCGGCCCGGGGCGCGATCTGCCCGCGCGGCACGAGCCGGGCGGCGAAGACCACGACGACGACAGCGGCGACCGCTCCGATCATGAGGCCGAGTCCCGGCCCGCCGACCGCGAAGGCGGCGATCACCGGCACCGCGATCGCGAGCACGACGAAGGGCAGCGCCCAGGCGGGGATGTGGACGTCGCGCTCGTTCATGCGTCACCCCTGGATTACCCCCTGCGGACGACTTTCTTCGGCGTATTGACGACGAAAGTCGTCCAGTCGGCGGCGTCAGGCGAGCAGGACGACGAGCAGGAAGGCGGCGTAGAGCGCGCCCCAGGCGATGATCGCGCCAGCGTCATAGCGCTGGCGGCGGTGAAGCGCCCAGTAGGCGACGACCCCGCCGAGCAGGCCGAGGACGATCGAGGCGACCGCGAAGCGGTCGAGCTGCCAGTCGGTGAAGAGCAGGCCGACCGCGATCGGGATCGTCGACTGGAAGACCATGGCGCCGGTGATGTTGCCCAGGGCCAGCGCGTCCTTCCCCTCGCGGACCCAGAAGAAGCTGTTCGCCTTCTCGGGCAGCTCGGTGGCCAGCGGCGCCAGGACGAGCGAGAGGACGAGCGCCTCGACGCCGAGGTCCTCGGCGACGTGGAGCAGCTCCTCGACGAAGAGGTGGGCGCCGCCGACCATCGCGCCGAGCCCGATGAGGAGCTGCACGACGACCAGGCCGGTCGGCGGCTCGTCGCGATTGCGGGGGTCGATCGTGAGCGGCTTGAGACTGCTCTCCGGCTGCGTCTCGCCGCCGCCGGTGAGCGTCACCCGCACGTAGACGCCGTAGGCGGCGACGAACGCGACCGCGGCGGCGATCCGCAGGCCGAGCGGCATGCCCCAGCCGACGGCGAGCGCGAGCGCGAAGAAGACGACGAAGAACGTGAGGTCGCGCTCGAGCGTCTCGGCGTGCGCGGCGAGACGACGCCCCTGCTCGCGCCGGTTGCGGTAGGCGAGCGCCGAGAAGCCGACGAGCGCCATCGCGATCGTCGCCAGCAGGAAGGGGGCCCCGACGATCGCGCCGATCGCGACGTCCTCGGACCCCTCGCCGCCGCCGACCACGGCGACGATCGGGATCAGCGTCTCCGGCATCGCGGTGCCGACCGCGGCGAGCAGGCTGCCTACCGCGCCCTCGCCGAGCGACAGCCGATGGCCCGCCCACTCCACGGCGTTGGTGAACAGCAGCGCGCCGGAGAGGATCACGGCGAAGCTCACCGCGAGCAGGGCCAGTTCCATCAGGCGAGCCTACGGGAGGCCTTGTGCCTCGCCGGCGTCAGGCGTAGAAGAACGCGATCCCCAGGATCAGATAGAGCGCCAGGAGCTGGACGCCCTCGAACCAGTTCGACTCGCCGTCGTGTGTCACGTACTGCGCGACGAGGATCGCCAGCAGTACCGCCCCGAGCTCGAACCCGTTGAAGACCAGCGCCATCGGCCCCACGCCGAAGAAAAAGGAGGCGATCACGAGCACGGGCGCGACGAACAGCGCGACCTGCGCGCTCGACCCGATCGCGATGTTGACCGCCAGGTCCATCTTGTCCTTCCGGGCGACCAGGACCGCGACCCAGTGCTCGGCGGCGTTGCCGACCACCGCGACGACGATCACGCCGATGAAGAACTCGGACAGGCCGACCGACTCCGAGGCCTCGCTGATCGAGCCGACCAGGACCTCGGACATCAGGCCGACCAGGACGCCGGCGACGGCGAGCGCGATCACGGCGGTCCGGGCGCTCCAGCCCCAGGTGTCGTGCTCCTGCTCGTACGGCGGATTGAACACGTCGCGATGGGTGCGGAGAGAGAAGACGAGACCGGCGCCGTAGGAGAGGATCAGGACGATCGCGACCGCGAGCGAGAGGTGCTCGACGGTCGAGCCGTAGTTGACGATCTCGGCGCCGGGCTGGGGCAGTCCCTTGCCCTCGACGAGCTCGAAGATCGCCGGCATGACCATCGCCGTGGCGGCGAGCAGCAGCATCGTCGCCTGGGAGCTGGCCCCGACGGGGCTGAAGGTCTGCTTCTCGCGGCCGATCCCGCCAACCAGCATCGCCGCCCCCAACACCAGCAGGATGTTGCCCAGGATTGAGCCGATGATCGAGGCCTTGACGACCTCCTGGAGGCCCTCGGCCAGCGCGAAGAGGGCGATGATCAGCTCCGGCGCGTTGCCGAAGGTGACGTTGAGCAGGCCGCCGATGCCAGGGCCCGAGCGGGCCGCCAGCTCCTCGGTCGCGCGCCCCATCAGCGCCGCGGTCGGGATGATGCCCAGGGCGGAGGCCGCGAAGACGATCGTCGCCGAGGCGCCGACGACCTCGAGCGCGACCGCGATCGGGATCAGCGGGACGAGAAGGTAGGGCCAGCCGTCGGGGCCCAGGAAGAACCTCGCGTTGATGCGGGGTGTGCCGCCCCGTCCGCCGCCGTCGGTCATGCGCCGCGCAGCCTACGAGAACGGAATCGGCGGTACCCTGGAGGCGTGGCCGGCAGGCTGCTTCTGCTCTTGCTGCCGCCCCTCGTCATCGCCGCGGGCGGCCTGCGCGGCTGCCGGCCCGCGGAGCGGCCAATCGCAATCGCGGTCGCCGCCAGCGCTGGCCTCGTCCTGGCCGCGTCGCTGGTCCTGCTCGACGCCGGGGGCAGCGCGCTCCTCGCAGGGGCGGCCTACAGCTCGATGGTGATCTTCACGGGCGCGCTCGCGATGCTGATCCGCCGGCGGCCGGGGCCCGGTGGGCCGGGCGGCGACGGCGGCAGCCCCGGTCAACCGCCGCCGTTCGACTGGGACGACTTCGAGCGCCGCTTCTGGGCGGACGTCCGGCGGCGCGCTAGCAGCGGCGGGGGAACACGGGGGTCGGCGAGATCGCCTTCCCGTGCGCCTTCTGCCCGTTGACGTCCTTCAGGAAGAGGAAGGCGCGGGTGCGGAACTCACGGTCCGGCGCGCGCCGGCAGGCGTGCTCGACCCTGACGGAGTACTTGCCGGGCCGCAGCCGGAACCCCGTGTGGCACTCCACCCGGCGGTAGCCGGTGCGGCCGCGCTGCTCGAGGCAGACCTCGAGCTCGCTGCGGGCGACGTCCCCGGTGCACTCGAGCGTGCCCTTAGAGATCAGCTTGTTCTGGCGCTGCACGGGGCTGAACGCCGTCCCCTGGCAGTTCGCCTTGGAAGCGGTCGCTCCCTCGCCGTCGGCGCCGACGGCGCCGACTCCCAGAAAGGCGGCCACGGCGAGTGCCGACACGAGTCCCAATGTCAACTTCCTCTTCATGCCGGCTCCTTCCGGTCGGGTCCCGGGCTGATCGGGCGCCCAATCTAGGGCGCCGGAGCGCCGTTCGCAATACCGAAAACAGGAGGGGCCCCGCGAGTTGCGGGGCCCCTCCCGATCGGTGAACGGCGCTGCCTAGGGGGCGAGCGCCGAGCAGGCCTGGATCTGATCCGCGGTCTTCGCCTTCTCGAGGCAGTCGAAGAAGGCGGTCGGATCGCCGCCGCCGGCTGAGCCGCCGGAGGAGCCGGAGTCGCCGGTCGAGCCGCCCAGGCCGCCCGTGCCGCCGAGGCCGAGAGCGCCGAGGGCGCTCGGGTCGATGCCGAGCTGCTGGAACAGCTCGTCGATCGGCTTGGCGTCGCTGGGAGCCTCGACGCTGACGTCGCCGTTGACGTCGCCGAGAGTCAGGTCGAACGTGATGTTCGCCGAGCCGCCACCGCCGGTCGGGTCCTGAAGCTCCATGTCGAACGCGAGGCGGCGGAGGATGTCGTCATCAACGCCGCTGTAGACGTCGAACGTGGCGCTCTTGACGAGTTCCTGGAGCTGCTGGAGATCCGACTCGCTGGGTAGGGCCGCGCCGCCACCGAGGCCGAGCTGGCTGGCCTGCTGGAGCAGCGGGCTGATCTCCTTGACGAGCTTGCGCACGTCGAGCTCGCCGCTGACGTGGACGGACTCGGTGCCCTCGACGTCCTCGGTCCCCTCGTTCTCGAGGTTTGTGAGGGACGCCTTGAGCTGGTCCAGGCCCGCGGTCGAGGTCTGCTGCTGGCGCTGCTGCGCCTGGCCCTGCTCGTAGGCCTGCTCGAGGTAGCCGAACAGGTCCGGGCCGAGCTCGTACGTGTCCCCGCCGTAATCGACGTAGGCCGCGTCGCCGGTCGAGATCGCGCCGCCCTCGAAGCCGATGCTCTGCCCGCCGCCCTCGCCGTCGACGTTCGCCGCCAGGTCGAACTTGGGGAAGCTGTCGCCGCGGCCGTCGACCGCGCCGCTCAGGCTGGCGCTGAGACTGGCGCTCTGGTCGCCCTCGACGGTGGCGTCGAGGCTGATGTCGACGTCGGCGCTCTCGACCTTCGCGTCGCCCGAGAAGGTCTGGTCGAGAACCGCCTGCGGGTCCTCGTTGCTGCTGCCGCCACCGTCGTCGTCGCCACCGCAGGCGACGAGCGCCGCGGCCAGCGCCGCGAACAGCGCGAGCAGCATGAAGATTCTTGTTCGGCTCAAGGGAAAAGCCTCCGTTGTCTGGGTCGTTCTGGGGGTGGGCAAGGCGCGGCAGGGTAGCGCGCACCTCGGTCAAAGGTAGCTAGGCTCGCCGTCCAGTGCAGCCGCCGCGCACGATCCTCTACACCGGGAAGGGCGGCGTCGGCAAGACCAGCGTCGCCGCCGCGACCGCGCGGCGCTGCGCCGCCGCCGGGCTGCGCACCGTCGTCCTCTCGACCGACCCGGCGCACAGCCTCTCGGACTCGCTCGAGGCCACGCTGGGGCCGGAGCCGGCCGCGGCCGGCGACCGCCTCTGGGGGCAGGAGGTGCGGGCCCAGCGGGAGATGGAGGAGCACTGGGCGGCGGTGCAGGACTGGCTGACGCGGCTGCTGGCGACGAGGGGAATCGAGCAGATCCGGGCGGAGGAGCTGACCGTGCCGCCGGGCATGGATGAGCTCTTCAGCCTGCTCCAGATCAAACGACACCAGGAGGAGGGGCGGTTCGACGTCGTCATCGTCGACTGCGCGCCGACCGGGGAGACGCTGCGGCTGCTGGGCTTTCCCGACATCGCCCGCTGGTGGCTCGAGAAGGTGTTCCCGTGGGAGCGGCGGCTGGTCGGCGCGGCGCGGCCGCTGGCAAGGACGCTCGAGGTGCCGCTGCCGAGCTCCGAGGTCTTCGACGAGGTCCAGCGGCTGGTCCGCAACCTGATCGCGATGAACCGGATCCTCCGCGACCGCGAGCGCTGTTCGATCCGGCTGGTGATGAACCCCGACCGGATGGTGATCAAGGAGGCCCAGCGGACCTTCACCTACCTCAACCTCTACGGGTACCTGACCGACGCGGTGGTCGTGAACCGGGTCTTCCCCGACGACGTGGAGGGCGGCTACTTCGGGCCCTGGCGGGAGCGCCAGCGCGAGCACCTGGCGGCGGTGCGGGAGGGGTTCGCGCCGCTCCCGGTGCTGGAGGCGCGGTACTTCGAGGAGGAGGTGGTCGGGCCGGAGATGCTCGACCGGCTGGGCGACGAGCTGTTCGCCCTGGCGGCGCCGGAGGACGTCCTCCACAGCGAGCTCGCGCACGAGCTCTCGCTCGACGACGGCGTGACGGTGCTGAGCCTGTCGATCCCGTTCGCCGAGAAGGCGGAGATCGGCCTTAAGAAGGTCGCCGACGAGCTGATCGTGACCGTCGGCGGCGAGCGGCGGACTATCATGCTGCCCTCTGCGCTGGCCCGGCAGAGTCCCAGCGGCGCCAGCTTCGACCGCGGGACGCTGAAGGTCAGATTCGACGATGACCGAGCCCCGAGACCAGAGCCCGAGAGGGTTTGAGCAAGGCGGGGGCCCCGAGGGGGCGCACCGCTTCTGGGAGCAGTACGCGTCGGCGCGCTCGCAGCGCCCGGCCCGAAACGGCGAGAGCAGCCGACCGGGCCCGGCGGAGGAGCAGGCGCGCCCGGCCGGCGAGCACGAATGCCTGGACTGGTGCCCGATCTGCCGCGGCGCCGACGTCGTCCGCGCCACGGCCCCGCCCGAGATCCGCGAGCAGCTTGCGGCCTTCCAGCGCGACTCGCTGATGATGCTGAGGACGTTGATCGACGCCTACCTGAGCCGCGTCGACGGGCCCGCCCAGACGCGCCGCGACGACCGCGTGCAGGACATCCGGATCGACTAGGCGAGCAACGCCCGGAGGTCGGCGAGGACCGCAGCGGGATCGCGGTGCAGCTGCCACCAGGTGACCCGAAGGACCCGCCAGCCGCGGACGGCGAGGGCGCGGTCGCGGCACCGGTCCCGCTCGAAGGCGGCTGGCCGCCGTGGTGGGCCCAGCCGTCGAGTTCGAGGACGAGCCGGCGGTCGGGCCAGGAGAAGTCGACCTCGAGGCCCGCGACGAGGGCGTTGACCCGCGGCGCCGGCAGCCGCTCCCGGCGGATCAGCGCCAGGAATCGCTGCTCGAGCGCGCTCCGGGTGAATGGGACGGTGGCATCCCGGGCGGCGAGGATCGAGCGGAGGGCCGGTGCACCGGGACGCCTAGGGTGACACTCCATCAGCAGCGCGACGGCGGCGAGATCGAGCCGCCGGGCGAGCTGAGCCCGGTCGAACGCCGCCTCGAGCTCCCCGCGCCCGATCACCCCGGCGAGGTCGAACAGGGTGCGGCCGACGCTCGTGACCGGGATCCGCTGGTGGACGGTCACCTCGTCCGGGTGGAGCCTCGAGCGATGGCAGGTGAGGGAGGGTTTTCTGCGGAGCTGCGTGGGGGCAGTGACCTCGGGTCGCACGGGTCCTCGGTCGCGGGCCGCCAGAGCTGAGCCGCGAGCGATGGCTGAGCGCGGCACCCGGACCAGAGGCGAGAACGGCGGCCATCCAGTCCCCGCGCTGGGTCAGGATTCGGTGCCGCGAGACCAGCGCATCCACGGGACGCGAGTGACGTTGACGGCCCATGCAGCCGTCAACGTCACGCGCGACCGGTTTCGCCCCCGGCCCTCCTACGTGCCTGCTTTTGCGTCTACCTCTCGCCTACGCGATGACCGCGCGGTTGCCGCCGCGGCGCTTGGCCTCGTATAGGGCGGCGTCCGCTTCGCGGAGGACCTCGTC
>DATFPK010000135.1:0-3450 GCA_035264885.1 Solirubrobacterales bacterium
ACGAGCTCGCTGGGAGAGATCTCCTTGACTCGCACGAGCTCCGCGATGCGCGCGGCACCGGCGAAGGCGACGTCTTCGTCAAGCGCGGGCTGGACGCTCACGCCCGCAACCTACAGGGGCGCCCTCGGCGGCATCTTCGGAGCAGGTCCTGCTACCGCCGCTTCTTGCCGCCGCGGATCACCTCGTTGCTCAGGGTCGGGTCACCGGTGACCTCGGCCGCGCAGAACGGCGGGTCGACCCACTCCTTACGCGAGAACATCCGCGTCTGGTCCGCGAAGTACGGCGAGGCCGGGTTCTCGGACTGCGAGTAGGTCAGGATCGAGCGGTCGTCCGGACAGCCGCCGGTGAAGCTGGTCACCATCACGAAGCTCGAGCCGTGCGGCACGTCGGGATATCCAGGCTCGGCGGGATCGCCTGACCAGCTCACGTTGATCGCATTGAAGTCGCCGTTTGGATCCCCGGGGCCGCCGTGGATCGGGATCTTCTCGTCGCCCCGGCGCTCGTACTGGTAGCCGCGCAGCGGCGCGTCGAGCGGGATGCCGGCGTCGCGCAGGTCGGTGACGGCGTCGGCGAGCGCCGACTGGACCTTCGGGCTCGCGGTGTTGAGGCCCGCCGGCGTGTTGACCGGGTTATTCGGGTCGAACGGCGTCGAGAAGACAGAGAGATCGCCAGTCGGCGAGTTGAGCGGAAGCCCGCCCGGCGTCGCGAGGGCCCGTGTCGCGAAGCGCCGGAAGAGGATCGCGCCGTTCGAGTCGAGGTTGTCGTGGAGGTCCCAGGCGGCGAGCACCGGGCAGGCGTCGCTGACGTCGACCGGGCCCGAGCTGCCCACCAGGTAGCCGCCGGGCGCCCTCTCGCAGAGCGAGACCAGCTGGTCGCGCCAGAGCTCGCCGGCGAACTGGCGGTCGTTGAAGACGGCGTCCTGGAGCTGCTGGCGGGTGAAGAGGCCGCCGGCCAATCCGTCGGTGCCGTCGAGCCTCTGCTGGACGATCCGCAGTCCGAGCCGGGTGCGGAGGGTCCTGGGGGTGCGCTCGTCGCCGATGATGCGCGCGAACCCCTCCAACGGGTGCGCCGGGTTGGAGAGCCAGTAGCTGTCGTTGGAGTTGGTGACGTAGTCGTCGCGGATCAGGGAGGGCAGATGCGACGGCCCGAAGATCCCGGGGGCCGCGGCGTCTGGGTCGTCATCCCACTCGCACGCGGAGGTGGAGCCGTTGAGGACGGGGAGGCCGAGCAGCTGGAAGGTGGCTGCACCGACGGGGGTGTTGCATTGCGCGGCCTTCTGGTTGGACACGTTCGGGATGGCGCCGATGTCCGCGTAGTACGCCTTCCCGGCGGAGTCGGCGGCGATCGTGTTGACCCACGGGATCCCCTCGTAGCGGCGCTCGATCTCGTCGAGCTCCGCAACGCTCTGGGCCTGGTTGACGAAGAAGAAATGATTGAGGTAGCGGAAGTTGGCGGCGTTGACGTCGCCCATCGTGAAGGCGGTGACCCGCGTCCAGGGAAGCGGGATCCCGGACAACGAGTCCATCACCGGGCCGTGGAGGGTGGAGTAGAGAGTGCGCGTACGCGGTTCCAGCCCGCTGTCGGTGTGGACCTGGACGGTGACCTGCTCCTGCCCCATGTCTCGCCAGGAGCCGTCGTAGAGGTACTGGGTCGCGTTGAGCGGATTGATCACCTCCTGGAACGGCGTGAAGCGGAACGCCGTCGAGACCGTGTGGCTCCAGGCGAGGTTGTCGGTGTGCCCGATCAGGACCAGGGGCACGCCGTAGAGGCTGCCCCCCGAGACGTTGACGCGGCCCGGGATCATCAGGTGCGCCTGGTAGAAGCGCTCCGGCCCGTCCCAGGGGAAATGCGGATTGCCGAGCATCATGCCCTTGCCGTTGGCCGTCGCCTCCGAGCCGAGCGCGACGGCGTTCGAGCCGATCGGGGGCTTCAGGTTCGCCGCGAGACCGCCGGCGATCTGCCCGGGGTCGATCGGCAGCGACGCCCCGCCGGGGGTCTTCTCGTCGGCGATCCCGTCGATCGCCACGGTCTGCGAGGCGAGCAGGGCGAGCTGGTAGAAGCGCCGGTACGCGTCCATCTCGGTGATCGGCTTGACCCAGGCGGCGCCGCGGCAGCGGGGGTCCGGGAGATTGCGGACCCCGGTGTCGGCCAGGTACTTGTTATAGCCGGCGACGTAGCCTCGGACGCCCTCGCGGATCTCGGCCATCGGCCCGTCGGGCGGCGGCCGGTCGAGCAGCTTCTCGACGGTCCGGTCGTCGATGATCCGCTGGTAGAAGAAGTCCGAGTTGAGGTTGTTCGCCGAGAAGCCGTTGCCTCGCTGCAGGTAGCTCCCGTCCGGCCCGAAGCTGCCCTGGACCCCCTCACCGGTGTAGCGGGAGCGCTCGCCGCGAACGGTGACGTAGGACTCGGCGAGCTCGCAGATGTTGTCCTGCGCGATCGAGTACCCGTAGCCGAAGCCGACGTCCGCGAAGTTCTGCCCGATGATGTTCGGGATGCCGTGCTGGTCGCGGCGGATGTTCGCCTCGAGCGGCCCGGCCCCCGGGGCGGCCGCGAGGGTGGCGGTCGCTGCCGCGTGCGCGCGGGGAGCGATGGCGAGGACGAGCGCCGCCAACACAGCGAAGAGCGACGCGACGACGACCGCACGCGCACGCGGTGACTCCCTGCGGCTCCGCCCGTACCCCATCGGGCCGGAGAGGCTACCTACCCAATAAAGGCGAGGCGCTGGTTCTAGGAGCTAATGTCGATGACGGTCTTCGCCGCCGCCGATTGCGATTGTCACTTCCCGGCCGGCGGAGTCGGTCAGGTGGATGTGCCAGTCGGGGTCGGCCTCCGGGTCGTTCGCCCGGTCCTCGAGGGCGACGAGCAATTCCGCGGCTTCCGCCGGCGTGAGGTCGACCCACACTTCCTGCAGCTCGGTGCCCGGCTCGCTCTCGATTCGCGGGCTCACGGCTGAGCGCGACCCACTAGTTGGCCGCCGTCTCGCGGTGCGGCAGTTTCCAGTCGGGGCGGACGAAGTGGCAGGTGTAGCCGTCCGGATAGCGCTGCAGGTAGTCCTGGTGCTCCGGCTCCGCCTCCCAGAAGGGGCCCGCCTCGCTCACCTCGGTGATGACCTTGCCCGGCCAGATGCCGGAGGCGTCGACGTCGGCGATCGTGTCCTCGGCCACGCGGCGCTGCTCGTCGGTCGTATAGAAGATCTCCGAGCGGTAGCTCGACCCGATGTCGTTGCCCTGGCGGTCCTTCGTCGTCGGATCGTGGATCTGGAAGAAGAACTCGAGGAGATCCCGGTAGGAGATCCGCTCGGGGTCGAAGACGATCTCGACGGCCTCGGCGTGGCCGGGATGGTTGGGGTAGGTCGGGTTCGCATTCTCGCCGCCGGTGTAGCCGACGCGGGTGGAGATGACGCCGTCGCGCTTCCGAAGCAGGTCCTCCACTCCCCAGAAGCACCCTCCG
>DATFPK010000136.1:0-9291 GCA_035264885.1 Solirubrobacterales bacterium
TGGAGGCAGCCGCCGCCTCGGGGATGCCGTTCGACCCCCTCGCCTGGGCCGTTTCGACACCGACCTCGAGCTATCCGGCCTGCATGGCGCTGAAGGCCGCCGCCGAGCAGGGCGCGGATGCCGCCGCCCGCTACCTGCGCCGGCTGCGCGAGGGCCTGATGGTGGAGGGCCGGAGGCTCGACCACCCGGACGCGCTGATCGCCGTCGCGGGGGAGGCGGAGCTCGATGTCGCCAGGTTCCGGATCGACCTCAACTCGCCGGCGATCCTCGAAGGCTTCGCCGCAGACCTGGAGCTCACCCGTGACGGGCGGCATGGGATCCCCACGCTCCAGTTCTCCGGACGGGATGGCCCCGGCCGCGTCGTTCGCGGCCGGGCGCCGTACGGCGAGTACCGGCAGGCGGCGCTGGGCGCCGGTGCCCTCCCCGCCCGCGATGATTCGCCCGATCTGCTGGAAGCGATCGAGGAGTTCGGCGGGCTCGCGACCGCCGAGGCCGAGGAGCTGACCGGCCGCCCGGCCCCGGTGATCCGCTCGGAGCTCTGGGCGGCGGCGCGGGACTGGCGGTTGCGGGCGGTCATGACGCCCACGGGGGAACTCTGGGAGAAGGCCTAGCGCTGGGCGCCAAGCCAGGCGTCCGATTCGGCCGCCACCGACCTCACCGCCTCGACGATCTCCTCCGGAGCCTTCTCCGGGGAGCCCGCATCGAATGGCGGCTCGGGGTCGTATTCGATGCCCAGCTGCACCGCCTGGGCCAATTCCGGGCCGGCCAGCTTCTCGACCAGCCGCAGCGCCATGTCGATTCCCGAGGAGACGCCGGCGGCGGTGATCACCTTCCCGTCCTCGACGACGCGCTCGGCGACCGGGGTGGCGCCGAAGTCACGCAGCTGCTCGCGGAACAGCCAGTGGCTGGTGGCGCGCTTGCCGCGCAGGAGGCCGGCGGCGCCGAGGACGAGCGAACCCGTGCACACCGACGTCGTGAGCCGGGTGCCCGCGTCGATCTGCCGCAGCCAGTCGAGCACGTCGTCGTCGTCCAGCAGCGGACGGTTGCCCTCGCCGCCGGGCACCAAAACCACGTCGGCGGTGGACACCTCGCCGATGCCGCGGTCGGCGACCAGCGCGGTCGCGCCGCTGTCGGTGCGCTGCGGGCCCGGCTCGGGGGCCACGAACTCGACCTCCCAGCCGGGGACGGCGCTCAGCACCTCGTAGGGGCCGATCGCGTCGAGGGCCGTCAGCTTCTCGAAGATCAGAATCGCGGTTCGCATCACCTAGCCGCCCCGCCGCACCGCCGGCGGACCCGGCGCCGCCTGTCCGATCCGTCGCGCCTCCGGGTAGTGGCGGCGCAGGAGCTCGAGGGCCACCTCCTCGTCGTCGGCTGCCACCACGCAGCAGAAGCCGCATCCCATGTTGAAGACCTCGTACATCTCCTCCTCGCCGATGCCCCCGCGCTCGCGGATCAGCTCGAAGACCGGCTGCGCGGGCAAGGGGTCGTCGATCTCGAACGAGACATCCGCCCGCAGCCGCAGCAGGTTGCCCAGGCCGCCCGAGGTGATGTGGGCGAGGCCGCGGATGCCGGCGCCGGACCGGACCACCTCGAGGACCGGCTTGACATAGATCTCGGTCGGCTCCAGCAGGATCTCGCCGAGCGGGCGTCCGAGCCGCTCGTCGTCAAGGGGGATCCCGTCGAGGGCGCTGCGGGCGAGCGTGTAGCCGTTCGAGTGGATTCCGGAGGAGGGCAGCCCGATGACGACGTCACCGGCCCGCACCGCCGAGCCGTCGATCACCTGGTCGAGCGAGACGGTCCCGAAGCAGGCGCCGGCGATGTCGAAGCCGCGGATCAGGTCGCCGAGCTGCGCCAACTCCCCGCCGGGGATCTCGATCCCGGCCCGCTCCGCACCGGCCGCGAGGCCGCGCCCGATCGCCTCGCAGATCTCGGGAACGGCCTCCTCCACCGCGAGGTAGTCGAGCATCGCCAGCGGCTCGGCACCCACGCAGATCACGTCGTTGACGTTCATCGCGACACAGTCGATCCCGACGGTGTCGTAGCGGCCGAGCTGCTCGGCGACGAGGAGCTTCGTTCCGACTCCGTCGGTCGAGAGCGCGATCCCCGTGCGGTCGTCGAGCCTGATGACGCTCGCGTAGTGGCCCGGAAGCGGGACCTGCCGCGTGGGGCGGTCGAGCCGGATCGCCCCCAGCGCGGCTACGAGGCCGGCGACCGCGTCGTCGGCCGCGACCTGGTCGACGCCGGCGCGCGCGTAGGCAGCTTTGTCGCTCATCGGGACTTCCCGAGCCTAGTCAAGACCACGGCGGCCAGCGAGCCGCGGTAGGCGGCGTATGGCCACAGCGCGCGGTCGCGCTCGACCAGCCGGATCAGCCCCTGCGAGGCGATGGTCGAGGCGAATGAGGCGGCGATTCCGGCCGCCAGCGTGCGACGGAGGCCGGGCGCGACTCCGCGGCGGCCGAGGCGCGCACCTTTCAGCGCCGCGGCGCCGACGATCACCGGCAGCGCGACCGTCCGCGAGAGGAGGTTGGCCTGGTCGCGGGAGAAGCGGCGCAGGCGCGCGGCGCTCAGGGTCGCCCCGTTGCGCGAGACGCCGGGCGCAAGCGCCGCCGCCTGGGCGAGGCCGAGCGCGAGCCCGTCCGCCGGCCCGGCCTCCCCGCGCCCACGCTCCTGTGGCCTGCGGTCGGCGGCGAGCATCAGGACGGCTCCGGCGATGAGCCCGGCCGCGGTCGAGAGGGGTCCTCCCAGCCGGCGCTCGATCTGACGTTCGAGCGAGTAACCCGCGATCGCGGGTGGCAGGAAGGAGAGGGCGAGGACCGCCGCCCGGCGGGCGTCGAAGGCACGCAGCTCGGCGGCGATCTCGCGCCGCTGGCCGATCAGCAGGCCGGCTGCGGCGCCGGCGTGGAGCGCGACTTCGAAGCTCTTGCGGACCTCGGGCTCGATGCGCTGCCAGTCCCAGCCGGCGAGCCAGGGGACCAGTACCAAGTGGGCCGAGCTCGATACCGGCAGCAGCTCGGTCGGGCCCTGCACGAGCCCGAGCGCGACGGCCCGGGAGAGTGGGATCGGCGCGTCGGCGCGGCTCAACCGCCGCCGGCGCCGGCCGGTTCGCCGGCCTTCTCCTGCGCCGGCGCGTCGGACCCCCCGCCCCCGCGGCGCCAGCGGACGAGGAGGTAGGTGATCAGGACGATCGCGGCGATGACGACGGCGTAGTCGATGTAGTGCAGCTTGTCCCGCCACTCCTCCCAGTTGTCGCCGACGCTCTTGCCGACCAGCCCGAGCATCAGGACCCAGGGGATGCAGCCGAGGAGCGTGAGCAAGGTGAAGCGCCAGAACGGCATCCGCGCGATCCCCGCCGGCAGCGAGATGAAGGTCCGGATGATCGGCAGCATCCGGGTAAAGAAGACGGTTGCGTCGCCGTACCTGGCGAACCAGTCGTCGGCCCACTTCAGGTAGCGCGGTGGCAAATGGATCAGCCGGTTCTTCTCGAGCAGCTCGAGTCGCCCGTAGTAACCGGCCGCGTAGGCGGTCCAGGAGCCCACGAGGTTGCCCAGGACGCCGGCCGCGACGATCCCGAACAACGTCAGTTCGCCCTCCGAGACGCTGAAGCCGGCGAACAGCATGATCGCCTCGCTCGGCACCGGCAGGCAGGCGGACTCGAGCGCCATCAGTGCGAACACCGCGGGGAGACCGGTCGCGTTGATGAAGTCTGTCGACGCGTTCACGATCGGGTCGAGGAAGAAGTCCGTGACGCTCGCGTAGATCAGCATGGTCGAGGCGCGGCCGCAGGCGAGAGCTCACCCGCGGTCACGAGCGCGGGATCTTAGGGAACGGGCCTAGAATGTCGGTCGCATGGGCCGGTTGAACCACCCCGTCTATCGCAACCGGAGCCTGCAGGTGGCGGCCGACGCGCTGCTGGTCGCGCTGGCCTTCCTCCTCGCCTTCAAGCTGCGGTTCCTCGATGATCCGGGCGGCATCCCCGCCCGCTACCAGACCCTGCTCTGGCAGTCGATCGGGTTCGTCGTCCTCGGCAAGCTGATCGTCTTCGCCGCCTTCGGGCTGTACCAGAAGTGGTGGCGCTACGTGAGCGGCGGCGACTTCGCCGGCATTCTCCGCGCGGTCACCGCGTCGAGCGCGATCCTCATCGTCGTCTTCACCGTCGTCCGTCCGTTCGAGGACAACCTGCCGCGCTCGGTCGCGGTCACCGACTTCCTGCTCACGCTGATGTTGGTCGCCGGCGCCCGGCTCGCGGTCCGTCTGATCGTCGAGCGGCCGTCCCGCACCTCCCGGCTGCGCAAGGGCCAGGAAGTGCTGGTGATCGGCGCCGGCTCGGGCGGCCAGATGGTCGTCCGGGAGATGCAGCTCAACCCGAACCTGGGCAAGATCGCGATCGGCTTCATCGACGACGACCCGCGCAAGCGCGGCATGCGGATGCTCGGTCTCAAGGTGCTCGGCTCGACCAGCGAGATCGATTCCATCCTCGACGACGCCGGCCCCGACGAGGTCGTGATCGCGATCCCGTCGGCGCCCGGGACCCTGCGCGCGCAGGTCGTCGCCGCCTGCCGCGAGCGCGAGATCCGCGTCCGTACGCTGCCGACCGTCTTCGAGCTGCTGCGAGGAGGGGTCCAGCTCAACCGGCAGCTGCGCGACGTCCAGGTCGAGGATGTCCTCGGCCGCGACCCCATCGTCGTCGAGCTCGACCGGGTGGGGGCCTACCTGCAGGACCGGATCGTCCTCGTCACCGGCGCCGGGGGCTCGATCGGAGCCGAGCTCTGTCGCCAGATCGCCCGGGTTGGCCCGCGGCTCCTGGTGATGCTCGACCACGCCGAGGACAATCTCTTCCAGATCGATCGCGAGATGGTCGAGGAGCGCCACTTCTCCAGCGTCGAAGCCGTGCTGGCGGACTGCAAGGAGCCGGCGCGGATGCTCGAGGTGATGCAGCGCTTCAAGCCGAGCGTCGTGTTCCACGCGGCGGCCTACAAGCACGTCCCGCTGATGGAGGCGAACCCGCTCGAGGCGATTCGCAACAACGCGATCGCCACCCGGATCACCGCCGAGACCGCCGCGGCCTCGCAGGTCGAGCGCTTCGTCCTCGTCTCAACCGACAAGGCGGTCAATCCGCAGACCGTAATGGGCGCCTCCAAGGCGATGGCCGAGTGGATCGTCGAAGCCGCCGGCCACCGCCATCCGCATACGCGTTTCGTCAGCGTCCGTTTCGGCAACGTGCTCGCCTCGTCGGGCAGTGTGGTGCCGATCTTCCGCAGCCAGATCGAGCGCGGGGGGCCCGTCACGGTGACGCACCCGGAGATGACCCGGTACTTCATGACGATCCCGGAGGCCGTCCAGCTCGTGATCCGCGCCGGCGACATCGGCGCCGGCAAGGGCGAGGTCTTCGTCCTCGACATGGGCGAGCCGATTCGAATCGTCGACCTCGCCCACAACATGATCAAGCTGGCGGGCTATGAGCCCGATTCCGATATCGCGATCGACTTCACCGGTCCGCGCCCGGGGGAGAAGCTCCACGAGGAGCTGTTCGGCGCCGGCGAGAAGTCGCAGCCGACCGCGGCAAAGCGGATCCTCCGCGCGGTACGGGCGACGCCGCTCGACCCCGAGTGGGTGGAGAGCACGCTGGACCGGCTCGAGAGCCTGGTCCTGGCCGGCGACGAGGCGAACCTGTCCGAGCGCGTGATCGAGCTCGTGACCGCGACCGGCGGGGAGGCAGCGCCGGTCGCCACCGAGGACTAGCAGGCGGCTTTCCGGGGGGCGGATCGCCCCCCCGGGCTTCTAGTATCCGCCGCCATGCTCGACCTGATCAAGGAGGTCGGCTCCTACGCTGGACTGGCGGCTTTCCTCGGCGTAGGGGTTCTGGCCCTGCTGCACTTCGCGCAGGCGCGCGACGTGCGGCGGCTCCGCGATTGGGCGGGCCGCGCGCCGGAGCGCGACGCCGAGCTGGTCGACGCGACGTCGAGCGTCGCCGCCGAGCGCGCCGACGAACTGCGTCGGATCGAGGAGGAGCGCCGCCGGGCCGAGGAGGCGCGTGAAGCCGACCGCCGGGCGGCGGCGCTGCGCGAGAAGCGCCGCCAGCGCCGCGAGCAGGGCCTGCCGGAGCAGACGCGGCTCGAGCGGGTCCGCGAGCGGATCGGCGCCGGCGAGGGGCGGCGGCCGGCGGCCCGCTACGTCGCGCTGATCGTTGCCGCGGTGATCGTGCTCGGCGGCGGGATCGCGTTCGGCGCGCTGGCGGTGCTCGGCGGTGACGAGGACGGCGCCGCGAAGGGCCGGACGACCCTGAGCCGCAGCGACATCGAGGTCGCCGTTCTGAACGGGACCGCCGTTCCCGGCCTCGCCAACCGCACTGGCGACCAGCTCGAGAACGGCGGCTTCCAGCTCGGCGCGGTCACCAACAGCAACTCGAGCTTCAGCCGCAGCGTCGTGATGTACAGGGAGGGCTTCAGGCCAGAGGGCCAGATGGTCGCCAAAGACCTCCGGATCAGGCGCCTCCAGAGCATGGCCGAGGACATCGCCGCGCTCGCCGCCGGGGCGAACGTCGCGGTGGTGGTCGGCGAGGACCGCGCCGGCGGGACGCCGGGATGACTTGAGCCGGCTGCTCGAGCCGCGGACGCTGGCGGCAACCGCGTTCGCGCTGCTCGTCGCCGCGACCGTGGCAGCCTTCGGCTGGGCGCAGTACCTGAAGACCGAACCCCTGGTCCTCGACAAGGTCGTCTTCCGGCCCGACACCCTCACCCCGAACGCCGACTGCCGCCGGGACCGCGGCCGAGTGCGGTTCCGGCTGACGCGCTCCGATCGCGCGACCGTCGAGATCGTCGACGAGGAGGACAGGCGGGTCCGCGTCCTGTTTCGCGACCGGCCGATCCGCAAGTTCAAGTTCGTCGTCCTGCGCTGGGACGGCAAGGACGGGGCCGGAACCGTGTTGCCGCCGGATGCATACAAGCTGCGGGTCACGCTGCTCGGTCAGGACCGGGTGCTGATCCCGCCGGGCCGCTTCCGGTTGCATCAGGCGCAGCGGCGTCCCCGGCGCGGATGCCGCCAGCTCGACGGGGGAGGAGGGTGAACGGGACGCCGCTCGAGGCGGCCGTCCTCCTGGTCGCGTCCGGGTGCGCCGCGGCGGTACTCGTCGCCCCGCGGTCGCGTTTCCGGACGGTGGCGATGCTGGCCGGCCTCGCGATCTGCCCGATCCTCGTCGTCGGCGATCAGTGGAGCTCGACCGAGATCGAGGCGATGCGCGACGAGCCTGGCCGCGCCGTCGCCCTGGCCGCGGCCGCCGCCGGGCTCACCGGCGCCCTGGCGGTGCTGTTCGCCCGCCGCCCCAGGCTGGTCCCGCTCGCGATCGTCGCCGCGCTTCCCTTCCGGATCCCGCTCGAGGCGGGTGGGGAGGACTTCAACCTCCTGGTGCCGCTCTACGTGGTCCTCGCCGCCGCGGCCATCGCCGGCGCGTCCGGCGATCTGCTGATGCGATCCCCCGCCGCCCGCGAGGCCGAGCCGGAGGCGGTGGTCTGGCTGCGTCGTCTGCTGGCCGCGTTCGTCCTGGCCTATGCGCTCCAGAGCCTCTACTCCGAGGACTTCTCGAACGCGGTCAAGACGGCCTGCTTCTTCCTGGTTCCGTTCTCGGCCCTGTTCGTGATCGCCGCCGGCTACCGCTGGGACCGGCGAGTGTTGCTCCTCGCCGTCGCGATCGTCGTCGGCGAGGCGCTGGCGTTCGCCGTAGTCGGCTTCGCCGAATGGGCGGTCCGCGACCTTCTCTGGAACCCGGAGGTGATCACCTCGAACGAGTTCCACGTGTACTTCCGCGCCAACTCGCTGTTCTGGGACCCGAACGTCTTCGGCCGCTACCTGGCGCTCGCGATCGTCCTGCTCGCGGCGCTGATCCTCTGGTCCAACCGGAGCCGCGAGATCCTGATCGGAGCCGGCCTCTGCGCCGTCCTTCTGCTCGCGCTCTTCACGACCTTCTCGCAGTCCAGCTTCATCGCCCTGCTGGCCGGTCTCGCGACTCTCGCGGCGCTGCGGTGGAACTTTCGCTGGACGGGAGTCGTGGTCGCTCTCGCGGTCGCCGTCGCCTTGGGGTACGTCGTCGCGTCGGGGATGTCGCTCGACGACCTGGACGACCGGACCGCCGGTCGCGAGGGCCTGATCTCCGGCGGGCTGGAGCTGTTCTCCGACCGGCCTCTATGGGGCTACGGCTCGGGTTCCTTCGCCGAGGCCTTCATTGCCCATGTCGTCGGCTCGGTACCGCCGGTCTCGGAGTCTCACAACGAGCCGGTGACCGTGGCGGCGGAACAGGGGTTGGTCGGGCTGGCCTTGTTCGTGGCCCTGCTCGCCGCCGCGTTCGCCGCGCTCGGCGACGGTCTCCGCCGGACGATGCCCGGCTTCGGTGGTCCTGGACCCGGCGACCCGGCGCGCGCCGCGATCCTCGCCGCCTTCGTCGCTCTCCTCGTCCACACCCTGGCCTACGCCGGGTTCTTCGAGGACCCGATGGGCTGGCTCCTGATGGGGCTCGGCGCGGCGCTTGCGACCGCGTCGAGACGGGCGGCGCCCTAGGCGACCGGAGTGTCGGGCTACCTTCGCCGGCTGGCGACGACCGGGGCCGCGTACACCGCGGCCAGCATTCTGTCGAAGGTCGTCGCGGTCGCCCTACTGCCGCTCTACACGCGCTATCTCTCGCCGGGCGACTACGGCGCCGCCGAGGTCCTCTTCGCCGGTGTCGTCGCGCTCAGCATCGTCATCCGCTTCGGCTTGATCGAGGCGGTGCTGCGCTTCTACTACGAGGAGCGCGAGGACCCCGACCGGGTGGTGGCGGCGTCGTTCGCGGCGATCTTCTGGGCTGCCACCGCGGGGGCGCTCGTCCTCCTGCCGTTTGCCGGGCCGCTCTCCGAACTGCTCCTCGACCGCCCTGCCGCCGGCCTGACCCGGATCGCGATCGGCGGCCTCTGGGTGCTGACCCTGTTCGAGTTTCTGCTCACCCTGTTCCGGCTCGAGGAGCGGGCCCGGGCCTACTTCGCGACGACGATGGCCAATGTCGTCGCGACGATCCCCCTGACGGTCGCCCTTGTCGTCGTCGCCGAGGAGGGAGCCCGCGGCCTCCTGCTCGGTAGCTACGGCGCCGGTGCGGCCTTCGTGCTGGCGCTGATCTGGGTCCACCGCCGCCGCCTCTCCCTGCGGCCCGAGCGAGCGGTCCTGCGCCGGATGCTGCGGTTCGGGGCGCCGACGATGCCGGCCGAGCTCTCGCTCTACTCGCTCCAGTTCATCGACCGGATCATCCTCGTCCGGCTCGCCGGCCTCGCG
>DATFPK010000137.1:0-2061 GCA_035264885.1 Solirubrobacterales bacterium
GCCGAAGCCACGCGCGAGCAGCAGACACCGACCGCATACCTCGGCGCGCTGCTCGAGGCCGAGATGGCCGAGCGCGCCGAACGCCGCGAACGACGCCGCCTCATCGACGCGCGCTTCCCGGCCATCAAGCGCCTCGAGGACTTCCGTTTCGCCGACAATCCCAAGGTCCCCCAAGCCACGATCGCCGCGCTTGCCGAAGGCTCCTGGATCGACGACCGCGAGTCGATCATCCTTCACGGCGAGTCGTGAACCTCCCCCGCTTCGGTGGACACGTAGCGGTTTGGATCGTAGGACAGGTTGATCTTCAAGCGAGAGGGAGAGATCCTCTTCCCACGGAGAGCAGAGACCCCGGCGGTGGGCGAGGCCGAGACTCGCGACGACGACTCGCCGCCATCGCGACACGGGCCGCTGAGCGCCGCGCTGAGGGCCTGCGGGTCCGCTGCGGCGACCGTTGGGACCGCCTCGGCGGGCCGAATCGGGCCGATTTCGCCCGATCGGGCCCGGACCGACGCCATGAGAGCCCGTCTGAGAGGCCTCGCAGCGGGGATCCGGGGGATCGGTCGGGGCCTCACGCCGCCAGCTCCTCGAACTCCGCCGGCGGTCGGTAGCCGAGCGCGGAGTGCAGCCGCGCCCGGTTGTACTCGGCCTCGATCCAGCGGAAGATCTGCCCGCGGGCCTGCTCGCGGGTCGCGTAGCGCTCGTGTGCGGTCAGCTCCTTCTCCATCGTCGCGAAGAAGGACTCGGCCAGCGCATTGTCGAGCGCCGAGCCGCGGTCGCCCATCGAGAGCCGGATGCCGGTCTCGCGCGCCCTCACCCCGAAGGCGACCGAGGTGTACTGGGCGCCCTGGTCTGAGTGGTGGACGAGTCCCCGCGCGGGGCGACGCCTAGAGACCGCCATCTCGAGTGCGCAGACGACCAGCTCGGCGTCCATCTCGCGAGCCATCGCCCAGCCGACGACCGCGCGCGAGTAGCAGTCGATCACCGCCGCCAGGTAGAGCGGGCCCTCGCCGGTGGCGATCCGGCGGATGTCGGCGAACCAGAGCTGGTTCGGCCGCCGGGCCGAAAAGCGGCGGCCGACGAGGTCCGGGGCCGGGCGCACGCCCCGCAGGCGGACCGTCACGCCCCGCCGCTTGCGCCGCCGCCCGGCACCGCGCAGCGAGGCCTCGCGCATCAGCCGCTCGACCCGCTTGCGAGCGACGCGGACGCCTTCGCGGCGCAGCTGGGCGTGCACGCGTGGCGAGCCGTAGGCGCGTCGGCGCCTCGCGTGGATGCGGCCGATCGCGCGCGCGAGGCGGCGATCGTCGCGCCGGCGGGGCGGCTCGGGGCGGCGCTCCCAGGCGTAGTAGCCCGACCGCGACACCCCGAGCACCCGGCACAGCAGCGAGATCCGATGGCTTGCCCTCTCCGCCCGGATGAAGCGAAAGCACTTCACCGGGTCTCGCTCTCCCTCGCGAAGAAGGCCGCGGCTTTTGTCAGCACCTCGCGCTCCTCGCGCAGGATGCGGTTCTCGCGCCTGAGCTTGCGCAGCTCGGCGCGCTCCTCGCCGGTCAGGCCCTCGCGCCTGCCCTGGTCGACGTCGGCCTGGCGCACCCAGTTGCGAAGCGACTGGCCGGAGATCCCGAGCTCCTCCGCGATCTGGGGGATCGGGCGCTCCGGGTTCTGGCGCACCAGGCGTACGGCCTCAGCCCGGAACTCGACTGGATAGGGCGGTTTCGATTGTGGCACTTGCTCCTCCTTCCTGAGGCCTTCTGGCCCCAAGCGGTCAAGTGTCCACGAAAGCGGGGGAACTCCAGGGAACCAACCCTTTGCGCCTTTGAGGCGTTAAAACGCATGTATCGAACGCCGAAATGGAGCGACCCGCTACCTCAGCGGGTTGAACCGGTTCGCGAGTTCAACACCGGCTGGCCCGCGCCTTGGACCAAGAGAACGACACACGCCCGCAGGACCCTTCTCCATGGCGTGTGCTGGGGTGCTCGCCCCGGACACTGACGGCCGCGACGACGGCCGCGGCCACCGCGGCCACCGCGGTCGGCGTCGCCTTTCCCTCTCTACGCCTCTCGG
>DATFPK010000138.1:0-1807 GCA_035264885.1 Solirubrobacterales bacterium
GCACTTTGCGTGGCTGGCCTTGAGGCGAAAGATGCTCTGGTTCTCGAGCTTCTGGCTAGCGCAACTGTGGAAGCCGGTCGCGGCGGCGGGCCTGGCACCGAAGGACAACCAGAGGGCAACGGTCACAAGCAGGGCGCCGGCTCCCAAGAAGCACACAGAGATACGAAGCCGCGGCGCCGGATGTGAGCGAAACACAAGCCCTCCTCTTCTCGGCGCAACCCTACCCGCGGCGACGGCGGCCGGTCAAGGCACCGAACTGGCTTGCGCTGGGACATCGCGGAGCCCGGCGAATCCACCGAGGCCTAGCCGGACACACCAAGGGCCCTCTTTCGAGGGCCCTTGGCTAGTAGCGGGGGCGGGATTCGAACCCGCGACCTTCGGGTTATGAGCCCGACGAGCTACCAGACTGCTCCACCCCGCGTCGGGACCGATCATTTTACCGCGGGATTTCGGGTTCGCAACGAAATTCGTTTTGCTCGCCCGGCGCGGACGGCTTCGGCCCACGCCGTTAGAGTGCGATCGGGTGCCTGGGGATCGGAGCACAAGGACGCCGCGATGCGGGTTGCCGTAGTCGACATCGGCACCAACTCGACGCGACTGCTGATCGCCGACGTCGACGCCGGGCGAGTCAGCCAGATCGAGCGGCGCACGACGGTCACCAACCTCGGGCGTGGGGTCGACCACACCGGTCACCTCTGCCACGACGCGATCGACGACGTCTGCGGCGTGGTGGGCGACTACAAGGCGAGCTACGAGGAGATGGGCACAGATCGGGTGATGGCGATCGCGACCAGCGCGGTCCGTGACGCCGCGAACGGGGAGGCCTTCATCGCCGAGCTCCGCGAGCGCTTCTGCCTCGACGCCCGGCTTCTGACCGGTGAGGAGGAGGCCCATCTCACCTATCTCGGCGCCACCGCCGAGCGGCCCGCGGAGGAGCCCACCCTGGTCTTCGACATCGGCGGCGGCTCGACGGAGCTGATCGTCGGCTCGGGGCGGGAGATCGACTTCTTCACCTCGCTGCAGGCCGGCACGATCCGGCAGTCCGAGCGCCACCTGACGGCGGACCCGCCGCACACCCACGAGCTCGAGGACCTCGCCACGGAGATCCGCCACCTGATCGAGCGCGCGGTCGGCAGCCGACCAGATCTTCGCCCGCGTCGCGCGATCGCCGTCGCCGGGACCCCGACCTCGCTGGCCGCGATCGACCAGGAGCTCGAGCCCTATGACCCCGCCCGCGTGCACGGCTACCGGCTCGGGATGCGCCGGATCCAGCGCATGCTGAGCCGGCTCTCCTCGCTGCCGCTCGCCGAGCGGCTGCGCGTGCCGGGGCTCCATCCCGGCCGCGCGCCGACGATCGTGGCCGGCACCGTGATCCTGGCTCAGGTGATGAGGGCCTTCGGGCTCGAGGAGGTCGAGGTCTCGGAGCTCGACATCCTGCACGGCTCGGCCCTCTCGGCCGCGATGGCCCCCGCCTGAGCGCCGTGTTGTCCATTAGGTAGCAAGCGGCGGAACCCACTCAATTCTCGGTATTGCCTTCGCCCTGGTGCGGATGAATACTTCCTCGGGTTGGGAGGATTGGTGCTGGGCCGGACGCCCAACGCCACCTCTCGACTCATAGGACCCAGGCGTTTGCCGCAAGGCGCCTCCCGTCGCCTGGGATCCACTGCATACCCCCCAAAGGCCCCTGAGACGTACCCCTGCCCGTCCTGACGGGGCCTGTTTGCAAGGACCGGCCGCCAGGGATGGCGGTCGGTCTTTGTGCGCGCCCGCAGTAGGGTGATCCGGTGACCGCGGAGCCGACGCCGCC
>DATFPK010000139.1:0-6878 GCA_035264885.1 Solirubrobacterales bacterium
GCGCTCGACCGCATCGCCCTGCTCCAGGGCGCGACGATCCGGCGGGTCGCCGAGAGCTTCGGTACCGGTCCCGCGCCGGCGACCTTCCGCGTGATCGTCAACCCGATGGTGAGCTGGCTCTGGATCGGCGCCCTCGTCGCGCTGGCCGGAGCGCTGATCGCCGTCTGGCCGGCTCCTGGGGCACGGCGGCGCCGGGTCAGCAGCCTCGACGGGGCCCGTCTCGGACGCGGATTCTCGCGCGCCTAGATGGAGATCGTCTTCGGACTCGTCCTGTTCGCGCTCGTCGCCGCGTTCGTGATCCGCCCGCTCCTCGGCGCCTGGCTGGTTGACCGGGGAGAGGATCCGCGGATCGCCGACCTCGAGGCCCGCAAGGAGGCGAAGTACCGCGAGATCCGCGACGCCCAGCTCGACCACGCCGCCGGCAAGCTGTCGGACGAGGACTTCAGGCGCCAGGAGGCGGAGCTCCGCGCCGACGCGGTGGCGATCCTGGACCGGCTCGAAGAGCTCCGTGGCGGTTCCGCCTAGACTGCGGGCCCATGTACGCGTTCCTGTCGGTCATCCAGGTGATCCTCTCGGTGCTGATCATCTTCCTCGTGCTTCTGCATTCGGGCAAGGACACGGGTCTCTCCGGCGCCTTCGGCATCGGCGGCGGCGGCAGCTCGTTCGGCGGGGGATCGATGGTCGAGCGCAACCTGGACCGCGCCACGATCTTCTTCTCGATCCTCTGGGCGCTCAACACCCTGGTCCTGCTGAAGATCTAGGCGGTCGGGATGCCGCGAGCTCGCGGCCGGGTGCTTGCGCTGGTCGTCGCGGTGTCGACGGCGCTGTCGGGGTGCGGGGGCGGGGGAGCGACCAGGTTCTCCGGCGAGGAGGCCGCAGCCGGAGGCGGCGGCGAGCTCGAGGCCGGGGTCGCCTCGCTGCCGGCCGAGGTCGATCCGCTGCGGGCCGAAGGGCCGTCCGAGCTCACGGTCGTGCGCCAGGTCTTCGAGCCGCTGGTCTCCCAGCTGCGACCGCCGTACGGTGAGGGGGAGGAGCGGCGCGGCCTCGCCCTCGGCTGGGAGGCATCGCCCGATCTGAGGGTCTGGCGGTTCCGGCTGCGCCCGGGCGTGGCCTTCCAGGACGGCGCTCGCCTGGACGCGGACGCCGTGGTCGCCAACGCCGAGCGCTGGCGGTCCGATCCCGCCGGGCTGGCGCTGCTGCCGGGCCTCGCCGCGGCGGATGATCCAAATCCCGGCCTCGTCCGGCTGATCTTCGTGTCGCCGGCGCGGAGCCTTCCCGAGCAATTGGCCGACCCACGGCTTGGCCTGGTCTCGCCGCTGGCCATCGCGGACGGCGGAGCGTCGACGGCGGTTCGCGGGCTTCGGGCGGGATCGGGGCCGTTCGAGGTGCGGAAACGGGAGACCGACACCCTCGCGCTGACCCGCTTCCGGCGCTGGTGGGGGACCGGCCCGGGACTGGGTCCGGCGCTGGATGAGGTCGTCTTTCGGCGCCTGCCGGCGGCCCGGGCCCGGGCCCGGGCCCTGCGGGAAGGCGAGGTGAGGATGGTGACCGAGGTCCCGGCCCGATCCGCTGCCGCTCTGCGCCGCGACCCCCTCTTGGCCGTGCTCGGCGGCGCCTCCGGGCGGGCCTTGGCACACGAGCGGTCCGTGCACGGGATCCGCGGGCCGCGTCCGGCGCCGCTGTCGGGCGTCTGGCTCTCGCTGCTGGCGCCGGGTTGAGCGGTCGCCCGCGAAGCGATACTTGATCCATGGCGGGATCGCACGAGGAAGCTGTTCGGATCGTCTACGACGGCTGGGCCCGGGGCGACTTCCGGGCCGGCCTCGACGTCTTCGACCCGGATGTCGAGTTCGTGATGGGCCGCGGGTTTCCCGAGGCCGGCACATATCGCGGCACCGAGGAGCTCGCCCGCTACACGCGGGGGTTCCTCGAACCGTGGTCGCAGGTCGCGATCGAGCTCGAGGACCTCGTCTCCGCCGGCGACAACCTTCTCGCCGCGGTCCGCCAGCACGGGGTGGGAGGGGGGAGCGGCGCCGCGACCGACTTCCGCTATTTCCAGGTCTGGACCTTTCGCGACGGCCGCGTATTCCGGCTGGAGAACTTCCGCGAGCGTGCCGCCGCCGCGGCCGCCGCCGGGCTCGAGGCGTAGTTCACGCCCGCCGCCGGGGGCGAGGAATGAAGTGCGGCTGAGAGGAGTCGAACCTCCACGGCCCGTGAGGGCCACAAGGCCCTCAACCTTGCGCGTCTACCAGTTCCGCCACAGCCGCTTGAGGGCGGTTGATTCTAGAAGGGTTGAAACCGTCCGGCGGGGTGGCTACTCTCCGAACATGTGTTCGTGGGAAAGCAGACCCGCCCGCAGGGCGAACGGCGAGAAGGAGACCCGGTGGACCTGACCAAGCGGCAGCGCGAGATCTTCGACTTCATCCGGCGCTATGCCGCCAAGACCGGCTACCCACCGACGGTGAGGGAGATCGGCAAGGCGGTCGGGCTTCACTCTTCCTCGACGGTGCACGCGCACCTGGCCAACCTCGAGAAGGCCGGCCTGTTGCGACGCGATCCGTCGAAGCCGCGCGCGCTCGAGCTCCTGATCGACAAGGCGAAGAAAGCGGTCCGGCCCGGCCGCCTGCCGGTCGTCGGCAGCGTCGCCGCAGGCCAGCCGATCCTCGCCGAGGAGAACATCGAGGACTACATCGAGGTCCCGGACGTGATCGGCGGCGAGGACGGCGACTACGTCCTCCGCGTCCGCGGCGAGAGCATGAAGGACGCGGGGATCCTCGAGGGCGACTACGTGATCGTCCACCCGGCCGAGGACGCTCGTGATGGCGAGATCGTCGTCGCGCTGATCGGCGACGAGGCGACGGTCAAGCGGATCTTCCGGGAGCGGGACCACGTCCGCCTCCAGCCGGAGAACTCGGCGATGGAGCCGATCCTCACCACCGAGGCGAAGGTCCTCGGCAAGGTGACGGGGGTCTTCAGGAGCGTCTGATGGCGGTCGCGACGGCACCAGCGCGCAACCGCGGCACCAGCGCGGACGCGACGAGTCTTTCCGAGGAACGCGCGACGGGACGTTCGGCGCGGCTGTTCGAGCCATCCGGGTCGACGCTCGAGGACGTGATCCTCGGCGCTTGGGAGGACCTGGCGGCCGGCAGCCCGGCCGAATGCCCCGTCTGCCGCGGCCACCTCCGCATCCACGGCTGCCGCGACTGCGGCTCGGAGCTGAGCTAGCTGCTCCGTGCCTAGGAGCCAGCGGTCAGGTTCGCCACCTTGACCATGACGAGGCGCGGTCCGCGCACCGTCTGTGTGCCGGCCGAGTTATTGTCCCTGCAGGTGACGTTAAGTCCGGTTGCGAAGCCGCTCACCTCTAGACCCCCCGAGATCGTCAGGGTCTCGTCTACATCCGGCGCCGCGCCGAGCGTCTCTCCGTTGCCCACGCCGTTCAATACCTGGAACGAGCAGGACACGAAGGCACCGGCAGAGCTGTCGGCGCCGTTGATGATCCTGGCGCTGAACGAGGCGATGTACTTCCCAGGCGTCGCTGGGGCGGTTGCCACGACCGTGGGTGCGTTGTCTTCACCAAGGGTCACGTCGTTGCCGCTGCCGCCGGTGTAGCCGTCGCTGGGGCCGGTCGCTCCGGTCGCTCCCTTTGCTCCTGTTGCTCCCTGGCTGCCGCTCGCGCCGGTTGGGCCCTGCGCGCCAGTTGGCCCCTGGGGACCGCCGAGGCCTTGAAGACCCTGAGGACCTAGCGGACCCTGGGCGCCAACCGCGCCCCGGGGCCCGCGGGCGCCCCTCAGTTTCGCCAGCTCTGACCGCTTGAAGTCCTTCAGCGTCAGAGTGCCGTCCTTCACCTGCGCACCGGTGATCAGGGACGCCGCGGTGGCCGAGCCGGCGACGGCCAGCACAACGAGCGCTCCGAGAACGAGGTCGGACCCGCGGGGTCGAAGGGAGCGCACGAGAAACGACCCTATGCCGTCTCCAGGGAAAAGTCCACCCGGGCGTACAATCTGGCCTGCGGGCTGAGTGACCGCGGGGGGAGAGAAAACCCCTCGAGGAAAGTCCGGACACCGAAGGGCACGGCGGTGGGTAACGCCCACCCGGGGAAACCCGCGGGAAAGTGCCACAGAAATGACACGGCCGATGGCGCGGCTGCACGTGCGCCGCGTACAGGCAAAGGTGAAATGGTGCGGTAAGAGCGCACCGGCGTCGCGGTGACGCGGCGGCCAGGCAAACCCCGCCCGGTGCAAGGCCAAGCAGGACCTATGACCCGGCCCGGCGAGGTCCAGGTAGGCCGCAGGGCCGCTTCGGCGGCCCCGGGCGAGGCGAACGCCCCGCCCGAGATGGATGGTCACTCCCGACAGGATCCGGCTTATAGGCCCGCTAAAGGAAAGGCTCCCTCCGGGGAGCCTTTCCCATCCCAGGCGTGACCGCTAGCCTCCGGCGCCCGGCCCGCCCGATCGCGACACGGCAGCGCCCGGACCGCCGACCAGCATGCGTCCCGTCCTCGCCACCCCGCCCGCCACGTCCCCCGCGGCCTCGCCGCGACCGGCCCTCGTGGTCCTCGCGGCCCTGGCGGCGTTGGCCACCCTCGCCCTCGGGCTCGTCCTCCTGCCCGGCAGCGCCGACGCCGGCGCCCGGACCACCGTCGTCCTCGGCAAGTCCAACGACCCGCCCGACCCCTCCTGCCCCGAGAACACCCAGATGGATCCCTGCCAGGCGGTGGGCAGCGTCACCGGCTTCCAGCTCCGCACCGACCAGGAGACGCTTCCCTACCGGGTCCCGTTCGGCCGCGGCCGGATCGTCGCCTGGAGCATCTCTCTCTCGCAGCCGACTCCCGGCCAGCGGAACTTCTTCAACACCCTGTTCGGGCCGCCGCCCGAGGCCCGGATCGGCGTCCTCAAGAGGGTCCCGAAGTCCTCGCCGCCGCGCTACCGGCTCCTGCGCCAGAGCAGCATCCGCGTCCTCAGCGCCTTCCTCGGCAAGACGGTCCGGTTCCGGCTCGGGCGGCCGCTGCCCGTGCGCCGGGGCAACATCGTCGCCCTCACGGTGCCGACCTGGGTGCCCGCCTTCGCCGCCGGCATCGACCACCGGAACGCCTGGCGGGCCAGCCGCGAGAAGGGCGAGTGCGCCGGCCAGGTGAACCAACGGCAGGGCCGCCCGCACCAGGTCGTCGGCTCGCGCCGCAACTATGGCTGCCGCTACGAGGGCAGCCGGCTGCTCTACACGGCAACCGTCGTCCAGGGTTGAACGACGGAGGCCGGCCAACCAGCCGGCCTCCGTGTGGGCTTTCGCTTAGGCCCGTCTGGGCTATGCCGCCGAGGGCAGCACCCGCGGCGTCGCCTGGTCCTTCGGCAGCGCCGCGGCGCTCGCGATCAGGCTCTGGAACTCATTGAGCGCGAGGTGGCCGACCGCCTCGAGGATCTCCTCGTCGGTCCAGCCCGCCTCCCGCGCCTCCTCGTGGAGGTGGAGCGGGGGGTACCCGTCGCTCGCCAGGGCCGCCTGGAGGTAGGCGAGGAGCGCCGCCTCGCGCGGGTCGCCGGAGGTGAAGCTCCGGGCCCGCGACACCTCGTTCAGGCCGAGGCCGGCGCGTCGCGCCGACTTCGCGTGCTGGGCGATGCTGTAGCCGTCCCCGCGGTGCTCGGCCACCGCAAGGGCGATCCGCTCGCGGGTCGCCTGGGGAAGGACGCCGCCGCGCAGCTCCGATCGCATCCGGGTGTAGGCCCGGAGAACCGAGGGCGCGCCGGCGAGGACGCCGATGAACTTCGACACCGCGCCGCCGGCCGCCTGGATGCTCTTCAGGATCGGGGCGCTCTGATCGGGGGCGGTGAGCTCGTCGTGGATATGGAATCTGCTGACTTCTGTCTTTACGGTCACGTTGTGCCTGCTTCCGGCTCTTCCCGGCGACGCCAAGAGGGGCCCCGCCGGGACCCTTACTTTACTTTGAGCCAATTACTTACGACGAGTAAGTTATAGCTCTTCGGCGGGCGTCTCGCAACCACCGGCCACGCACGCGCCCGTGCCCCTGATACGCACGCCGGGGGCGGGTCGGATCAACGCTTCGCCTAATGTTGCGGCGCCCGCCCAGACAGGAGATCCGCCCGATGGCCGACCGCCCCCAGACCGCCGACGACGTCTTCGAGATCGTCAAGGACCGCAACGTCCGCTTCGTCCGACTCTGGTTCACCGACGTCCTCGGCCAGCTCAAGAGCTTCTCGATCAACGCCGCCGAGCTCGACGATGCGTTCGAGGGCGGGATGGGATTCGACGGCTCCTCGATCACCGGGTTCAACCCGATCGAGGAGTCCGACATGATCGCGATGCCCGACCCCTCCACCTTCGAGCTGATCCCCTGGCGACCGGAGGAGGAGGCGGCGGTGTCGCGGATGTTCTGCGACGTCCGGGTGCCGGGCGGCGACCCCTACGAGGGCGACCCGCGCTGGATCCTCCGCCGGGCGCTCGAGAGGGCGAACGACCTCGGCTTCGACGCCTACAACATCGGGCCCGAGCTGGAGTACTTCTACTTCCGCTCCGCCAAGCCCGAAGACGGGGAGCCCGAGGTCCTCGACGAGGGCGGCTACTTCGACCTCACGACCCTCGACGCCGGCTCCGACGTCCGCCGCGAGACGATCCTGGCCCTCGAGAAGATGGGCATCCACGTCGAGTACGCCCACCACGAGGTCGGCCCCTCCCAGCACGAGGTAGACATGCGCTACAAGGACGCGCTCGCGATGGCCGACGACTGCATGACCTACCGCATCGTGGTCAAGGAGTACGCGATGAAGTACGGCTGGCACGCGACCTTCATGCCGAAGCCCCTTTTCGGCGAGAACGGCTCGGGGATGCACACGCACCAGTCGCTGTTCAAGGACGGCAAGAACGCCTTCTAC
>DATFPK010000140.1:0-8330 GCA_035264885.1 Solirubrobacterales bacterium
CGCTGACCCGATCGCCAGACAGGCGACGAGCACCATCACGGCGGCCAAGACGCTTCTCATCCGTCCGCCGCTTCCTGCGGCTGTCGAGACTTTTTTCATCCCTGTGCCTTCCCTCCGGATGTGGGGCGCATGAGCCTAACCCAAGCCGACTGCCGGGAGCCGGTTCCACCCGGACGAGGCACTCATGACTACGGCCCGCGGCCCGGCCTCGCTGACAGACCTACATCCGCTCGGGCGCAGTGATCCCGAGCAGCCCCAGGGTGCGCGCGATCGCCCACTTGGTCAGCAGGCACAGCCCGAGACGGGCCGCCTCGACGCCGTCCCCCTCGGCGCCGACCACCTGGCAGTCGCGGTAGAAGGCGTGGAAGTCGCGGGCGACCTCCATGCCGTAGGCGCAGAGCCGGTGCGGCGCCCGGCGCTCGGCAGCCTCGGCGACCTCGTCGGGCAGCTCGCAGAGCCGTTTGACCAGGGCGCGCTCCGCCGGCTCGGCCGGCAGTGCGCCGAAGTCGGCCGCCGCCGCTCGCTCCTCGGCCCCCTCTCCCGCCTTCCGCAGGATGCTCGCGATCCGCGCGTGGGCGTACTGCACGTAGTAGACGGGGTTCTCGTTCGAGGTCTTGCGCGCGAGCTCCAGGTCGAGGTCGACCGTGGTGTCGTGGCTGCGCTGGAGCATGAAGAAGCGCGCCGCGTCGGCCCCGATGTCGTCGATCAGCTCGTCGAGCGTGACGAACTCGCCGCGCCGCTTCGACATCTGCGCGCGCTCCCCGCCCTCGACGACGTGGACGAGCTGCATGATCGGCGTCTCGAGCACGTCAGGGTCGCAGCCGAGCACGGCGAGGCCGGCCCGCAGCCGCGGCGGATAGCCGTGATGGTCCGCGCCCAGCACGTTGATCAGCCGGTCCGCCCCGCGTTCGAGCTTGTCGCGGTGATAGGCGATGTCGGAGAGGAAATAGGTGGCATCGCCCTCTGACCGGATCAGGACCCGGTCCTTGTCGTCGCCGAACTCGGTTGTCCGCAGCCAAGTCGCGCCGTCGCTCTCGTAGACGTGGCCGGCCTCCCGAGCCTGCTCGAGCGCTCGCTCGACGGCGCCTGATTCGTGCAGGGCCCGCTCGGAGGACCAGGTATCGAAGACGACGTTGTAGCGGCGCAGGGTCTCCTCAACCGCCTCGACCATCAGCGACACGCCGCGCCGCGCCAGCGCGTCCAGGTCGCGGGGTACGAGGCCCTCCTGCTCGAGCCTGGTCGCGAGCTCCGCGACGTACTCGCCCTCGTAGCCGTCCTCCGGCACCCCCTCGCCCTTCATCCGAGCGGCGATCGACTCCGCGAAGCGGTCGATCTGGCCGCCGCGGTCGTTGACGTAGTACTCGCGCACGACGGGGTGGCCGGTGAACTCGAGCAGCCGCGCGACCGAGTCGCCGTAGGCGGCGTGGCGCCCGCTGGCCGCGGTCACCGGACCAGTCGGGTTCGCCGAGACGAACTCGACGTTGACCCGCTCGGTGACCTGCTCGGCCGTGGCCGGCGTGCCGAGCTCGTCGCCCTGGGACTCGAGCTCGCCCGCCGCGCGGCGGTACCAGCCCTCCGAGAGGAAGAGGTTGAGGAAACCCGGGCCCGCCACCTCGACGCGATCGAGGGTTCCCTCCAGCGCCCGGTCGAGCTCGGCGGCGAGCCGCTCCGCGGTGCCCCGCGGCTGCTCGCCGAGCGCAGGCGCGAGCAGCATCGCCGCGTTCGTCGAGTAGTCGCCGAACTCCGGCTTCGGCGGGCGCTCCAGGGTCGGCTGCCAGCCGGCTGCCTCGGCGCCGTCCCTGAGCGCGTCGGCCGCCGCCTCGACGGCCGAGCGCAGCTCTGCGACCGGATCTGCCATGGGCTGGAGCCTACGGATCGGGCTACTGGTGGTACGGCTCGCCGGCGAGGATCTTGGCCGCCCGGAAGAGCTGCTCGAGCAGGACGACGCGGGCGAGCTGGTGGGCCATGGTCTGCGGCCCGAGCGAGAGCCGCTCGTCGGCCAGCCCCATGGTCTGCGCGGAGAGCCCCTCGCGGCCGCCGATCAGAAAGCAGAGGTCGCGAGCCGTAATCCGGCGCTCGGAGAGCCAGCTCGCCCAGGCCTCGGAGCTCATCTCCCGGCCGGCGCGATCGAGGGCGATCACGTGAGCGCGCTCCGGGACGCGGCGCTCGAGATCGGCCTCGTCGCGCACCTCGACCAGATCGACCGGCAGGTGGCGTTGGAGCATCTTGCGGTAGTGGGCGTCGGCCTCGGCAAAGGGCGCCTTGATCTTGCCGACCGCCGCGATCGTGACCTTCACGGCCGCTCGCCCTGCTCCCAGGCGAGGGCGGCGCCGATCCTCTCGATCGCCGGCGGGTGCGTGCCGAACACGAACGTGAACGCGTCGGGCGGGTCCGGATCGGAGAGATTGCGGTCGGCGAGCTGCTGCTGCAGCTCGATCATCCCCTTGGGATCGTCGGTGAGCTGGAGGGCGAAGGTGTCGGCTCGAGCCTCGACCGCGCGCGAGAGCTGGTTCCCAGCGATCCCGATCACGAACGAGGCGACCGCGATCGCGAGCGCGAAGGCCGGCAGGTAGGCGGGCTGTCCCGGCTCGAGGCCGCGGCGCTCCGCGATCGATCCCGCGATCCCCGAGGCGAAGATCAGCGCGAGGGGCGTCACCAGCGCGACGAAGGTCAGGCCCCGGCGGATGTCGGCGCCGTGGACATGCCCGAGCTCGTGGGCGACGACCGCGTTGCGCTCCGCGCGGTTCAGGTCCTTGAGCAGCGTGTCATAGAGCACGACTCGCTTGGAGGACCCGATGCCGTTCACGTAGGCGTTGATCGCGGTGGTCCGCCGGCTCGCGTCCACCTCGTAGACGTGGCCGACATCGACGTCCGCCTGCCGGGCGAGATCGAGGATGTCGGTCCGTGCCTGTCCGGCTGGGAGCTCCCTGAACTTGTTGAACAGCGGCGCGATCAACACCGGCGCCAGCCAGGTGACGATCGCCGCCCCCGCCAGGACCCCGACGCTGCCCGGAACCCACCAGCGGTGCCCGAAACGCCGCATCAGCCAAAGGGCGAGGGTGCCGACGGCGCCCGTGAGGATCGCGCCGATCGCCACGGCCTTCGCCCAGTCGCTCAGATAACCGCCGAGGGACTGGGTCGAGAGGCCGACGTCCACCGAGCGCTCGTGGGCCGCGATCCCGAACGGCACGGTGACGACGGCAACGACGACTGAGAGTCCGGCGGCCGCGGCTGCACCGCCGAGAACCGGCCGCGAGGCGAGCCGCTCCAGCGTCCGGCGCGTCACGGCAGGCCTGCCCGTCGCCAGCAGAACGAGGACGACGCCCTCCGCCACCAGGCTGCCGACCAGGATCAGGCGCTGACCGGAGGCGTACTCGCGGGCCTTGGCCAGATCCTCATGGGAGAAGTAGGCGTTCTCCTCCGCATGCACCGGCTGCTCGATCTCGCGCGGCCGGAGCAGCCATGCCGCCGCCTCCGCCACGACCACCGCCGCGACCGCGGTGGCGCCGAGCCGCAGCCACTTGGACGATATTCCGGCGGGCACCTGCCTACGATAAACGGCCGCCTCGGGGGTCCCGGGGCGGGTGTAACCCCGGAATCCCCGATATGCGAGTCGCCATCCTCACCGACATCCACAGCAACCTGCCGGCGCTCGAAGCGGCGCTCGACGCGATCGATCAGTCGGGCATCGAGCAACGCTGGTGTCTCGGCGACGTCGTGGGCTATGGCGCCCAGCCCGACGAGTGCACGAAGCTCGTCTCCGAGCGCTGCGAGCTCAGCCTGGTGGGAAACCACGACCTCGCGGTCACCGGCGAAATCAGCACGGACGTCTTCTCCGCCTCGGCCGCGGCGGCCGTCGAGTGGACGCGGGCCAATGCCGACGAGTCGACGATCGATTTCCTGAAGTCGCTGCGGCCGGAGAACAAGGAGAAGGAGGTCGGCCTCTACCACGCCTCCCCGAGGGATCCGGTCTGGGAGTACGTCCTCGCCATCGACCAGGCGCGGGAGTGCATGGACGAGCAGTCCGCGCGCGTCAGCCTGATCGGGCACTCGCACGTCGCCCTCTGGTTCTCCGACGGGCAGGGGCCTGCGGGCGGCGACGGCGGCGGGCAGGCCGAGGGCGGCAAGGAGATCGACCTCTCCTCGGACCGGTGGCTGCTCAATCCGGGCAGCGTGGGACAGCCGCGAGACGGCGATTCGCGGGCCGCCTGGCTCGAGCTCGACACGGCCGAGTGGAAGGCGACCTATCACCGAGTCCAGTACGACATCGACAAGGCCGCGGCCGCGATTCGGGAGGCCGGACTGCCCGAATTGCTCGCCGACCGGCTCTATGTGGGCCAGTGATGGCACGCCACCGGCCTACGCCGAGCCTCGCAAGAGGCATGGCTAGTATCGCCGCGATGCCGAACAAACTCCGGCCGATACTGCTTGCCCTGATCCTGGCGGGCCTCGCCGCGGCCCTGCTCGGCTGTGGAGGGAGCAGTGGCCCCGATCCCTCGATCGACAAGTCGGATGCCTCAACCCTGCTTGGGCAACTGCAGGAGATCCAGGACAACGTCGACGTCGACAGCCCCTGCGTGGCCGCCGACCGCACCGACAACCTGATCGCCGACGTCGATGCGCTGCCCGACTCGGTCGATCGAGATGTCAGGTCGGCGCTCGCGAACGGCGCGAACAACCTGAAGCTCCAGCTCTCGGGCGATTGCCAGGGCCGCACCACCACCAGCGAGACGACCACCGGCACGCCGTCGACGACCGAGGAGACCACGACCGAGCGGACGGAGCCGACCACCACCACTCGCACGCAGACCCGGCCGCAGACGACGACCACCCAGACCCAGACTCAGCCCGCCACGACCACGGGCGGGTCCGGCGGCATCGGCCCGGGAGGACTATGAGTCCGCGCAGCCCCAGGGGCGAGCTGATCTCGGACCGCTACCGGATCGAGGACCGCCTCGGCTCCGGTGGTATGTCGAGCGTGTTCCGGGCGACCGACACGATCCTCGAGCGGACCGTTGCGGTGAAGATCCTCGCCGAGCACCTCTCGGACGACGAGCGCTTCGTGGCGCGGTTCCGCCGGGAGGCGCTCGCGGTCGCGAAGCTCGTCCACCCCAACATCGTCCAGGTCTACGACACCGGGATCGACTCGGGCCAGCACTACATCGTCATGGAGTACGTCCGCGGTCGCTCCGGCGCCCAGCTGCTCCAGACCGAGGGACGCCTCGACGCGGACACCTCGGTCGACATCGGCGTGCAGGCCTGCGCCGGGCTCGACTACGCGCATCGCCACGGGATCATCCACCGCGACGTCAAGCCGGGGAACCTGATGATCATCGGCGGCCCCGCGGGCGGCGGCGACATGACCGTGAAGCTCGCGGACTTCGGCATCGCGCGCGCCAGCGAGCAGACCCGCATCACCCAGGTGGGCTCGGTGGTCGGCACGGCCGCCTACCTCGCTCCCGAGCAGGCACGCGGCGACGAGGCCACTCCCGCCTCCGACGTGTACTCGCTCGGCGTCGTGCTCTACCAGTTCCTGACCGGCAGGCTGCCCTACGAGGGCGCCTCCCTGGCGGAGCTCGCGGTCCGCCAGCAGTCCGAGCAGCCCTTGCATCCGAGCTCGTACGCCGAGGACGTGTCGCAGTCGGTGGGCGACGCCGTCCTGATCGCGCTCGACTCGGACCCGGAGCACCGCTTCGCCGCGGCCGGGGAGCTCGCCGACGCCCTGCGCCGGGGCCTGAGGGGTGAGTCGCCGACCGGCACCGCCGCCACCCGCGTCCTCGGCGGTGAGGAGCCGACCGCCGCGACCCGGCACATGCCGCGGACGCGGACCCAGCGGCCGCAGCGCCGTGCCGCTCCACAGCGCCGGCCCGCGCCGGCTCCTCAGGCGCGCCGCAGGCGGGCGCCGACGGTCGCGCGCAACCTGCTCGCCCTGATCGCGATCCTGCTGCTGGCCGCAGTGGTGGCGGCGATCGTCGCCCTCGCCTCGAGCGGAGGCGGCAACAAGATCGACCTCGATCAGGTCGTCAAGCAGAACGTCAATGACCAGATCGACGCGCTGCGCCAGGTGGTCGAGGACAACACCAAGTAGCGCCCGCTCAGGCCGCCCAGGGAGCCGCCCCCCCGAGGACCGATTCCGAGTAGTCGCCGAAGCGCGCGCCTCGAATCGCCTCGCGCGCTGCGGCCACCAGCCGCTCCATGTAGGTCAGGTTGTGGAGCGTGAGCAGGCGGGTGCCGGTGAGGTCCTTGTTGCGAGCCAGGTAGTGGAGGTAGGCCCGGGTATGGCGCGAGCAGGCCTCGCAGCGGCAGCCCTCGACGACCGGCGAATCATCGCTCGCATAGGCGGCCTTCGTGAGGTCGATCCGGAAGCGCCCCGCGGGGTCGGGCGCCAGCGCGGTCCCGTGGCGCGCCAGGCGGGTCGGGATCGCGCAGTCGAAGAGGTCGATGCCCATCCCGATGCCCGCGATCAGATCGTCGACCTCGCCGATGCCGAGCAGGTGGCGCGCCGCCTCGTCGGGCAGGAACGGCATCGTGAACCCGAGCACGCCGTGCATCTCCTGCTTGTCGCGGCCGAGGGTGCCGCCAATCGCGATCCCGTCGACGGCCGCGGCCGAGTTCCGCTCCGCGGATTCGCGGCGCAGGTCCTCGTGAACGCCGCCCTGGACGATGCCGAAGATCGCCTGGCGCGCCGGGCCCCGCTCTTCGTGCCAGGCGAGGCAGCGGTCGAGCCAGCGATGAGTGCGCTCCGTCGAGCGGGCGGTGTAGTCCCGGTCGGCGTGGGCCGGTGTGCACTCGTCGAAGGTCAGCGCGATGTCGGAGCCGAGCGCCGCCTGGATGCGCATCGACTCCTCCGGGCCGAGAAACCGGTTCGAGCCGTCGAGCAGCGAGCGGAACGCGACCCCCTGCTCCGAGATCTCGACCTTCGCTCCGCCGGCGGTGTTGCCGCGCCGTCCCTTGATCTCGTCCGCGACGCCGCCGTGGGCGAGCGAGAAGACCTGGAAGCCCCCGGAGTCGGTGATGATCGGCCGGTCCCAGCCCATGAAGCCGTGCAGCCCGCCGCGCTCGGCGATCGCCCGCTCGCCGGGCGAGAGGTGCAGGTGGAAGGTGTTGCCGAGCACCATCGCGTAGCCCAGCTCGGCCACCTCCCGCGACGAAAGTCCCCTGACGCTTCCCTTCGTCGCGAGCGGGATGAAGGCGGGCGTCTGGACCTCACCTTGCGCGAGATGAATCAGGCCCGCGCGGGCGTCGCCGTCGCGGGCCTGGATCTCAAACCTGAGCCTGGCCGGGTCTTGCCTCACCGGCCAAGCGTATTTGCGTCGTCTACTCGAGCTCCTTGCCCGACCCCTCGACGGTCCCCGTGCCGATCTGCACGCGGGTCGGCTTCGCCTCCTCCGGCTTCGGGATCCGGACCTCGAGGACTCCCTTGTCGAAGTTGGCCTCGACCCGGCCCGCATCGACACCCTGCGGCAGGGTCAGCGACCGGGAGAACCTGCCGAAGGCCCGCTCGGCGCGGTGGTAGCCCTCGCCCTTGTCCTCGTGCTCGGCCTTGCGCTCGCCGGACACGGTCAGGATGTTGTCCTTGATCTCGATGTCGATGTCGTCCTCGGTCATCCCGGGAAGGTCGCCCCGGAGAACGAGGCTGTCATCGGTCTCGACCAGATCCATGGCCGGGATCCAGCGGCGCGAGGTGCCGTTGGCCGTGCGGCCCTCGAAGAAGCGGTCGAAGAGCCGGTTCATGTCCCCCTGGAGCGAGTCGAGCTCGCGGATCGGGTCCCAACGAACAAGTGCCATTTGTCTCACCTCCTTGGCTCATTTGCGCTTGCCAGAGCCAAAGTTCGTTGTCGCAGCGACTTTATAAAACCTGAGTCGCCTGCTGTCAAGTCTGAGTTTATACCCCGGATGGCTCGGCCAACGTGCGACCGGTCATCGCCGCGGGCTGCGCGATGTCGAGCAGGTCGAGGACGGTCGGGGCGATGTCGGCCAGGATGCCGCCGTCGCGCAACGTGATGCCCTGGACGGTGGCGATCAGAGGAACCGGATTCGTCGAGTGCGCGGTGTTGGGAGAGCCGTCGGGCTCGAGCATCTGCTCGCAGTTGCCGTGGTCGGCGGTGATCAGCAGGGCACTTCCCTTCGCGTGGGCGGCGCCGACCACCTCGCCGAGCCGGCGATCGACCTCCTCGACGGCCGCCACCGCGGCCGGGATGACTCCGGTGTGGCCGACCATGTCCGGGTTGGCGAAGTTGATGATCCCGAAGCGGTAGTCATCGGCGCTCCAGTGCTCGGTGAACAGTCGCGCGGCGCCGGCGGCGCTCATCTCCGGCTTGTGGTCGTAG
>DATFPK010000141.1:0-12454 GCA_035264885.1 Solirubrobacterales bacterium
GCGCCCGATGCCCTGCTGGAGCGCGAGGGGCGGGCTCGCCGGCGCCGGCTGCTCGGCGCCCTGCCCGACGCGCTCGACCTGCTGGCTGTCAGCTCGTCCTCGGGGCGCAGCCCGGCTGCCGGCCTGGCCGAGGTCGCCGCAAGCGGTGACGGCCCGCTGGCGCGCGAGCTGGGGATCACGGTGGCTGAGCTCGAGTGCGGCAGCTCGCAGGCCGAGGCCCTGGCCTCGCTGCGCTGTCGCGCCCCCGGTTCCGAGGTCGCGAAGCTGTGCGCGACGCTCGACCGCTCGCGACGGCTGGGCTCCCCGCTCGCCGAGCAGCTCCGCCGCCAATCCCACTCCCTGCGCGGCGACCAGAGCCGGCTGGCCGCCGAGCACGCGGCCCGGGCGGCGCCCAAGATCCAGCTCGTCGTGGCCCTCGTCCTGGTGCCGTCGGTCCTGCTGATGATCGTCGCCGGCCTGGCCGCCAACGCCGACCGCCTGCTCGGCGGGTTTTAGCCGGGGCGCCCGTTACTCCAGCGCCTCTTCGCGCAGCCGGCGGGCGACCGCGGCGGTGGCCGAGCGCATGGTGTCGAGCTCGGCGGCGCTCTTCTTGTGGCCCTTGACGTTGCAGGCGAGCCAGCCGTCCTCGAGCTCGAAGGCGAACCTCTCGGGGGCCTCCTCGACCAGCCAGACGATGAAGCTGGGGGAGAAGATCTGGCGCAGGTAGTTCTGGTCGCACCCCTCGGGGGCGAAGATCTCGAAGCGGTCGTCGAGCTCGATGCTCTCGAGCTTCACTCGCTCGTTCTTGCGGAAGGCGTCCTCGAGCTTCTCGAAGGCCTTGAAGCCGAACTTGCGGTTGCAGAGCAGCTCCGGCAGGCGCCCGGCGGTCTCCGGCATCTCGCAGATCGCGACGGTGAAGTGGTAGTTGTTCTCGTGCCGGCCGTTCTTGTCGTAGTAGACGTCGGTGTAGGTGTAGAGGGCCAGCTTCCCCTTGACGTCGCCGGCCAGCTCGCCGCGCATGATCTGCTCGGCCTTGCGCTCGTCCCCTTTGCGCAGGAGCGGCGTCTTCGGGCCCAGATGGCCGTCGCCGACCAGGGTCAGCCCGCGCTGCTCGGCGTAGATCCCGAAGAAGGCCGCCTCGGCGGCCGAGTCGGCGATCCCGAAGACGACCAGGACCGCGAGCATGCCGATCCCGGCGGCGATCGCCAGGCCGAGCAGCGGACCCAGCAGGATCGCCCCGGCGCCCGCGCCGGCCACCGCGACCAGTCCGCTGAGGATCCAGGTCAGCGGCTTGCGGATCAGGCGCCGGAAGTGGAAGCCGCGGAGGTCGTTGGCGTCGTCGACGTCATCCGCGTCGGCCGGCAGGTCGTCGCCGGCTGATCCCTGCGGGGCGGCCGCCTCGGCGGCGTCGGCCGAGGGCTCGACGGGAACGGTGGGCTCTGAAGGGTCGGCGGGGGCATCGACCTCGGTGGCGACGGCGTTCTCGGGGGGCGGGGGAACGCTGGGGCGGTCCTCGCTCATGCGGCGCCAACCCTAGGCGCTGGGGCGCGCCCGTTGCAACGCCACTTGCAGGAGAGGCAGGGAACAGACGTTCGTTTCGACTTTCGGCGGCGACCGCAATCCCAGTCGCAGAGCCGAAATACGGCACCGTGGCTTCGGAGTAGCAGTTCCGTCCGACGGACCGAGTCCAATGCCCGACCAGTGATGTGTTGCAAAGTGGGACTCTGTGGGTTAGCGTGGGTCCCGAGTTGAAGCCAAGGACCGGGGTGGTGAGGCTCCTCCCACCTCACCACCTCGGTCCGAACTCTCTCCGGCCCGCGCGCGCAGAAAGGACTTCCACGGGTGGCTTTCAGGGGCCTCTACGAGCACAGCCTCGACGCCAAGGACCGGCTCACGGTTCCGGCTCGGTTCCGCTCGGCCCTCGCCGACGGAGTGGTTCTCTCCAAGGGCTTCGACCCCTGCGTCTGGTTGCAGACGCCCGAGCAGTACGACTCGCTGTCCGAGCGCTTCCTCTCGCCGCACAGCCCGTTCGGCCGCGACGCCCGGCGCCTGCGCCGGCGCTTCCACGGCGGCTCGTTCGACGAGAAGCTCGACTCGGCCGGCCGGGTGCGGATCCCGAGGCCGCTGCTGGAGCACGCCGGGCTCGAGGGGGCCTGCGTGGTCGTCGGCGGCGGCGAGTATCTGGAGATCTGGAACGCCGAGGCCTGGGCGCGGCAGGAGCAGGAGCTCGACCAGGAGGCGCCGGAGATCGCCGAGGGCCTGGCCGGAGCCGCCCAGTGATCCGATTGGCCACCCTTACCTACATGCCCGCCGACCACGTCCCAGTCCTCGCCCCCGAGCTCGCCGACCTGCTCGCCCCCGAGCCCGGCGAGGTGGGTGTCGACTGCACCTTCGGCGCGGGCGGCCATGCCCGCCTCGTCGCCGGCCGCATCGGACCGACCGGGACCCTCGTCTGCATCGACCGCGACCCCGCCGCCGAGGAGCGCTTCGCCGAGTTCGAGCGCGATGCGCCCTGTGCCACCCGCTTCATCCGCGCCGACTTCGCGGCAGGGCTGCGCATCCTCGACGGCGAAGGCCTGCACCCAGACATGGTCTACCTCGACCTCGGAATGTCCTCGATGCAGGTGGACGCCTGGGAGCGTGGGTTCTCCTATTCCTATGACGCCCCGCTCGACATGCGGATGGACCCCGACCAGGAGTTCTCCGCCGCCGACCTCGTCAACGAGTGGCCGGAGTCGCGGATCGCCGGCGTCCTGCGCCGGTTCGGCGAGGAGCGCTTCGCGAAGCAGATCGCCCGTGAGATCGTCGCCCGGCGCCCGCTGGAGTCGACCGCCGACCTCGTCGCCGCGATCAAGGCCGGCATGCCTCCCGCCGCGCGGTTCGGCGGCGGCCACCCGGCCAAGCGGAGCTTCCAGGCGATCCGGATCGCCGTCAACGGCGAGCTCGAAGCCCTCGACGAGGCGCTGCCGCTGGCCTGGGAGCTGCTGAGGACGGGGGGGCGCCTCGCCGCCGTCTCCTTCCACTCGCTCGAGGACCGCAGGGTCAAGCGCTTCCTGGCCGACAAGGCCAGGGGGTGCATCTGCCCGCCCGAGCTGCCGGTCTGCGTCTGCGGCCACGAGCCCGAGGCCGACCTGCTGAGTCGCCGCGCCGTCGCTCCCGGCGCCGAGGAGGCCGAGCGCAACCCGCGCGCCCGCTCCGCCCACCTGCGCGCCGCGGTCAAGATCGCCGGCGGGGGCGTGACCTGATGGCCGCCGCCGCCCCTGCCAGAACCGCCCCGGCGAGGACCCCGCGCCCGAAGCCCTCGGCTCCGCGCCGCAGGCCGGCCCCGAAGCCGCCCCGCAGGGCGGTCGCGCCCGTGCGGCCCCCCGGCCACCTCATCCCGGTCGCGGTCGGCCGCACCGCGGTCGTGGTTCGCGGGCTGCCCGACTCCGGCCTGATGGTGGGTCTCACCCGCCGCCGGGCCTGGATCGTCGTCCTCGGCGTGCTGCTGGCCGGGATCGTCGCGCTCAACGTCGCGACGCTCAGCTTCTCCGCGTCGGCGGGCAAGATCGACGCCGACATCCAGACCCTCGCGCAGGAGAACTCGGTGCTGCGCTCCCGGCTCGCCCAGCGGCTGGCCAACGACCGGGTGCAGAGCAACGCCGCGACGATCGGCCTGCTCTCACCGGGCCCCGACGAGATCACCTACCGCGAGGCGGGCCCTGACGCGATCGGCGCCGCCGCCCGGCGACTGGCAGCCGCCGCGCCACCCGGATGAGGCGTCCCGGCCCGCGACTGGTCGAGCGGCGGATCGGCCTCCTCTTCGCCGGGTTCCTCCTCCTCTTCTCGATCACGCTCGCCCGCGCCTTCTGGATCCAGGGCGTCAAGGGCGCGACCCTCGCCTCGCAGGCGACCACCCAGCAGACCGAGCTCGTGATGGTCCCAGGCCTCCGCGGCCGGGTGCTCGACCGCCACGGCCACGAGCTGGCGGTCTCTGAGGATGCGGCGACCGTCTATGCGACCCCCTACCAGGTGAAGCATCCCCGGTTCACCGCCGAGCGCCTGGCGCCGCTCCTCGACATGGACGAGTCCGACGTCCTGGCGGCGCTGACCGACGACTCGGGTTTCTCCTACGTCGCCCGCAAGGTCGACCTCCAGTCGGCGGGGCGAATCGAGCGGCTGGAGCTGGCCGGCATCGGCACGCTCCCCGACAGCCGCCGCACCTACCCGCAGGGCGAGCTGGCGGCCCAGGTGATCGGCGCCGTCGGCGTCGACAACCAGGGGCTGACCGGCCTCGAGGCCGGCGAGGACGACGTCCTCGGCGGCGACGACGGCGAGCGCCGGATCGTCAAGGACGCGCTGGGGGAGCCGATCCGCCTCGAGACCCTGAGCCAGGCGAGTGAGGGTCGCGACATCCAGCTCACGATCGACTCCGCGGTGCAGGCCGAGACCGAGCAGGTGCTGGCCGGGATCGGCGCCACCTACCAGCCGGCCGGGGCGACGGCGATCGTCATGAACCCGCGCAACTCGGAGATCCTGGCGATGGCGAACTGGCCCCCGCTCGACCCGGACCGCCTCGACATCGCCGAGGAGGACCAGCTCCTCAACCGGGCGACGGGATTCACCTACGAGCCGGGCTCGACCTTCAAGGCCTTCACCGTCGCCGCGGCGCTCGAGGACAAGCTGGTGACGCCGGACACCGCCTTCGGACTCGCGCCGTCGATCCAGGTCGCCGACCGGGTGATCGAGGAGTCCCACGCGCGCGGCCCGGCGACGCTGACCGTCGCCGATATCCTCGCCCAGTCCTCGAACGTCGGCGCGGTGACGATCGGCCTCGAGATCGGCGCCACGCGCTACAGCCGCTGGGTCTCGAGGTTCGGCTTCGGCCGCCCGACCGGGATCGGCTTCCCGGGCGAGGAGAAGGGCATCGTCCCGGCGCTCGAGGACTACTCGGGCTCGACGATGGGCAACCTGCCGCTCGGCCAGGGCCTCTCGGTGACGCCCGTCCAGATGATGGCCGCCTACGCCGCGATCGCCAACGGCGGCGTCCTGCGCCGCCCGCGGCTGGTCTCGGCCGTAGACGGCGAGGCCGTGCCCGAGGAGCCCGGCCACCGGGTCATCTCGCCGCTGGTCGCGCAGCGGGTCAGCGAGATGCTCGAGGGTGTGCTGGCGCCGGGCGGCACGGCCTCCGAGGTCTCGGTCCCCGGCTACACGCTCGCCGGCAAGACGGGGACGGCCGAGAAGGCGGTCAACGGCGGCTATTCGGAGACCGACTTCGTCGCCTCGTTCATGGGCTTCGCGCCGGCCGAGGACCCCGGCCTGCTCGTCGGGGTGATCGTCGACGAGCCGCGCGGCGACTACTACGGCGGCACCGTCGCCGCCCCCGCCTTCGGCGAGATCGCCGACTTCGCCCTGCCGTACCTCGGTGTCGCCCCCGGGTAGGGGACGACTTTTTCCTCGCTATCGAGGGAAGAAATCGTCCGCAAGCGGCAGGCGGCCCTTCCGGCGCCGAACCTAGAATCGCCGGGGGTGAAGCTCGCGGAACTGATCGAGGGGCTCGAGGTGCGTGAGGCGGTCGGCGACACGGCCGTCGAGGTCGCCGGGCTCGCCTACGACAGCCGCCGGGTCGGCGAGGGGACCCTGTTCTTCTGCTTCCCGGGCCACAAGGCCGACGGACACGAATTCGCGCCAGCCGCGGTCGAGGCGGGCGCGGCCGGACTGGTCGTGGAGCGTCGCCTCGATCTCGACTCGGCCCAGGTGGTGGTGCCGAACGCCCGGGCGGCGATGGCCCCGGTCGCCGCCCGCTTCAACGGCGATCCGACGGCGGAGCTGGAGATGGCCGGGATCACCGGCACGAACGGCAAGACGACCACCGCCTTCCTGCTGCGCGGGATCCTCGAGGCCGCGGGCCGGCGGTGCGGGCTGCTGGGCACCGTCAAGCAGGTGGTCGGCGGGGTCGAGGAGGAGGTCGAGCGGACGACGCCGGAGGCGATCGACCTCCAGGCGACCTTCCGCCGGATGCTCGACGCCGGCGACGCGGCCTGCGTGATGGAGGTGTCCTCCCACGCCCTCACGCTCCACCGGGCCGACGCGATCAGGTTCGACGTCGCCCTGTTCACCAACCTCACCCAGGACCACCTCGACTTCCACCTCGACATGGAGGACTACTTCCGGGCCAAGCGGCTGCTGTTCGAGATGGGCCCGCGGGCGGCGGTCGTCAACGCCGACGACCCCTACGGCGCCCGCCTCGCCGCCGAGTTCGACTGCGTCACGTTCTCGGCCGAGGGCGGGGCCGCCGACTTCACCGCCCGCGACGTCGCCTTCGACGCGGGCGGTGCCGAGTTCACCGCGGCCGGGCCGGAGGGCGACACGCGGGTCAGGACCGGGCTGCCGGGGCACTTCAACGTCGCCAACGCGCTCGGCGCGCTCGCCGCCGCCGCGGCGCTCGGCGTCGACCCCGACACCGCCGCCGAGGGACTCTCCCGCGCCGCCGGGGTGCCGGGCCGCTTCGAGCCGATCGACGAGGGCCAGGCGTTCGCGGTACTGGTCGACTACGCCCACACCCCCGACTCGATGGAGAACGTATTGCGGGCGGCGCGGCGGCTGACCGAGGGGCGAGTGATCTCCGTCTTCGGCGCCGGCGGCGACCGCGACCGCGACAAGCGCCCGAAGATGGGGCGCGTGGGCGCGCAGCTGTCCGACCTCGCCGTCGTCACCTCCGACAACCCCCGCTCGGAGCCGCCCGACGCGATCATCGGCGAAATCCTCGCCGGCACCGGGGAGGGCAACGGGATCGAGGTCGAACCCGACCGCCGCGCCGCGATCGCGCTGGCGCTGTCGCGCGCGCGGCCCGGCGACACCGTCGTGATCGCCGGCAAGGGCCATGAGCAGGGGCAGGAGTTCGAGGGCGGGCGGAAGATCCCGTTCGACGACCGCGACGTGGCCCGCGAGGAGCTGCGCAAGCTCCGATGATCAGCCTCTCAGCCCAGGAGATGGCCGAGGCGATGGGGGCGCGGATCGTCGCCGCGGGCGGCGATTCCCGGCCGGAGCGCGCCGTCGTCGACTCGCGTGAGGCGGGCCCCGGCGACCTCTTCTTCGGTCTGCGCGGCGCCAGCGCCGACGGCGGCGAGTTCGCCGGGCAGGCGCTGGGCGCGGGCGCGTGGGGGGCGGTCGTCGGCGGGGAGGGCGACGGCCTCCCCGGTGGCTGGGTCTTCGCGGTCGAGGACCCGCTCCTGGCGCTCGGCGCCCTCGCCCGGGCGTGGCGAAGGCGGCTGGGTGCCGGGGTGGTGGGCATCACCGGCTCGGTCGGCAAGACGACGGTCAAGGACATCGCCAAGGCGCTGCTGCCGGGCCGCGTCCATGCGAACCAAGAGAACCTCAACACCGAGATCGGCCTGCCGCTGACCGTGCTCGCGGCGCCGCCCGAGACCGACGTGCTGGTCCTCGAGATGGCGATGCGCGGAGCCGGCCAGATCGCCGAGCTGGCCGAGATCGCCGAGCCAGACGTCGGCGTGATCACCAACGTCGGCCCGGTCCACGTCGAGCTGCTCGGCAGCATCGAGGCGATCGCCGCGGCGAAGGCGGAGCTGCTCGCGGGGCTGGGTCCCGAGGGCACCGCCGTCGTCCCCGCGGACCCGGGACCGCTCGCGCCCCACCTCGACCCCAGCCGCCGCGCTCTCACGTTCGGCGAGGGGGGCGACGTCGCCGCCCGCGGCACGACGGTGGAGGACGGCGTCACCGAGGCCGCCGTCGTGACCCCGGCCGGTGATCACGTCTTCCACTTCCCGTTCACCGAGGCGCATAACGTGACCAACGCCCTCGCGGCGATCGCGGCGGGGCTGGCGCTCGGCGCCGACATCGGGGAGATGGCCGATCGCGCCCCCGATATAGGCTTCTCGCGGTTCCGGGGAGAGCGGGTCGAGCTACCCGGCGGGATTCTCCTGGTGAACGACTGCTACAACGCCAACCCGGTGTCGATGCGGGCCGCGCTCGATCACCTCGCCACCCTCGGCGCCGCCCGCCGCATCGCCGTCCTCGGTGTGATGGCCGAGCTCGGATCCGAAGCGCCGAGCTACCATCGCGAGGTCGGAGCGCACGCGCGCGAGGCCGGGGTCGACGTGGTGATCGGCGTCGGCGAGCCGTCGCGCGACTACGACCCCGACCAGCTCGTCGCCACGCCCGAGGACGCGGCCGAGTTGCTCGCCGCCCAGCTCGGGGCCGAGGACGCCGTGCTGGTCAAGGGATCCCGGTCGGCCGGCCTCGAGGCGGTCGCCGAGGAGCTCGAGGAGCTGTTGGCGGATGGGTGAAGTCCTGATCGCCGGCATGGCGGCGATGCTGATCTGCATCTTCCTCGGGCCGAAGTTCATCGAGTACCTGCGGCTCAAGGAGTTCGGCCAGCACATCCGCGAGGAGGGGCCGCAGGAGCACCACACGAAGGCGGGGACGCCGACCATGGGCGGCCTGATCGTCTTCGCGGCGATCTGCGTCCCCTACCTCGTGTTGTCGGACCGCGACAGCCAGAGCCTCGCCGTCTTCGGCGTCGCGATGGGCTCCGCAGCGCTCGGGTTCGCCGACGACTGGGTGAAGATCGTCAAACGCCGGTCTCTGGGGCTCGCGGCCCGGTACAAGATCCTCTTCCAGCTCCTTCTCGCGCTGGGGCTCTGGTGGGTCGCCCGCCACGAGGTCGGCCTCGAGCCGACGCTGTACTTCCGGATCTCCGACGCCAGCGTCGACATCGGCCCGGTCCTCTACTTCATCCTGGTGTTCCTGGTGATCGCGGGGACGTCGAACGGCGTCAACCTGAGCGACGGCCTCGACGGGCTGGCCGCGGGCTGCTGCGCGATCGTCCTGCTCGCCTACACGGCGATCACGTTCGTCACCAACCAGCAGCAGAACCTGGCGCTGCTGTCGGCCTGCCTGGTCGGGGCCTGCATCGGTTTCCTCTGGTACAACGCCTTCCCGGCCTCGATCTTCATGGGAGACACCGGCTCGCTCGGCCTGGGAGGGGCGATCGGGGCGCTGGCGGTGATGACCCAGACCGAGGTCCTCTTGATCATCATCGGCGGCATCTTTGTGATCGAGGCCCTGTCGGTCGCCGTCCAGGTCTTCGCCTTCAAGCTGTTCCGCCGCCGCGTGCTGCTGATGGCGCCCGTCCACCACCATTTCGAGCTGCTCGCCTGGTCGGAGACGAAGATCATGCTCCGGTTCTGGATCATCGCCGCCGTCTGCAGCGGCATCGGCTTCACGCTCTACCAGCAATCGATCGGGTCTTAGGCAGCGACCGGGACGGTCAGTCGCCGATGTCGAACCGCGCGATCCGTCCCTCCTCGAACGTGAAGTAGTGGGACACGCGCTCGTCGGCGAGCAGCTCGCCGTCGGGGGCGTGCACGACCTGGTGGACCTGGACCGCGACGCGGCCGTCGTCGGCCAGCTCGATCGTCTCGGGCTCGACCCTCGAGTGAATCGCTGCGAACTGCCTGGTCCAATAGGCGCGCACGGCTTCGCGCCCGTCGGCGTATCCACCCTCCATGCCGTTTGCCCAGTGGACGTCCGGCGCCAGGTGGGCGAGGACCGTCTCGATGTCGCGGCGGTTGAACGCCGCGTAGAGGGCCTCGATCTCCGTGCTCGGGTCTCCCTTCGGCATCGCCCCTCAATATCCCTGACGAGCCACGGCGACAGGGTTCGTCCCCGGCCGGGGCGAAACTGTCCCCAATGCCGGTCCCGCCCCCTGCCAAGCCGCGGCCGCCCCTGCCCGAGGGCCCGTTCCTCGTGGTCGGCCTGGCCCGCTCGGGCCAGGCGGCGTCGCGCGTCCTCGCGCGGCGCGGCGAGCGCGTCACCGGGACCGACTCCGGGCACCCCGAGGGGGCCGAGAGGCTTGCCGCGGCGGGCGTCGAAGTCAACCTGGATGAGGACGGCACGGCACGGCTCGAAGGAGTCCGAACGGTTGTCAAGAGCCCCGGCGTGCCGGCCGGAGCGCCGGTGATCCAGGCGGCCCGGAGCCGCGGGACCCCCGTGATCGGGGAGCTGGAGCTGGCCTGGCGGATGATCCCGAACCGCTTCGTCGCGGTGACCGGCACGAACGGCAAGACGACGACCACCGAGCTGATCGGCCACCTCTACCGCGAGGCCTCAGAGCCGGTGGCGGTCGCAGGGAACGTCGGGACCCCGCTGGCCTCGCTGGCCGGCGACATCGAGCCGGGGGCGACGGTCGTCTGCGAGGCGTCCAGCTTCCAGCTCGAGGACACCGGCGCGTTCGCGCCGGAGTGCGCGGTCTTCCTCAACCTCGCCCCGGACCACCTGGACCGTCACGGGACGATCGAGGCCTACCGCGCCGCCAAACTGCGGATCTTCGCCAACCAATCAAACGACGACGTCGCCGTCTACAACGCCGACGAGCCGGCCCTCGCCGGCGAGGACCTGGGCGGCTGTGCCCGCCGGATCGCGTTCTGCCACGGCGCCGCGCCCGACTGCGAGGTCGCCCTCGCCGAGGGAACGATCTTCCACGATGGCGAGCCGCTCCTGCCCGCGTCCGAGCTGGGGCTGCTCGGCGCGCACAATGCCGAGAATGCGATGGCGGCGGCCGCGGCCGCCCTGGCCATGGGCCTGCCGAAGGGCGACGTCCGCGTCGGCCTGCGCTCGTTCGCCGGCGTGCCGCACCGGCTCGAGGTGGTCGCCGAGCGCGACGGCGTCCTCTTCGTCAACGACTCGAAGGCGACGAACGTCGCGTCGGCGACGGTGGGGATCGGCGCCTTCGAGGGAGGCGTCCACGCGATCCTCGGCGGCAGCGACAAGGGCGAGCCGTTCGGGCCGCTGGCGGGTCCGCTGGCCGAGCGCGCCGTCGCCGCCTACCTGATCGGCGCCACCGCCGACCGCCTGGCCGAGGAGCTGGCTCCGGCCGCCGCCGCCGGCGTCGAGCTCCACCGCGCCCCGGGCCTCGAGGAGGCGGTCGCGACCGCCGCCGAGGCGGCCCGGGCGGGCGAGGTGGTCCTGATGTCGCCGGCCTGCGCCAGCTTCGACAGCTTCCGGGACTTCGAGGAGCGCGGCGAGCGGTTTCGCGAGATCGTCGAGGCGCTCCCGTGAAGGGCGGCCGTGGCGGGGGAGCTCCCTCCGCCGAGTACAACATCCTGCTGACCGCGACGCTGTGCCTCCTCGCCTTCGGGGCGGTGATGGTCTTCTCGGCCAGCTCGACGACGCGGATCCTCGAGGACGGCAGCCTCTCCAACAGCGCCTACTTCCTGAAGCGCACGCTGCTGTTCGGCGCTGCCGGGCTGATCGTCATGCAACTGACGTCGCGCTACGGACTGCGGCCGATCCGCGCCCTGACGCCGACGATCCTGGCCCTCTCGTTCTTCCTTCTGATGGCGGTACTGGTGGTGGGCACCAGCGTCAACGGGGCGTCGCGCTGGATCGGCTCGGGTTTTCTCCAGATCCAGCCGTCCGAGCTGGGCAAGCTCGCGGTGGTCCTCTACGGCGCGCACATGCTGGCGGCGAAGCCGAAGGCCGCGCTGACGGTCGGCGGCATGATGCCCTACCTCCTGGTGGTCGGCGCGGTCTGCGGGCTGGTGATGCTCGAGCCCGACCTCGGGACGATGCTCGTGACGGCTTTCGCGGTCGGGGCGATGCTGATCGCCGCCGGCGCCCGCCTGCGCGACCTGTTGCTGATCGCCGCGGTGCTCGGTTTCCTCGTCTTGATCGCGATCCTCTTCGAGCCCTACCGCCGGGACCGGCTGATCGGGTTTCTGAACCCGGGCCAAGATGTAGCGGGCAGCGGGTTCCAGGCGATGCAGGCGAAGATCGCGCTGGGCTCGGGTGGCGTCTTCGGGCAGGGCCTCGGCGACGGCGTTCAGAAGGCCTTCTATCTCCCCGAGGCCCACACCGACATGATCTCCGCCGTGATCGGCGAGGAGCTGGGACTCGTCGGGATCGGCGGGGTGGTCGGGCTGTTCGGCCTGTTCGGGTACGCGGGACTGCGGATCGCGCAGTCCGCGCGCGACACCTACGGGAAGCTGCTGGCCGCCGGGCTGACGTCGCTGATCCTGGTCCAGGCGCTGATCAACCTCTACGCGGTGATGGGCCTGGCCCCGCTGACGGGCGTGCCGCTCCCCTTCGTCTCCTACGGCAACAGCAGCCTCTTGGTCAGCCTCGCCGCGGTCGGGTTGATCCTCGGTGTAGCCCGCGACAGCGCCGCTGGGGCGGCGCGGAAGCCGGCGAGCCAGGGCGCGGCGACGGCCAAGCGCAAGCCGCGCAAGAAGACGGCGAGCCGGCCGGCCGGGACGAAGCGCTCCGCGGCGCCGGCTGGGCACGCTGGCAAACTGCGCGTCGTCGAAGGCGGGCGCAGGCGCGCCGGTGGAAGGAGCGGAGCGAGCGGTGCCAAGAGTGGCGATAGCAGCCGGGGGAACCGCGGGGCACGTCGTGCCCGCCATGGCGGTCGCCGGCGAGCTTCGCGATAGCGGAGCCGACGTCTTCTTTCTCGGAGCGCGGGGGCGGATCGAGTCCG
>DATFPK010000142.1:0-33010 GCA_035264885.1 Solirubrobacterales bacterium
GAAGGCGCGGACGTCCACCCCCGGCGGCCCGAGCAGGGTGCGGTCCGGGAGCCCGTCGAGATCGACCGTCGCCCAAAGGTCCTCGGCGGTGTGACGGGAACCGACGAGGGCGGCGCCGGCCTGCTCGAGGCCCTCCCGCGAGGGCGGGACGAACCTCTCGGGGTTGGGCCGAACCGTGTAGGAAAGATCGGACCCGTGGACCTTGACCGCGTATCGCTCGAGGCCGGCGCGGGCGAAGACCGCCGGCGACATCACGAGGTGGTTCGCCAGCGCCGCGTCAACCCCGGGTTCGGCGACGTCGGCGACTGCCCGCACGTTCGACTCGACGTAGCGGTCGAGCTCCTCGTCGGTGAGGTCGGGATAGACCTTGACGTCGAACCCCTCGTAGGCGTCGTAGACGTAGACCGGGAGGAGCCCGCCGATCTCCGGAAGGTAGGCGCTTATCCGTCCTTCCGCCTTCCGCTCGCGGCCGGGCAGGGCTTCGACCCGCAGGCGCCCCTCCTCCCAGCGGCCGATCGCGTCGACCCAGGGGAGGTCGGGGGCCCGCCGGTCCTGGCAGAGCAGGTGGACGTCATGTCCGAGCCGGGCGAGCGCCTGGGCCAGCTCGGCGTTGTAGACGTTGCTCCCGGTGCCGCGCAGGAGGTATCCATGGAAGATGAGGACGCGCAGGGGCCGGACGCTAGAGCAGGGCTCAGTTGCTCGTTGGTCGTTGCTCGGGGTCGTTGGTTAGGGTTCGCCTGTGAACGCGAAGCAGATCTACCGGCTGCGCGCTCCGGCTTCGGGCCGCGAGGCGATCGCCGCGGCCGAGCCGGGCAAGGTCTACGTGGACCGCGAGACCGGCGAGGAGATGCGGCCGGTGGCCCGGGTACTACCCGCGGCCCCTTCGCCCTCCGCGCTCGTCCACTCGCCCGAGCATCTGCGCGCCTGCCGGCGCTGTGACCAGCTGATCGGCATCGACGTCAGCGATTGCCCGCACTGCGGCCTGCGCCAGCCGGCGCTCGACGGGAACGCTTGAACCAAGGTCCGGCAGTGCTCCAGCGCGCCGTCGCGCTGGCGGTCGCCGCTGCGCTCGCCCTCGGGGCGGGCTGCGGCGGCGACGATGAGCCCGTGACGCGGAGCGGGCCCGCGACGACCGAGGCGGCGACCCGGCCGACGACGGAGCCGACGACGACTTTCGAGCCGACCACCGCCGAGGAGACGACGCCGGAGGACGGCGGCGCCGTGATCACCCCCGAGCAGGAGAACGAGGGCCCGGACGACGACGGTGGCGGCAGCGGTCCCAGCCATGACCCCAGCAAGCCGGACTCCGAGGAGAACGACATCCCCGCCGAGCCCGGCACCCCGCAGGGCGAGTTCGAGAAGTTCTGCGACGAGCACCCCGACGACTGCGGCTAGCCGGGCGAACCCGGGCTAGCCCGCGTTGCGGGGCTTCTTCACCAGCGTCGCCGTGTAGAGGAGACGGGCGGCGCTGTAGTAGCAGCCGTACTCCTTCTCGGAGCCGACCTTCTGCTGGGGGTAGCTCTTGCTGATCTGCGCCTCCAGCTCCTCGCCCTGCTTGTTGAAGACGCAGCGGCCGTCACGCCGGCTCGCCCGCCACGTGTTACGGGACGCGACGCGGTCGCACCCGGCCTGGTTGATCGCGACCCCGGGGCTCGACTCCTCACAGGAGCGGGCGTGCCAGAAGGCCGGGGCCCAGGTCGGAATCGTCAGGCCGATCATGTCGCCCTGCGCCGCCCCGAGCGGGTGGTCGAGCGCGAACTCCACGGTCTGCCCGAAGTAGGGGTTGAGGATCTGGGCCGGGCCCTGGCGGACGAGTCGGTACTTGGGCGGCTTCGCCCCCTCGACCCTGCGCAGGACGGCGACCCGCGCCTTCGAGGGCCGGTCGAAGTAGAAGTCGAAGTACGCCTGCTCGTCTCCGTGCTCACGGGTCTGCTGCGCGTAGGGCCTCCCGAGCGAGATCGACCAGGAGATGACCTTGCCCTCGAACGGCACCTGGAACGGCTTGACGAAGTCGCCGGCCAGGGACTGGAAGCCGGTCACCCGGCCCGCCACCTGACACTGCTTGCGCGCCCCGGGGCAGTCCGGCGGGACCGTGTCGACGCCGCGGCCGAGCACGACGACGCGCAACGGCGCCGAGTCGGCCCTCCCCGGCCAGCCGGCTATCGCGGTGAGCGCGAGCAGGCAGAGCAGGCCGGCCGCTGCCAGCAGCGGCCTTGATCCACGGGTGGTCTGTCCCTGGTCGGAGGGCACGAGTCCTGGCTCCCCAACACGGGTGTCCCGCGAGGGTTGCGGGCGGATCATGCCGGGAAGCCCGGCCGGAAGCCGGCCGGGGAGCGGGGCTGCAGGTAGGGTTGCGAGCCGAGCATGGACGCCTCCCAGCCCCCCGATCCATACCTGCTCGAGGGACTCTCCTCGCTTGGCGTCGAAGCCGATGATGCCGAGCTCGCGGTCATGAACGTCGCCCACGCGACCTACTGGCCGGCGATCGCCAGCCTCCTCTCGCTCGATCTCTCGGCCGTCGCGGAGGAGCCGCAACCCGACCTCTCCCGACCGCCGCGATGACGGACCTCGACGCGGTCCTGGACCTTCCGCTCGCGGGCCAGGCGGCGGCGGTCGCCGGGGGAGACACCTCACCGGAAGAGCTCCTGGACGCCGCCCTGCGCCGGTTCGAGCAGCGAAACCCGTCCCTCAACGCCGTCGTCGAGACGTTCCCGGAGCGCTCGCGTGAGATGGCGGCCGGCGCTCCGGACGGCCCGCTGCGTGGCGTCCCGGTCGTGATCAAGGACGAGTGGCCACTGCCCTGGCGGGCCCAGCGGTTCGGCTGGGTCGCGCCCCCGGCGGGCGCCGAGCCGGGGGAATCCGGGCCCTACCGGGCGCTGCGCGATGCCGGCGCGGTGATCGCGGGCGTCGCCAACATGCACGAGCTCGGGTCGAGCAGTACCGGCAACTTCTCCGCCTACGGCGCGGCGCGCAACCCGTGGGACACCGACCGCTGCCCCGGAGGCTCCTCGAGCGGCCCGGGCAGCGCGGTCGGCGGTCGCCTCGTTTCCGGAGCCGTCGGCGCCGACGGCATCGGCTCGATCCGCTATCCCGCCGCCTACTGCGGGGTCACCGGGCTCAAGCCGACCTTCGGCCGGTCGGCGATGCGGGGCCACCACATCAGGAACACGACGACGATCGTCTCCGGCCCGATCTGCACCGACGCTGCCGGCTGCCGGCTGCTCGGATCGGCCCTGTTCGGCGAGCCGCTCCAGGCCGGCGATGCCGCCGGCCTGCGAATCGGCCTGGTCCGCGGACCGGTCACAGAAGACGTCGACCCCGAGGTGACGGCCGCCTGCGACGCGTCGGTCGAGGAGCTGCGGGGCGCGACCGGCGGCAGCGTCGAGACGGTCGAGGTCGAGGGCCTGGAGCTGTCCGGCCTCGGGGCGGTCCTGGTCGGCACCACCGAAGGGCTGGCCGACCTCGCTCCGCAGGCCCTGAACGCGCTCGGCGAGGAGACCGGCCTGATCAACCGGGCGCTGCTCAAGTACCGGATGCTCCTGCCCGCCGCGGCCGTCCTCCGCGCCCACCGGGTGCGGACGATGCTGCGCCGCTCGCTCGCCGCGGCCTTCGAACAGGTCGACGTTCTCGCCTGGCCGACCGTCCCCGCCCCGGCGCCGCCGCTCGACGCCCCCGTTGTCGAGCTCCCCTCGGGCTTCCACACGGCCGACGAGGTGAACCCGCGCGGCGGTGGTCTCGCCAACCTGACCGGGGCGCCGGCGATCAGCGTCCCGGCGGGCCTCTCCTCGGGCAACCTGCCGATCGGCCTCCAGCTCCAGGCGGCCTGGGGACGGGATGAGCTGCTGCTCGACGCCGCCGAGGCGCTAGAGCGGGCCAACGGCCGCCGCTGGGTCGAGACGCGCCCGCCCCTCGCCGAGGCGCTCGGCACCCCGGACTAGGATCACGGCCCATGCCCGCGATCGTCGTCCAAGGCCTGGAGCGCTCCTTCGACGAGGTCAAGGCCGTGCGCGGTGTCGACCTCGAGGTCGATGAGGGCGAGATCTACGGGTTCCTCGGCCCGAACGGCGCCGGCAAGACGACCACGGTCAGGATGCTGACCACGCTCCTGCTGCCGACCGGCGGCCGCGCCGAAGTCGCCGGGCACGACGTCGTCGCCGACGCCGCCCGGGTCAGGCGCGCGATCGGCGTCGCCCTCCAGGAAGCCGCGCTCGACCCGCTGATGACCGGCCGCGAGCTGATCCGGCTTCAGGCGACCCTCCACGGGCTGCCGGCGGCCGAGGGGCGGCGCCGTGCCCAATCGCTGCTCGAGCGGGTGGACCTGGCCGACGCGGGCGACCGGAGGATCGGGACCTACTCGGGCGGGATGAAGCGCCGGGTGGACCTCGCGGCGGCTCTGGTGCATCAGCCGTCGGTTCTCTTCCTCGACGAGCCGACCACCGGCCTCGACCCCGTCAGCCGCAAGGCGATCTGGGAGGAGGTCTCGGCGCTGAATCGCGAGGGCACGACCGTCTTCCTGACCACCCAGTACCTCGAGGAGGCCGATCAGCTCGCCAACCGGGTCGGGATCATCGACGACGGCCGCCTCGTCGCCGAGGGCACGCCCGCTCAGCTCAAGTCGGAGGTCGGCAAGCCGCGGCTCGAGATCCAACTCGCCGACGGGGACGTCGAGCGCGCCGCCGAGGAGGTCTGCCGCCGCTTCGGCCAGCCACTGCCGCCGCGCGACGGCCGCTTCCTGGTCGAGCTCGACCAGGGTGCCGCGCAGGTCGCCACGGTCGTGCGGGCGCTGGACGACGCCGGCATCGCGGTCGAGGCGCTCGACCTCGTCGCGCCGACCCTGGACGACGTCTTCGTGACCAGGACGGGGCACCGCCTGGAGCCGGCCGAGGAAGAGGAGCCGGCGACCGGCGAGCACGAGGTCGCGACCGCTTGAGGCAGCGCCTTGCGATCAACGCGCGGGTGGTCGCCGCGCTCGGGCTGCGTTCGATCCGCCAGACCTTCCGCCGCCCCCAGCTCATGGCGCCGATCCTGGTCTTCCCCACGCTCCTGCTGGCGATCCAGACCGGCGGCGCCGAGTCCGCGGTGAACCTGCCCGGGTTCCCGGAGGTCGACAGCTTCTTCCAGTTCATGCTGGCCGGGGCGATACTCCAGTCGCTGATGCTGGCCGGCAACAGCGGCGGCATCGCGATGGCGGTGGACATCGAGATGGGCTTCACCGACCGCCTGTTCGCGGCCCCGATCTCGCGCTTCGCGATCGTCCTCGGCCGCCTCGCGGGAACCGCGGCGCTCGGCCTGGTCACGGCGATCTGGTTCCTGGCGATCGGCCTGATCTTCGGGGCGCCGATCGAGGAGGGCGTGCCCGGAATCCTCGCGGTGATCGTGATCGTGGTCCTCGCCGCCACCGCCTTCGGCGGACTGGGCGCGGCGGCGGCGCTGCGGACCGGTCAGGCGAGCGTCGTCCAGGGGTTCTTCCCGCTGATCTTCGTGATCCTCTTCCTCTCGTCCGCGTTCTTCCCCCGGGCCCTGATGGTCGAGCCGGCGCAGACGATCGCCGAGTACAACCCGCTCAGCTTCGTCGCCGAGGGCATCCGCGACCCGATCGTCTCCGGGTTCTCCGGCGTAGGTACGGCCGAGTGCCTCGCCGCCGTCCTCGGACTCGGGGCCCTCGGGTTGGGACTGAGCGCCCTTGCCCTCCGCCACCGTCTGAGGACCGGCGGATGAGCCGCGAGTGGGGCAACGACCTGGCCGTGATCCGGGCCCTCGTGACCCGCTCGCGAAACGAGCTGCTGCGCGTACCCGGCGCCGCGATTCCCGGCGTCCTCGCGCCGACGATCTTCTTCCTCGGCCTGAACGGCGTCTTCGGCAACCTCGTCGAGCTGCGCGGCTTCTCGACCGACTCGTACCTCAGCTTCATCATCCCGGTCTCGATGCTCCAGGGCGCGGGGTTCACCGGTGCGGCGACCGGCGTGAACCTCGCCCGCGACATCGAACAGGGCTGGTTCGACCGGCTACTGGCGGCGCCGGTCCCGCGTTGGGCGCTGCTCGCCGGCATGGTCTTCTCGGCCAGCCTGCGGGCCCTGATCCCCGCCACCGTCCTGCTCTGCGTCGCGATCCCGCTCGGCGCCGCCTGGCCCGGCGTCCTGGGCCTCCTGCTCGCCGCGGTCCTCGTCATGGGCATGGCCGCCGTCGCGGCCTGCTGGGGGACGATGCTGGCGCTCAAGTACAGGACGCAGTCGGCGGCGCCGCTGATGCAGGCCGGCACGTTCATCCTCGTGCTGTTCACGCCGGCCTACGCGCCGACGCCCCTGCTGGCCGACTGGCTGGAGGAGGTGGCACGTATCAACCCGGTCAGCGACGTCGTCGAGGCGGTCCGCCAGCCGTTCGTGGGCGACATCACATGGGCCCAGACCTGGCCCGGGCTGCTCGCGATCGCCGCCCTGCTGGCGGCGCTCGGCGCGTTGTCGCTGCGCGGCATGCGCCGCACCGCGGCGTGAGCGAGCCCGCCGCCGCGGTCACGCTCGCGACGGCCGAGCGGGTGCTGCGCGGCAACTGGCTGGAGGGCGAGCGCGAGGGGATCCGCTTCGCCTACACCCGACCGAGCCCGAACCGGTACCCATGGCAGTGGTACTGGGACTCGTGCTTCGCGTCCATCGTCTGGCGGCGCTTCGATCCCTCTCGGGCCCGGCTCGAGCTCGAGAGCCTGCTCGCCGCCCAGCGCGGCGACGGGTTCGTCGGCCACACGATCTTCTGGAACCGAAAGGTGTCCTTCCCGCGGCTCCTCTTCTACAACGTGCCCGGGCCCTCGGCGTTCACCACGCAGACGATCCAGCCGCCGCTGCTCGCGTGGGCCTGGCGGATCGCGGTCGGCGACCCCGCCGAAGAGCCCCGGATCGCAGCCCACCTCGACTGGCTCTCGGGGGCGCGCGACCTCGAGGGCGACGGTCTCCTCTGGATCATCCAGCCCGACGAGTCGGGCCTCGACGCCTCGCCGAAGTTCGACCCCGTCTGGGGCTGGCGGGCCAACGCCCGGCCCGGCTTCCCGCTCCTCGTCCACGCGAACCGCCGCCGGGGGTTCGACGCCCGCCGGATCCTGGCCGCCGGAGGCCCGGTGCTGTGCGAGGTCCTGGTCAACGTCCTCTGGTCGCTGTCCCTTCAGGCCGCAGGGCGGGCGTCGGCGACGCCGGCGCTGGTCGACCGGCTGTGGGACGAGCGCAGCGGGCTCTTCCTCGACGAGGCGCAGCCGAGCGGCCGGCGACCCCGTGTGTCGACCTGGTCGGCGCTGGCGCCCCTGGCCCTGCCCGACCTACCCGAGCCGATCGGACGCCGCCTTGTGGAGGAGCACCTCCTCGACCGTCGCCGCTACTGGACGCCTGTCGCTCCTCCATCGGTCTCCGCCGAAGAGGCGTCCTACGAGCCGGCCGCCCGGCCCGGCCTGATCCGCCGCTACTGGCGTGGGCCGACCTGGGTCAACTCCGCCTGGCTGGTCTGGCTCGGCCTGCGCCGGCTGGGCCACGAGGAGGAGGCCGCCGGGCTCGCCGCCGGAATCCTCGGCGCCGTGGCGCGCCAGGGCCTGCGCGAGTACTACGACCCGCGCGATGGCGCCGGCCAGGGCGCCGTCGACTTCGCCTGGTCGGCGCTGGCGGCGGAGCTCGCCGACCCGGTCAGCGGAGGCGAGGAGCCTGCGGCACCGCCTGGGGGGTGAGCGCCCGCATCGCGAACCGCGTCAGCGGCGGGACCAGATCGCGCCAGTCACCGGGCTCCTCGCCGGCCACCATCTCCGCCACGACCTCGGCGAGGCCGGCGATCAGGGCCAGGGAGATCAGCTCCACCTCGGTCTCCGGGCGGTCGCGCCACCCCTCGTAGCGACGCATCTCGGCTGTCAGGAGGCGGGCGAAGCGCCGCCGCGCCTCGCTGCGGGCGCGCTCCACCTCGGGGGTGGCCCCGACCGCCTCGATCAGGACCACGCGAGCGGTCTCGGGGTTCGCGCCGAGCCCGGCGACGATCCCCTCCACCCCGAGCCGGATCCGCTCATCCGGCGCCTCGGCGCCAGCGGCATGCGTGAACGCGTCGGCGAGCTCGGACATCGCCTCCTCGAAGAGCACGAGCATGCATTCCTCCTTGCCGCCGAAGAAGCGGTAGAAGGACGTCCGCGAGACGCGGGCCTTGGCGACGATCTCATCGATCGAGGCGTTCCCGTAGCCGTTCACCGCGATCACCGACCGCGCCGCGGCGACGATGCGCTCGCGCTGGTCCCGCCGCCGCGCGTGCAGAGGCGCCCCGCCATACAGCCGGTCGCCCCTCCCTTCGCCTGCCCGAAGGTCCGACTCCACCGCGCCACGGTAGCCCAGGGTCAGGACGCCGGGTCGCGGTTCCCCCGGGCCGGAGGCACGGTTCGGGCCCGGGTGCGGCCGGGCCGGACCCTTGCCGCAGCGCCCGCGAAGACCCGGCGCGCCGCGTGGGCGGGCAGCTCCCAGGGGCGCTCGAACCCCCAGATCGAGGCGGCGTAGGTGAGGAAACCGGGGTGCCAGGGTGCCTCGTCGCGGAGCATCCGCATCCGCCGGTTGCGCTCGAGCAGGAGGCGGGTCGTCCTGGCCGGGCCGGCCGGCGAGCTCTGCGCGCGGTAGGCAGCCCGCTCCCACCGCGGCGCGCGCTCCGGGGCGAGCCTGGCGGGCACGTCCTCCGGCACCTCGGCGCCGAGCTCCTCGCGCACGTACCGCAGGGCCGCGGCGGCGGCGACCGCGAGGTTGCGCCGCCGGGCCTCGGCGGCGAACCGGTCCCAGTCGACCTCCGCGGTCCGGATCACCGTGACGGCGTCGGCGATCCAGCGGAACGCGGGCTCGGGCTGCCGGGGCGTTCCGTGGGCGCAGACCACCAGCAGGAGGTCGGACGGGGACGGTGCCAGGGCCGCGGCGCCGGCGAGCTCGAGCGGCCGCGCCGCCCCCCAGAGGGGCCTGTCGGAGCTCGACTGCCAGAGCGAGAACCAGTGGAGGTCGATGTGGCCGACCCCGCCGTCCCGGAACGGGTAGGAGTGGTGGATCCGGATCTGACGCTCGGCCGGCTCGGCCTCGCCCCGCCACCCCTCCGCGCGCAGCACCGCCATCGCCCGCTCCGCCCCGAAGGGCGGAACGAGGACGTCGACGTCGGCCATCGGCCGCGCGCCGGCACTCCGGTAGTGGAGGACGCTCAGCGCCGCGCCCTTGAGCAGCATCGGCTCGATCCCGGCGTTCGCGAGAGCCGACAACGCTCCCGCGGCCCGATCGAAGAGGAGCTGGTTCTGGGTCCAGGTGCGCCGGAACAGGCCCCCCGCCCGTCCGAAGACGGCGTCGTCGCGGATCGCGTCGCCCAGGTTTGCGTAGGCGAGTGGCAGCAGCCGCAGCTCGGGGCCGTCCGCGTAGTCGAAGTCGACCATGTCGCGCCAGCGCTGCCACGCCCGAACGCCGGCGTCGCCTCGATCAAGGGCGGCGTGGAGCAACGTCCGGTGGCGCTCGTCGGGCCAGAACCCGTCGCGGGGCGTGCTCAAGCCGCCACTTCCTCGGCGAGCTGGCCGTCGCGCAGCGCGACCGACCGGTCGGCCTGGGCGGCGACCAGCGGGTCGTGGGTCACCAGCAGGACCGACGGCGCCGGGTCGAGCCGGCGCAGGTTCTCGACCAGGTCGGCGGCGCTGCCGGCGTCGAGGTATGTGGTCGGCTCGTCGAGGATCAGCAGCGCGGGGCGGCGGGCGAGGGCGCGGGCGATCGCGAGGCGCTGGCGTTGCCCGCCGGAGAGCAGCACACCCTCGTCGCCGACCTCCGTGTCCAGACCCAGGGGGAGCTGCTCGACGAACCCGCTGGCCGTGCCCAGCTCCGCCGCCTGGCGAACCGCGGCCTCGTCGAGGTCCGGCGTGCCGAACGCGATGTTCTCGCGGATCGTGCCGGAGAAGACGATCGGGTCCTGCATGACCACTCCGATCGAGGAGCGCAGGCTGCGCATGTCGATCTCCTCATAGGGGACGCCGTCGGCGCGGAGAAGGCCGGCCTGCGGGCGGTAGAGGCCGAGGATCAGGCTGACGAGGGTGCTCTTGCCGGCGCCGTTCGGCCCCAGGATCGCCAGCCGCTCGCCTGGATCGAGCCGCAGGGTGACCCCGCGGAGCACGGACGGGCCGCCATAGGAGAACTCGACCGAGTCGATCTCGAGGCTGCCGCGGAACGGCAGGTCGCGCCGCCCGTCGTAAGGCTCCTCGTCGGCGGCGCCGAGCAGCTCCTCGACCCGGCCCAGGGACTCCATGCCCGAGATCACGGCAGGGATCGCCGTCAGCAGCGTCGGGGTCTGCCCGCGGAGGAGGGCGAGCAGGGCGAAGAAGGAGATCAGGTCACCGAGCGACATCGACCCCGACGCGACGGAGCGACCGCCGACCACGAGGACGATCACCGCGCCGATCGCCATGATCGTGCCGTTCAGGAGCGAGTAGGCGGCCTGCGTCAGGGACATCTCGTAGCCGCGGGCGCCGAGCGCCTCGAGCTGCCCGCGCCGCGCCGCGATCTCCCCCTCGTCGGCCCCATGGGCTTTGGTCAGCGTGATCGAGCGCAGCGCGAACAGCGTCTGCGCGTCGAACGTCTCGAACTCCTCGCGCCAGTCGTGGGTGCGGCGCCGGACCGCTCGGCCGACGATGACCGAGCACAGCAGGAGCAGCGGCCCGACCAGGGCCAGGAGGCCGAACAGCAGCGGGTTGAGGACCAGCATCGCCGTAACCAGGCCGGTGGCGACGACGGCGGTCGGCAGGAGCTGGGCGACCAGCGAGTTCGCCATCTGGTCGATCCGCTCCGAGTCCTGCACGATCGTTCCGTGGACCTTCGCCGCGTCCCGGCGGTCGAACCAGGAGCGCGGCAGCGCATAGAGCTTGACGAGCAGCTCCCCCCGCAGCCTCGTCACGCTGCCCTTCGTCGCCCGCAGGGAGATCGCCCGCGCCCAAAGCCCCAGGGAGGCGCTGAACAGGTAGAGGCCAAGCGCCGCGACACCGATCAGGGTCACCTCGGCGGTGTCGCCGTTCGGGATCGACTGGTCGAAGGCGTGCCGTACGAGCAGCGCGATCGGCACCAGGGAAACCGCCTGGATGGTAGCCACGGCGACGCTCGCCCAGGCGATCCGGTGGGAACCCTGGAGCAGCCGCGCCAGCGGCCGCAGACGGCTCACCGAGCACCCCGGCGGCGCTCGTCGTCGTAGGCGATGGCGATCGCGGAGACGAGTGGCTCGGCCACGGTCAGCGCGCGGCTACTTGTAGCGGTAGGTGATGCGTCCGCGATCGAGGTCGTAGGGGGAGAGCTCGATCTTGACCCGGTCGCCGGGCAGGATGCGGATGTAGTGGCGCCGCATCTTGCCGGAGATGTGCCCGAGGACCTCGTGGTCGTTGTCGAGCTTCACCCGGAACATGGTGTTCGGGAGGGCTTCGGTGATCTCGCCCTCCATCTCGATTTTCTCCTCCTTGCCCATGCGGGCGAAAGCGTAACGGACCCCCGTAACGCCACCGGGCGGCGGATGTCAGCGGCCGCGGAAGGTCGCCTTGCCCGGTCCCTCGGTGAGGAACGATTCCACCGCCTTCTGGAGGTCCTCGGTGGCGAACAGGCCGCCGGCCGCCTTCGGCGTCTCGCGATCGGCCCGGTCGACGCCGCCCTCGCGCCAGGCGCGGACGATCCGCTTCGTCGCGGCGTGGGCCATCGTCGGTCCGGCGGCGAGCCGCTGGGCGAACGCCATCCCCTTCTCGTGCAGGTCGCCGCCGTCGACGACCCGGTTGATGACGTTCCACCGCTCCAGGGTCGCGGCGTCGTAGAGCCCGCCGGTCATCACGAACTCCCGGGCGCGCGCCGGACCGGCCCGCTCAGCCATCCGCTGCGTCCCGCCGGCGCCGGGCGTCAGCCCGACCACCGCCTCGACGAGACCGAATCGAGCCCCCTCTCCAGCCCAGATCATGTCGCAGCCCAACGCCACCTCGAGGGCGGCGGTCAGGCAGAGGCTGTCGACCAGGGCGAGGGTCGGGATCGGCAGGGACTCCAGACGGCGGACGGTGGCGACCAGGGCGCCGAACAACTCGCCGGCGTGGCCCGGTGCCGTCTCCTTGAAGACCTGGACGTCGACGCCGCCGCTGAAGATGTCCCCCTCGGCCCGCCAGACGAGCGCCCGGGCATCCGACGCCTCGATCTCCGCGATCCCCGCGCTGAGTGCCTCGAAGGCGCCGCGACCGAACAGGTTGAGCGGCGGGTTGTGGAGAACGAGCGAGGCGACCGCACCGTCGCGCTCGAGCCTGATCGGCGCGGTCATCCGCCCTCTTCGCCGCGGATCTGCCGGGCCAGTGCGGCGATCTCGTCGGCGTCGCCCTCGGTCGGCACCCACGGCAGCTTCAGCGGGTCGTCCTCGTAGCGGGGCACCACGTGGACGTGGAAGTGGAAGACCGTCTGCCAGGCGGCCGGCCGGGCCGAGTTGAGGATGTTGAAGCCGTCGGGCCGAAGCGTCTCGTCGATCCGGCGTGCGAGGCGGCGGGCGGCGGCCATCGTGTTGCCGAGGTCGTCGTCGGAGATCTCCATGAGGTCCGCGGCGTGCTCCCGCGGGATCACGAGCGCATGGCCTGTCGTCGCCGGGCTGATGTCCATGAAGGCGACGGTGTGCTCGTCGGAGTCGACTATCTGGGCAGGGACCTCACCGGCGACGATGCCGCAGAAGATGCAGTTCGCGTCCGCCACGCGGGGCGCAGCTTAGAGGCTGCCCTGGGCCGAGGCCCGCCTTGCCCGCTCGATCGCCTCCTCGCGGGTCCGGACCTCGCCGGCGTACTGGGCGGCCTCGAGCTCGGCGAGCAGCTCGCCGATCTGCGGGCCCGGCCGAACCCCCAGCGCCTCGGCCAGCTCCTCGCCGCCCACGAGCGGTGGCGGCGGGCCTTCGCGGCGCCAGTCGAGCCCGGCGGCGATCATCTCGGCCGCGAGCTCGAGGTGGCCCTGGACCATCTCCTCGCTCGCGACCGGCCCCGCGCCTCGCGCGGCGAGCCGGTCGGCGACCGTCAGCAGCGTCACGTCGACTGAAGCAGGCTCGGTCGCCCGCAGGTACTCGTGGGCGCGCCGCGGGGGCAGGGGCCGCTCCCTGACGAGGAAGCCGAGCCGGAGGTGGTTGCGGGTGAGCGACTGGAGGTGGCGCGTCAGGCGGCGGCTGGCGCGGAGGCGGCCGGCCAGCTCGCCGACCATCTCGGCGCCGACGCGGTCGTGCCCGATGAAGGTCACGTACCCGTCGCGCTCGCCCCGGGTGGCGGGCTTGCCGATGTCGTGCAGCAGCGCGCCGAGCCGCAGCGCATCGCCCCGGCTGAAGCCATCGGCGAGAGGCTCGGCCAGTAGCGAGCGGACCTCCTCGGCGTGGGGGCCGGCATAGCGGTCGAGATCGCGCTCCACTTCGAGCAGCCGCTCGATGACCGCGAGAGTGTGCCCGTGGACGTCGAGGTGGTGGTTCGGGTTCTGCTCGACGGCCTTCGTCGCCTCGACCTCGGGCAGCAGGTGGGCGGTCACGCCGAGGCCGTCGAGCAGCGCCAGCCCGCGGAGCGGCTCGGGCGAGGCGACGAGGTTGCGGAGCTCGCCCAGGATCCGCTCCCCCGCCGGCTCGGCCGCCCGGCCCGCCGAGGCTCGCGCCAGGTCGGCCGTGCGGGGCTCGATCTCGGCACCCAGCTCCGCCGCCAGCCGGCCCGCTCGCAGCAGGCGCAGGGGATCCGCTTCGAAGGCGGCGTCGCCGACCGCCCGCAGGACCCGCGCCTCGAGGTCGTCGAGGCCGCCGTGAGGGTCGAGCGGCGCGCCGTCGCGCAGGGGCACGGCCACGGCGCCGAGCGTGAAGTCGCGCAGCGCCAGATCACCCTCGATCCCGTCGCCGCGCAGCGGGGTCACGTCCGCCTGCCAGCGGCCATCGCGCGCGGCGGCCCGCCAGGTCTCGTGCTCGGCCGAAAGCTCGAACGCGTGACCCCCTGCCGCCGCCGCCAGCGCGGCCGCCGCATCCCGGGACGACCCCGCGACGGCGATGTCCAGGTCGCGCACGGAACGGCCGAGGGCGGCATCGCGAACCGCACCGCCCACGACCCACGCCGGTGGCCCGATCGCCCCGGCCGCCGCGGCCGCGATCGGCGAGTCGCGCAGGCGTTCGGCGAGGCCGGCGCCCCGCAGCACCGCGGTCACGCCGGCACGCGCGTCACCCGCGGAGAGATTCCGCAGGTGACCTCGTAGTTGATCGTGCTCAGCCGCCCAGCCCATTCCTCGGCGGTGACCCGCGCGTCTCCCTGCGCGCCGATCAGGACCGCCGGGTCCCCGGGCCGGACGTCGGTGCGCGGGCCGAGATCGACCGTGACGTTGTCCATCGAGACGGTTCCGACCAGCGGGCGCCGGCGGCCGCCGACCAGGACCTCGGCGTTGTTCGAGAGCCCCCGCCGGACCCCGTCGCCGTAGCCGATCGGCAGCACCCCCACGAAGGTGTCGCCGGGGGCGCGCCAGGTCCGGCCGTAACCAGCGCTCTCGCCGGCGCCGAAGCGCTTGACGTCGGCCACATAGGAGCGCAGCTCGAGGGCGGGCTCGAGCCCCTGGGCCGCGGCATCCTCGCCGAACGGGTCCAGGCCGTAGATCGCAACGCCGCAGCGGACCATGTCGAAGTGGGCCCGTGGCTCGCGGAGGGTGGCGGCGCTGTTCGCGGCATGGGCCTTGATTCCGGGGAACTCGGCCTTGACGGTTTCGGCGAGGCGGGAGAACCGGTCGAGCTGGACGCCGAGGTACTCGGGGTCGGGCTCGTCGGCGGTCGCGAAGTGGGTCCAGAGGCCGGCAGCTTCGAGATGGGGGCTGGCGACAGCCGCCCGGACGAGAGCCATGACCTCGTAGGGATCAGTGGTACCGAGCCGGCCCATGCCGCTGTCGTGCTTGACGTGGACGGGCACCGGACGCCGCCTTGCCGCCGCCAGCTCTTCGACCAGGCGCAGGAACCCCTCCCGCCAGACGCCGACCTCCGAGCCCGAATCGAGGGCAATGCCGAGCTCATCCGGGGTCAGTGCCCCCATCGTCAGGAGGCAGGCCTCCGGCAGGGCCGCGCGAAGCTCGGCGGCCTCGGTCGCCGCGGCCACGGCGAGCATGTCCGCGCCACCGCGCAGGGCCGCACGGGCGCTGCCGAGCGCCCCGTGGCCATATCCGTCCGCCTTGATAACCGCGCACAGCTCGGCCCCGCCGGTCAGCGCCTCGCGCAGGCGGACGCAGTTGCGCTCGATCGCGCCGTGGTCGATCGCCGCGGCGGCGCGTCCCCGTGCGTGTTCGGCGCCCGGCTGCCCGGACACGGCGCTAATCCCCGGCGACGAGTGCGGCGAGGGCGTCGGCGCGGGTGACGAGGCCCGCCAGGCGGCCGTCGTCGTCGACGACCGGCAGGTGGTTGTGGTGGCTGTCGGCGATCATCCGCGCCACCTCGCGGGCATCGTCGCCGGTGCGGGCGCAGACCGGCTCCGGGGTCATCAGATCGGCGACTCGAGCGGCGAACCCCTTCTTGAGGCGCTCTTCGAAGCCCTTCAGGGACTCGACGAAGATCACGCCGCCCATGATGTTGATGAAGTGCGGCAGGTGGAGGTCGGCCTCGGATTCGGTGATGACGAGGTCCGACTCGCTGACGATTCCCACCACTCGGTTGTCCCCGTCGACGACCGGGATCGCCGCGATATCCAGGTCGGCCAGGCTCTCGATCGCGGCCCGGGCGTCGTCGTCGGGGGAGACGCTCGGCACGGCGTTCATGATGTCGGCGGCCGTGGGCACGCGGCGAGACTAGATCATCCGCTCCCCGGAGCCGGGGCGCAGGCCTTCGGCCAGCGCGGCGATCACGTCGCCGGCGATCACCGACTCGGCGGCCCCCACAGCGGCGGCAGCGGCGCGCCCCGCACGGGCGTGGGCCAGGACCGCCCCGCAGGCCGCGGCGAACGGCTCCAGCCCGCGGGCGAGCAGCGCCGTCACCACGCCGGCCAGGACGTCCCCGGTCCCCGCGGTGGCCAGGGCCGGGGCCGGCAGGGCGTTGACGGCCGTGCGCTCGCCGTCGGTGACGATCGTGTCGTCCCCCTTGAGGACGACGACGCCCCCGCAGGCGCGTGCCGCTCCCTCGGCCGCGGCCAGACGATGGGCGCCGATCTCGCCGGAGTCGCGGCCGAGGAGGCGCCCCAGCTCGCCCGCGTGCGGCGTCAGGATGGTCGGTGCGGCCCTGCCGGCGAGGTCACCGAGGCGCCCGGCATGGGCGCCCAGGCCGTCGGCGTCGATCACCAACGGCACCGCGAGATCGCCCGCGACCGCGCGAGCGAACTCGAACGACCCCTCGTCCTTGCCGAGCCCCGGGCCCAGCAGGACCGCCGAGGCGCGTTCGCAGGCGCCGAGGACGGCGTCCTTCGATTCCGGGCCCAGCCGTCCCTCCGGACCCGGGCAGCCGACCGACATGACCTCGGTCAGCTTGACCTCGAAGATCGGCTCGAGACCGGCCGGGACCGCGACCGTCGCGTAGCCGGCACCGGCTCGGATCGACGCCTCCGCCGCGAGGCAGACCGCACCGGTCAGGCCGCGCGATCCGCCCGCGACCACCGCCTGGCCGGAGCTGAACTTCGTCGACGCCGGTCCCCTCCCCGCGGCGAGACCGAGCACGGCGGCCGTGATGACGCCCGCCCGCGGCGGCGCCGGCGCCCCATCGGGGATGCCGATCGGAGCGACCCTCAGCTCGCCGGTGTGCGCCTTGCCCGGCGCGACGAGGTGGCCCGCCTTGGGCTCGTGAAAGGTCACCGTGGCGTCGGCCCGCACCGCGGGGCCCTCTACCTCACCGGTCGAGGCGTCCACCCCCGAGGCCACGTCGCAGGCGACCACGGCTGCGCCGGCACGGGCGATCGCCTCGATCCCCTCCGCCGCGCTCCCTCGCGGGGCGCCGCTGGAGCCGGTGCCGAGGATGGCGTCGACCACGGCGCCGGCGCCCTCGAGCACGCTGCTCAGCGCGCTCGGATCGGCTTCGCGGGCCGCGGGGAACCGCTCCAGGTTCGCGGCCGCGTCACCCGAGATCTCGTCGCGGCCCCCGAGCAGGAGCGCCTCGACGTCGAAGCCCGCCTCCGCGAGGTGGCGAGCGGCCACGAGGCCGTCGCCCCCGTTGTTCCCCTTCCCGCAGAGGACGACCACCGGGCCGCCGGGGGCGAGGCCGATCACCGCCTCCGCCACCGCGCGGCCGGCCGCCTCCATCAGGTCGAGTGAGGGGACGCCGCGCTCCTCGATCGCCCAGCGGTCGACCTCCCGCATCCCGGCGGCGTCGTAGAGCGGCGCCAGCCAGGGCTCCATCGTCAGACCCGCTCGGCGATCGCGACGGCGGCGGCGTGCTCCCGGCCATGCGTCAGCGACACCCGTACCGCCATCCCCTGCTCTCGGGCCGCCTGCGCAGCCCTGCCGCTGAGCGAGACCCGGGGCGGGCGCCCCGCCACCACCTCGACTTCGCGGAGGCCGAATCCGTCCCCCAGCCCAAGTGCTTTGACCGTCGCCTCCTTCGCGGCGAAGCGCGCCGCCAGGTGCCGAGCCGGGCGCCGCCGGGCCCGGGCGTAGCGCAGCTCGGCGGGCGTGAACAGGCGCTCGGCCAGGCGCGGTCGGCGCTCCAGCGCCCGCTCCAGGCGGGAGACCTCGATCAGGTCGATCCCGACACCCTCCGGCATGTCGGCGAGGCTACTTGCTGAGCGCCAGGACGACCTTGCTCGTCACGAAGTCCCCGTCCGTGCCGGAGCCGAAGGAGAGGTAGTCGAGCTTGTCGAGGTACGGCTTGGCGACCGCGTAGTCCGGGTCGTCGGTGGCCCCGAGCGATTCAGCCAGCTGGAAGATCGGCCCGAAATCGACGAAGCCGGCGGGCTGGGCATCCCCGAGCGCCTCGGTGGCGGCCGAGAAGACATCGCTCGACTCGAGCGTGTCCCCGCCGCCAGAGAGGCCGGCCTCGGCGGCGTCCTCACCGTAGGCGACCGCGATCCTGCCGTCGGCGGTCTCGACGACCAGCGGCTTCGGCCCGAGCTCCTCGGGGTCGCTGATCGAGAAGCCGGTACCGCCCGGGCTCGGCTTCAGGCCAGCGCTCCCCGAACGGCGGGCGAGGTCCTGGAGGTCCTTGATCGTCGATTCGGCGGCTGCCTGGTCGTCGGTCGTCACCACCAGGGCTCCGCCCAGCGAGGACTGGTCGGTCCCCGTCACGAACAGCCCGACGTCGCCCAGCGCCGAGGCCAGCTTCTCGACGTCGAACCCGGCCTGGGAGAGCTGCTTCTTGAGCTCTCCGGGTGGGAGGTCCGGCGGGATACCGCTCTCGTCGAGCTGGTCGATCGCCTCGCTCAGCCGGTCACCGACCTCGGGGGTCGCGAACGCGGCCCACGAGTCCCCTGGGAACGAGCTCAGGAAGTCCGTCACGTCGCCGGCCGGCGCCGCCCCGCCATTGCTCGCGAAATCGAGCTCGAGGCGGTCCGAGGAGGGGACGACGACGCTGCCCAGTGCGCTGGCGCCCTTGGTCTGCCCGGCGACCGAATCGAAGAACTGCTGGGTCTGCGGATCGAGGTCGCGCCGGATCGCGGCGAAGAAGTCGTCGAGGTTGACGTAGACGTCGGCCAGGCTGTCCGAGGGCGCCTGGTCGATCGTCTCGGAGAAGTCCCCGTCGTCGGCCAGCGAGTCGCCATCGGATGCGTCGACCGCGGCCTCGAAGGCCGCCGGGTCGCCGGCCACGAGGGTGTCATTGACCAGCCCGACCGCGAAGTCGCCGTCGGAGCGGTAGGTCACGCCCTCGTAGTCCTGCTCCTGGACGTCGCTCTCGCCCTCGGCGAGCTTGGCGACGAAGTCCTCGGCGGCGCCCGAGTCGGTCGTCTCGATCAGGGCTGCACCGGTTTCGACCTCGCTGCCCTGGAAGCCGCTGATGAAGATCGCGCCATTCTCGCCGAGCCACGGGGAGATGTCGTCCTCCCAGGTCAGGTTCTGCTCGGCGAGGCCGGCGTTGATCTGGTTGACGATCTGCGTGCCGGCATCGATCCCGGCGACGTCGTCGACCATGTCCTCGATGTTCGACCGCAGGTCGCCCTCCGGCCGGACCGCGCCCTGGACGAAGACCGGCGTGTCGGCCGGGGCGAGCGAGGCGAGGTCGGCGCCACCGCCCCCGCCGCCCGAGTCGTCGCCGCAGGCGGCGAGCACGACTGTGGCGAGAGCCGCAAGGAGGAGGGACAGAACTGGACGAGGGAGGCTCTGGGTCTTCGACATAGGCGCGGCATCGTAGCGAGATCGCCGCCGCCATCCGAGCCGCGAAAAGGGCTGGGAAACCGACCTATTCGACCGTGACGGTCTTCGCCAGGTTGCGCGGCTGGTCCACGTTCAGGCCGTTCAGCCTGGCCACGTGGTAGGCGAGCAGCTGGAGCGGCACGATCGCGACGATCGGCTGCAGGATCCAGTCGGTGCGGGGCACGAAGATCGTCTGGTCGGCTACCTCGGCGACGCCATCGGCGCCCTCGGTCGCGATCGCGATCGTGTCGGCGCCCCGGGCCCGGACCTCCTGGACGTTCGACAGCATCTTCTCGAGCACGGGGCTCTCGGTCGCGACGCAGACGACCGGAGTCGACTCGTCTAGCAGGGCGATCGGCCCATGTTTCATCTCGCCCGCCGCGTAGGCGTCGGTCGGGATGTAGGAGACCTCCTTCAGCTTCAAGGCTCCTTCGAGGCAGACCGGCAGGCCGATGTGGCGGCCGAGGTAGAGGAAGAAGCGCTGGTCGTGATGGCTGCGGGCGACCGCGCGGACCCGCTCGTCGACCCCCTCGATCGTCTCCTCGATCTTGGAGGGCAGTCCCTTCAGCTCGGCGACGAGCTCGCCGAGTCGCTCGCGCGGCAGGGTCCCGTGGAGCTCGGCGAGGCGCAGGCCGAGCAGGTAGAGCACGGCGACCTGGGCGAGGAAGGTCTTGGTCGCGGCGACGCCGATCTCGAGACCGGCACGGGTGAACAGGACGGCGTCGGCGTCGCGGGTCGCCTGGCTGCCCATGATGTTCGTGATCGCGAGCACCTTGGCGCCCTTCTCGCGGGCCAGGCGCATGGCGGCGAGCGTGTCGGCCGTCTCGCCCGACTGGGTGATCCCGACGACGAGGTCGCCGTCCTTGACCACCGGGTTGCGGTACCGGTACTCAGACGCGACGTCCATGCCGACCGGGACGCGGGCCCATTCTTCGATCGCGTAGCGGCCCACGAGGCCGGCGTGGTAGGAGGTCCCGCAGGCGACGACCATGATCCGCTTGACGCCGCGCAGGAAGTCGTCGGACAGTTCGACGTCTGAGAGGTCGACCCCCTCGGCGGACGGAAGCCGGTCGGCGATCGTCTCCGCCACCGCGTCGGGCTGCTCGTGGATCTCCTTCATCATGAAGGTCGGGTAGCCGCCCTTCTCGGCGGCCTCCTCGTCCCAGGTCACCTCCTCGACGTCGCGCGGGAGTGGGTTGCCCTCGGCGTCGGTCACGCGGACTCCGGAGCGGTTGACGGTGACGATCTCGCCGTTCTCGATCTGGACGACGTCGCGAGTCTCCGCCAGGAAGGCCGGGATGGCCGAGGCGAGAAAGGCCTCGTCCTTCCCGACGCCGGCGATCAGCGGGCACTCCTTCCGGGCGCCGGCGAGGAGGTCCGGATGACCGACGTGCATCGCGACGAAGGCGTAGTGGCCGCGCAGCTCGCCGAACGAGGCGCGGACGGCCTCGGTCAGGTCGCCGTCGTAGTGGCCCTCGATCAGGTGGGCGACGATCTCGGCGTCGGTCTCGGAGGAGAAGCCGTGGCCCTCGCCTTCGAGCCGGCGGCGCAGCTCCGTGTGGTTCTCGACGATCCCGTTGAGCACGATGTGGACGCTGTCGGTGCAGTCGTTGTGGGGGTGGGCGTTCTCCTCGGTGACCCGGCCGTGGGTCGCCCAGCGGGTGTGGGCGACGCCGGTGGTGGCCGGTGGCGCCGCGACCGCGACGCCGCCGCCGTCCATGCGGGACTCGACCGCGGCCCGCAGGTTGGCGAGGTTCCCGACCGCCCGGACGCTGTCGATGTGGCCATCCGAGATCACCGAGATGCCCGCCGAGTCGTACCCGCGGTACTCGAGCTTCTCCAAGCCGGCGACGAGCAGGTCGCGGCAGGGGCGCCCGCCGACATATCCGACGATTCCGCACATCGGCCGGATAAGGGTAGAGCGTGCCGGCCTAGGCGCCGAGCTCGTCCTGCACGACCGCGACGAGTCGGGCGGCGACGTGCTCGGCCTCCGCCTGCTCCGGCGCCTCGACCATCACCCGGACGAGTGGCTCGGTGCCGGACGGGCGGACCAGTACCCGCCCGCGGTCGCCGAGCGCCGAGTCCTCGGCGTCGACCGCCTCCCAGAGCCGCTTGGCGCCGACGAGGCTGTCACGGTTGGCGACCTCGACGTTGACGAGCGTCTGGGCCAGCCGCCGGAACGGCTCGACGTCCTCGAGGCCCTCGCCGCCGAGAGCGGCGAGGGTTGCGAGGGCGGCGGCGACGCCGTCGCCGGTGGGCACGAAGTCCATGTCGATGATGTGACCGGATTGCTCGCCGCCGAGGCGCCAGTCGCGCTCCTGGAGCGTCTCGATGACGTAGCGGTCGCCGACAGGGGTGATCGCCACTTCGATGCCGCGCTCGCGCATCGCCTGGTGGAAGCCGTGGTTGGTCATCACGGTCACGACGACCCCGCCACGAAGCTCCCCGGCGCCGTGCAGACGCTCGGCTGCGAGGGCGAGCAGCTCGTCGCCGTCGCGGACGCGGCCGGTCCGGTCGACGGCCAGCATCCGGTCGGCGTCGCCGTCGAAGGCGAAGCCCACGTCGGCTTCGGAGGCTGCGATCCGCTCGGCGAGCCGCTCGATGTGGGTGGATCCACAGTCGTCGTTGATGTTGCGCCCGTCGGGCTGGTCCGCGACCACCTCCACCGAGGCGCCGAGCCGCTCGAACACCGCGGGGGCGGCCTGGTAGGCGGCGCCGTTGGCGCAATCGAGCATCACCCGGAGGCCGGCGAGGTCGAGCGGATAGTGGTCCTGGAGCGAGCGGAGGTAATCGGCCAGTGCGCCGTGCAGCTCGGTGACCCGGCCCGGCGGGACGGCGCCGGCAGGTTCGTCGAGCATCGACTCGACGTGGGCCTCCTCGTCGTCGGACAGCTTCACGCCGTCCGGCCCGAAGAACTTGATGCCGTTGTCCTTGAAGGGGTTGTGCGAAGCGGAGACGACGGCGGCGCGATCGAAGCCGTAGCGGCGGGTCAGGACCGCGGCGGCGGGGGTCGGGAGGACGCCGCCGAGCAGGGCGTCGCCGCCGGCTGCGGCGATTCCAGCGGCGAGTGCCGATTCGAGCATCGGCCCCGACTCGCGGGTGTCGCGGACGATCAGTACCTGGGGGCGGTCGGCTCCGGCCGACCGAACGGCGGCGCGTCCCAGCGCCGTCGCGAGCTCGGCAGTCACGAACGTCCCGGCCTCCCCCCGGACCCCGTCGGTTCCGAAGAGCGTGCGCTCGCCCATCGGGTCGGGCTCAGCGCTTCGAGAACTGGGGGCGCTTGCGGGCCTTCTTCAGGCCCGCCTTGCGACGCTCCTTGACCCTCGCGTCACGGGTCAGGAAGCCGCGCCGTTTGAGGTCGCCGCGCAGCTCGGGGTCGATCTCGGTGAGGGCGCGGGCGATGGCGTGGCGCACCGCGCCTGCCTGGCCGCTGACACCGCCCCCATGGACGCGGATGCGCACGTCGACGGTGCCCTCGTAGCCGGTCGTGGCGAGTGGCTGGCGGGCCATCGTCTGGTGGAGCGGCCGCGGGAAGAACTCCTCCAGGGTGCGGTCGTTGACCTCGATCCGGCCCTCGCCGGGCATCAGCGTCGCGCGGGCGATCGAGCTCTTGCGCTTGCCGGTGGCGAGGTAGCGCGCCCCCGACTCCATCCGGGCTGGGGCGCGACTCGCGGGCTCAGTGTCGTCGGCGGCGGCGAGCTCGGCTTCGCGACGGGCCCGCTCCTCCTCCTCGGCCTCGAGCCGTGCCTTCTCCTCGGCGCTCAGCTCGGCCTGCGGCTCGAGCGCGATCGGGTCGAGGTCGGCCCCGGGAGGAAGGTCTCCAGATGGCTTCGCCGGTGTGCTCTGCTCGCCGGCCTCGCCCTCACCGGCGCCATCTACCGGCTCGGCCGGCTCCGCGTCCGCGTCCGGCCGACTCGCTGCCGGGACCTCCGCCTGCTCGGCAGGTGCCTGCTCAGCGGGCTGATCCGTTTCGGGCTCAGCCTGCTCTTCTTGCTCAGCGAGGTCAGCGGCAGGCACGGGCTCCGCCTCCTCGGATGTCTCGCCCGCGGGTGGCGCCGAGGGCGGATCCTCCGCGTCAGCGGAGGGGGCGTCATCGGCGACGGGACCCGCGGCCGGGGCGTCGGAGGGGGCGTCATCGCCGACAGGACCCGCGGCCGACTCAGATGAATCCGCCGGAGTGCTCTGCTCGCCGGCCTCGCCGCCACCTTCGCGATCTATCGGGTCGGCCGGCTCCGCGTCCGCTTCCGGCGGGGTTTCGTCAACCTGGTCTTTCGGGTCCTCGACCATCAGTCCTCGATCTCCATTGGCTTCGGCTGCTGGGCCTGGTGCGGGTGCTCGGCGCCGGCGTACACCTTCAGCTTGCGGAGCTGCTGCCGCGCGAGCCGGTTGCGGGGCAGCATGCCCTTCACCGCCTTGCGGATGACCTCCTCCGGACGCCGCTCGAGCATCTCGGCGAGGGTCCGCGACTTGATCCCGCCCGGGTAGCCGCTGTGCCGGTAGTAGGTCTTGGCGTTGAGCTTGTCCCCGGTCACCCGGATCTTCTCCGCATTCAGGACGATCACGAAATCGCCGGTGTCGACGTGCGGCGTGTACTCGGGCTTGCGCTTGCCCCGCAGGGCGTCGGCGATCCTGGTCGCCAGGCGGCCCAGGGTCTGCCCCTCGGCGTCGACCACGTACCAGTCGCGCTGGCGGTCGGTGGGTGTCGCCACATAGGTCTTCATCGTCGAAAAGCCGCCCAGGCACGAACCGTGCCGGCGCGGCCCGCGCATGATAGCCGCCGTCGCGCGGTCCCGGGCAGAGCCGCGCGTGGTGACCGGGCCTCTGCTTATACTGCCGCGCCAACAACGCCGAGCTCCGGCCAAGCGGCGGCCGGGGGCGGAGGAACCGCAGGGGTCATTGCAGACCCGGGGGCGAATCGGACGACGTCGAAGTCCGTAGCGCAGCTCTTTCAGCGCGAGCCCGACAGCTAACTCCGTAGGCCTCAGAAAGAGAGGGCACTTGGGACCCTATCCCGAGGCGGCCCGGCGGCGTCCGGGCGCGAGGATCACGACAGCGGCGTCGGTGGCGTTCCTCGCCATACTCGTCGGGCTGCTCGCGGCTCCCGCCTCGAGGGGGCACGCCGGAACGGCGGAGATCTCCACGGGCTCGGGTGGGGGCGACGCGACCGCGTCGGCCGGCGGGATGACCTCGGGTGGCGGCTCCTACGCGGCTCCGGCGACACCGGCGATCCGCGACGTGATCTGCCAGCGCGGCTGCGTAGGACTGCGCAAGCCGACGGTGGGCGGCGTCGTCCAGGTCAGCGGCACGAACCTCGCGGGCGTGACGAAGATGACCTTCCCCGGCGCCGACAAGCGCGTCGCGGCGAACATCGTCGACGCGACCGACAGGACCGCGACCGCGGTGGTGCCACAGGGCGCGATGGACGGCAAGGTCCGGGTCCGCGACGAGTTCGGAAACGGCTCGAAGCTCTCCCCCACCGAACTCGACATCCGGCCGGTCGAGGAGCTCGGCTCAGCCGGCGAGCTGACCCTGGCGGAGGCCCAGATCTCCCCCCGCACGGCCTACTTCTTCGGCGTCCGCCCACCGCGGCTCGATTACGTGATCGGCTCGAGCCAGCTCCTCAACGACCTGCGGATCGACGTCGTCAACTCGTCCGGGGAGATCGTCCGCAGCTTCTTTCGCGACGACGTCGAGGCCAACACATCGCAGACGGTCCGCTGGAACGGCAAGACGTCCTCCGGCCGCCCGGCCCCGAGCGGCCGCTACCAGTTCGCCGTCCGCTCGCAGGCGGGGCGCCGCGCGGCGCGCTCGCGAGCTACGCCGGGCGGACTCGGCTTCAAGCTCTACGGCTACATCTTCCCCGTCCGCGGCCGCCACACCTACGGCGACGGGATCGGCGCGCCCCGGGCCGGCCACACCCACCAGGGCCAGGACGTCTTCGCGGCCTGCGGCACTCCGCTCGTCGCGGCGCGCGGTGGGCGGGTCCAGTACAACGGCTACCACAGCGCCGCCGGCAACTACATCGTGATCGACGGCCGGGGGACCGGGGTCGACTTCGCCTACATGCACATGATCAGCCTGTCGCCGCACAAGACCGGCTCCACGGTCCGGACCGGCGAGGTGATCGGGCGGATGGGCGAGACGGGCAATGCCAGCGGATGCCACCTCCACTACGAGATGTGGGCGGCGCCCGGCTGGTACGAGGGCGGCTCCTTCATGGACCCCGCGCCGCTCCTCCGCAGGTGGGACCGCTACAGCTGAACTGAAACGCCGGCCGGTGCCGGTGTGCGATCCTCCGGCCCGTGACCGTCCGACTGCGCCGCTGGCTGCCGCTTTTCCTCGCCGGTGCCCTGTTCGGGACGCTGGTCAGCGTCGCGATCGGGACCTTCGGGCTGGGCACGAAGAACGTCCGGGAGACGTCTCGGTCGAAGGGAACGCCGGTCGTCGGTCTGCGCCCGACGGGGGTCGGCCTGCCGATGATCGGGGTCGAGGGAACGGTCGGCGTCGGCGACTACGCCGAGGAGACCCGCGGCTACCACGACTCCGGCGCCTACGCCCGCGACGTCGCGGTGGTCGGCCGGCGCGCCTTCAGGTACGTCGTCAAGCGCTCGCGCAGGCTGCGCCGCGAGGCCCGGGGCGGCGCCAAGCCGAAGCTCGGCGTCGTCTTCGACATCGACGAGACCTCGCTCTCCAACTACGAGTGCCTCCAGTCGTTCAACTTCGCCCAGGCCACGGCGGCGCTGGCCACCTGCGTGATCCAGGCGAGCGGCAAGGCGATCGTGCCGACTCGGAGGATCTGGCGCTACGCGACGCGGCACGGGATCCGCACCTACTTCATCACCGGCCGTCCCGACGCGATCCCCGGGGCCCGCGACCAGACCGAGATGAACATGCGGGCCGAGGGCTACACGAAGTGGACCGAGATGGTGCTCGCGCCGTCGATCGACTTCGACACCATCGAGTACAAGACGGGCGAGCGGGCCCGGATCGAGCGCGGCGGCGTCGACATCATCGCCAACGTCGGCGACCAGGAGTCCGACCTGGCCGGCGGCCACGCCGATCGCGCCTACAAATACCCCAACCCCTTCTATTACATCGGGGAATAGGCATCGGGGAGTAGGGCTCCGGGCAGTTGCGTGGCCCGTTCCCCTACATATTCCGCGGTTTCGGGCCAGGCGTGGGCGCTCTCGACGTGACGGTCGAGCGGTTGCGACGTAGTACAAGAACCGGGATGGCATCGAAGGCAGTTCTCACAGGTTTCGTCACTATTGCGCGGCTTCTTTGGGGCTGCGCGAGCGGGGACGGCGGGGCGAGCGAGCACGCCGGAGCGCCCGCCGTACGCGGCCCTGAGAGCGGAAATCACCCGGACGATCGCCCGGTAGCAGGAGTTGCTCAACGATCCGGTCGGGCTCTGCGCAAGCGTCATCGAGATGCCCGGGCCTACCGGGGGACCTCACCCCCGCCTCACGGCCTGCCGGCGAAATCCGGACCACGGGCTGGTCGTGGGACGCGAAGCCGACCTCGCCGTACAGAAGGTCAGGTTCCCTCCTCGCCGCGGGCACGGCCCACCCACCGCTCTCGCGGTGGTCATTGCTCCGGAAACGGGCGACCCCCGCTTCGAATTCGTGGTCGCCGATAACCCACAGGGATGGCGGGTGCGAGCGGTACGGGCCAGCAATCGCGGCCTCGACACCTGCGACGATGAGCTCGGTGATCGTCGACGGGACCGCAGCGCCCGCTCGGGACAGCCGGCAGGCGCTACTGGGCGGCTACTTCGGACGTGGGGTGCGCGCGGCGCTCAGGCGCGGGGCTCGGCTCGTGCCGACGCTGAATCGCAGTCCGCCTGGACCTGGGCGCCGGCATTCGGCGACGGACCCGCGGCCGTTTACCGAATCGAGGGATCCCCGCCGATGTACTACCCGGGCTCGCGCGACAGCTGCTCCCCTGCCCCCCTGAACCAGGTCCTACTCCCACTCGATCGTCGCCGGGGGCTTGGAGGAGATGTCGAGGGCGACGCGGTTGACGTCGCGGATCTCGTTGATGATCCGATTGGAGACGCGCTCGAGGAGGTCATAGGGGAGGCGGGCCCAGTCGGCGGTCATCGCGTCGTCCGAGGTGACGGCGCGGATCACGATCGGGTAGGCATAGGTCCGGCCATCCCCCTGCACCCCCACCGACCGGACGACGGGCAGGACGCAGAACGACTGCCAGAGACGCCGATACAGACCGGCGGCGCGGATCTCCTCCTGGAGGATCGCGTCGGCGGCCCGCAGGATGCCGAGGCGGTCCTTCGTCACCTCCCCTCCCACGACCCGGATCGCCAGGCCCGGCCCCGGGAACGGCTGGCGCCAGACCAGGCGGTCGGGCAGGCCGAGCTCGGCGCCGACCCGGCGCACCTCGTCCTTGAACAGCATCCGCAGCGGCTCGACGAGGTCGAGGTCGAACTCGTCCGGTAGGCCGCCGACGTTGTGGTGGGACTTGATCGTGTCGGCTCCGGCCCCACCGCCGGACTCGATCACGTCCGAGTAGAGCGTCCCCTGGACCAGGTAGCCGACGTCCTGGATCTTCCGCGCCTCCTCCTCGAAGACCCGGATGAACTCCTCGCCGATGATCATGCGCTTGCGCTCGGGCTCGTCGACGCCGGCCAGCCGCGAGAGGAAGCGGTCCTCGGCCTGCACGTGGACGAGCGGGATGCCGAAGCCCCCGAACGCCTCGACCACCTGCTCGGCCTCGTTCATCCGCATCATCCCGTGGTCGACGAAGACGCAGGTGAGCTGCTCGCCGATCGCGCGGTGGACCAGCATCGCGGCGACCGACGAGTCGACGCCGCCGGAGAGCCCGCAGATCACCCGGCCGTCGCCGACCTGGGCGCGGATCGCCTCGACCTGCTGGGCGACGACCGAGGCGGGCGACCAGTGCTCGCGGCACTCGGCGACGTCGCGCAGGAAACGGGTGAGGATGTCGGTCCCGTAAGGCGTGTGGACGACCTCGGGATGGAACTGGATGCCGTAGAGGCCCTTCTCCGGCGCCTCCAGGGCGGCGACCGGGGATCCGGGGCTCGAGGCGAGCGCGATGAACCCGGGCGGCGGCTCGAAGACCGAGTCGCGGTGGCTCATCCAGCAGCTCTGCTCCTCCGGCAGGTCCGCCATCAGCCGGCCGCCGCCGTCGCGAAGCGCCAGGTCGGTCCGGCCGAACTCGCCCGCCTCGGCCGCCTCGACGCGCCCGCCGAGGGCCAGGACCATCGCCTGCATGCCGTAACAGATGCCGAGGATCGGGATGCCGAGGTGGAGCAGCTCCTCGGGAAACCGGGGCGCGCCGGGCTCGTACACGGAGGCCGGGCCTCCGGACAGCACCAGCGCCTTCGGCTGCCGGGCCCGGATCTCGTCCGGGTCCAGGTCGGAGGGCAGCAGCTCGGCGAAGACGCCGCACTCGCGGATCCGCCGGGCGATCAGCTGCGAGTACTGGCCCCCGAAGTCGAGGACGAGGACCTCCTCGGCCGCGGGCGCCTCGCCCGCGCCCGGCCTGCCGCGTCCCGCGGCCCGCTCGATGTCGATCTCGGGGGCGTGGGGCCGCGGCTCGGAGACGAGCCCGCTGGCAGCCGCCTCCGCCGCGCCGTCGGCGCTCATCAGTTGTCGGCCACCCCGACTCCGGCCGACACCGCGGCCCGTCCGTTCGAGCCCATGCCGACCGACTGCTCCGACTGGAGCTTCTTGCCCTCGGTCTGGAGCGCCGGGGCGATCATCACCTCGGCCCGCTGGAAGGAGCGGATGTCCTCGTACCCGGTCGTGGCCATCGAGGTCCGCAGCGCCCCCATCAGGTTGAAGGTGCCGTCGTTCTCCTGCGCGGGGCCGAGGAGGATCTGCTCCATCGTCCCGTCCTGCTTGGTCGCGACCCGGGTCCCACGGGGCAGCGACGGATGGAATGTCGCCATCCCCCAGTGAAAGCCCCGCCCGGGCGCCTCCTTGGCGCGGGCGAGGGGGGAGCCGATCATCACCGCGTCGGCGCCGACCGCGATCGCCTTCGAGATGTCGCCGCCGGTTCGCATGCCGCCGTCGGCGATCACGTTCACGTACTCGCCGGTCTCCAGCATGTGCTGGGAGCGGGCGGCCGCGACGTCGGCGATCGCCGTCGCCTGCGGCACGCCGATCCCCAGCACGCCGCGGGTCGTGCAGGCGGCGCCGGGGCCGACGCCGACGAGGACGCCGACCGCCCCGGTTCGCATCAGGTGCAGGCCGGTGGAATAGGACGCGCAGCCGCCGACCACCGTCGGGGTGTCGATCTCGGCGATGAACTCCTTCAGGTTCAGCGGCTCGACGCTGGTCGAAACGTGCTCGGCCGAGATCACCGTGCCCTGGACGACGAGGATGTCGATCCCCGCCTCCTCGACCACCTCGTAGTAGTCGCGGACGCGCTGTGGGGTCAGGGAGCCGCAGGCGACCGCGCCCTCGGCCTTGATCTCGCTGATCCGCTGGGCGATCAGCTCGGGCTTGACCGGCTCCTGGTAGATCTCCTGCATCAGCCTGGTCGCCACCTGCTTCGGCGCGCCGGCGATCCGCTCGAGCTGTTCCTCGGCGTCCTCATAGCGGGTCCAGATGCCCTCGAGGTTGAGGACCCCGAGCCCGCCGACCTTGTTGATCGCAGCGGCGGTCCTGGGGCTGACCACGCCGTCCATCGCCGAGGCGAGCAGCGGCAGGTCGAACCGGTAGTGGCCGAGGGTCCAGCTGATGTCGATGTCGTCGGGGTCGCGGGTCCGGCGCGACGGGACGATCGCGATGTCGTCGAATCCGTAGGCGCGCCGCCCCTTCTTCCCTCGACCGATGTCGATCTCCATTAGTTCCTCCGGGGCTGGCGTTGAAGGGGCAGCCTATGGGGCCGCGCGGACGAGAAAGCCCCGCGCCGGCGGGGCCCCAAGGCGGCAATTTGCGGCTTTCCGAGGCCGAATCCCACGGCCCCGCCGAGTTTAGCCGGGGCGGCCCGGCGCAACCTTCCGACGCCGCTCCTTGCGGACGACTTCATCCCTCGATAGCGACGAAAAATCGGCCGGTCGGCTAGCCGACCTCGGCCGGGACGTCGAGCTGGCGGACCTCGACGTCGTGGGCCAGGCGCTCGGCGCCGTCGCGGTCGACGACGCCGGCGCCGAAGTGCTGGGTCGACTCGGCGCCGCAGGCGACGCCATAGGCGAGGCACTCCTCGGGCGGCCGGCCCTCGTAGCGGGTGGCGACGTAGCCGGCCAGGAAGGCGTCTCCGGACCCGACCGCGGCCACCGGGTCGAGCGGCTCGGTGTAGACCTCGAGGTAGCGCCGCTCACTCCCCTCGCCGACGGCGGCGACGCACCCGTCGGGCCGGGTGATCACGGCCTCGCCGGCGCCGAGCCGGGTCAGCTCGGCCAGGCCGTGGACCAGGTCGGCGGACTCGCCGAACTCGTGCCCGACCAGCTCCTCCGCCTCCTGCTCGTTCGGCGCGACGATCGAGGGGCCGGCCCGCAGGCCGGCCAGCATCGGCTCGCCCTCGGAGTCGAGCACGACGACGACCCCGCGCTCGCGCAGGCGCTTGACCAGGCGCGCGTAGAGCCCGGGGTCGACGTCCGGAGGCAGCGTTCCCGCGAGAACGCAGATCCGGGCGCCGGAGGCGAGGTACTCGAGCCGCTCGAGAAAGGCGTCGACCTCGTGGGGCGAGACGCTCGGGCCGCGCTCGTTGATCTCGGTCTGCTCGCCGGAGGTGGGGTCGATCACCGCCAGGTTGATCCGGGTCTCCCCGTCGATCCGGGTGAAGTCGTGGAGCACCGACTCGCGCTCGAGGTGCTCGATCACCTGGCGCCCGGTCGGGCCCCCGATCAGGCCGGTGGCGATCACCGGCCGGCCGAGCATGGTGATCGCCCGGGCGACGTTGACGCCCTTGCCGCCGGCGACGGTCCGGCTGTCGACCGCCCGGTGGCGGTGACCCTGGCGGAAGTTGGGGACCGCCACGGTGCGGTCGATCGCCGCGTTCAGCGTGACCGTGAGGATCACTCGCCGGCGTCCTCGCGGTCGCTCCGCCGGCGCTCGCGCTCGCTGCGCCGCTGATCCCGCTCGATCGTGGTCTGGTCAGCCACCCGTCCCGTTTCCTCTCGGCCCCGCCTGCGCCGCCGCACTCGCGCGGCGAGAACCAACGCCAGGAGTATCCCGCACAGGCCCAAGGCGATCAACGCGACGTGCTCCTCCGCATACCCGCGCGCCTTCTCCCAGGCGCTCGCCTCGCCGATCGATCTGGCGGCGAGGAGCGGCACCATCGCCGCCCGCGCGCCGTCGAGGATGACGGTGACGTTGCCGAGCCGGCGGCCGCGCCGGACCGGCCCCTCGACCTCGTCCGGCGCCCGCACCTTGACCTCGATCTCCTGGCCGCGGCGGATCCCCAGGGCGACGCCGCGGGCGGCTCGCAGGGGCAGATGCCCGCCGGCGTAGCGAATGCCCGGACGGGCCAGGACCTCCCCGCGGGCGAACGGTCGCTCGCGGCGGTAGAGGGAGAACCCGTAGTCGAGCAGCTCGAGCGTCTCGAGATCCCGGCTCGTCTCCGACGGCGCGCCCAGCACCGCCGAGATCAGCTCGACTCCCTTCCGCCGGGCCGAGCCGACGAGCACGTAGCCGGCGCCGAGCGTGTGGCCGGTCTTGACGCCCGTCGCCCAGGGAGCGCGAAGCAGCAGCGTGTTGCGGGTGTCGATCCGGACCGGCGGCCGCATGCTCCGCAGCGTCGCGCCCTCGGTGTCGGCGATCCGGCGGAACTCGGCCCGCTCGAAGAGCCGTCGGGTCAGAGCGACGAGGTCGCGGGGGCTCGAGTAGTTGCCGGGCTCGTCGAGGCCGATCGGGTTGGCGTAGTGCGTGTCGGCCAGGCCCAGGGCCGCCGCGCGCAGGTTCATCTGGCGGACGAACCGGCCCTCCGACCCCGCCGCGGCCACCGCCAGCGTGTAGGCGGCGTCGTTGCCGCTCTCCAGAATCAGCCCGTAGAGCAGGTCGCGGACGCTGACCCGCTGCCCGGCCCGCAATCCGAGCAGCGACTCGCCCGGGATCGCCGAGTAGGGCGCCGCGTGGACGATTCGCCGCAGCGGCAGCCGGCTCATCGCAAGGTACGCCGTCATCAGCTTGGTCGTGCTGGCGACGGGCAGCCTGCGCGCGACGCCGCGCCCGGCGAGCGGCAGCCCGGTCCGGGCGTCGACCAGGATCCACGCCCTCGCGTCGAGGTCGGGGGCGTGGGGCGACTGCGCGGCGGTGGCCGGAGCGGCGAGGAAGAGCAGCGCCAGAGCCAGCGCCGCCGCGGGCAGCGCTCCGCGCCAGCGGGAGATCAGCGGAGCTTCAGCCGCTGCCCGGAGACGAGGATCTGCGGGTCGATCCCGGGGTTGAGCTCCTGGAGCTCGCTGACGCTGACCCCGGTCTTCGCCGCGATCCCGGTCAGGGTGTCGCCGCTCTGGACGACGTAGGCCGCCGCCTTCTGGCCGTTGCCGTTGTCGTCCCGGCGCATGCCGCCGTCGCGGCCGCGGTTCTGCTGCTTGCCGGCGCGGTTCGCGCCCCGGCCGTCGCCGTCGTCGCCGATCGACGACGAGATGACGAGGACTATCGCGATCAATCCGGCGGCGAGAGCGATGAAGGCGAGCGCCCTCGCCGGAGCTTTGCTGCGTCGGTTCATGGGTCGGCTCTCTGCGGCGGATGGAGCGCGGCATGGTATAGACGCAAACCGGGTCTCTAGGCGGCGGAAACTTCCCACACGGCGTCGCGGAGGCG
>DATFPK010000143.1:0-43635 GCA_035264885.1 Solirubrobacterales bacterium
GGCGCGCCGTTTCGCCTCTCGCTCCTGCCGGCGTCGCTCGCGCTCCACCGCGGCAGGGTCGCTGCGATCGACGAACGGGTCGTCCGGGATCCAATCGTCAGTCCCCATGCCCATCACCCTTCTTTCCCCCCTTGGCGGCAAGGTATCCCTCGAGCAGGTGGGCGGCGGCGAGCGAGTCCTCGGCGGCGCGCGCGCCTGCCCTGCGCGTCCCCGCGGCCATCCGCGTCGTCAGCCGCTCGTCGTAGGTCTCGACCGGCACGTCCACGTGACCCCGGAGCCGCTCGCAGAACTCGCGGGTCCGCCGCGCCTGGTCCCCCTCGCCGCCGCCGAGGTGGAGAGGAAGGCCGACGACGATCAGCTCGGCGCCCTCGCGCCGGGCGAGGTCACGGACGGCGACGGCGTCGGGGGGCTCGATCACCTCGGCCGGCCTCACCAGGGTGCCGGTCGGGTCCGAGACGGCGCAGCCGATCCGCGCGTCGCCGTAGTCCAGGGCGAGGATGCGCACCGGTCTTAGCCGAGCCGGGCCTCGATCGCCCGCCGCGCCGCCGCGAGCGCCTCGTCGAGCTTCGAGGGGTCCCTGCCCCCTGCCTGAGCCATGTCCTCGCGTCCACCGCCACCGCCGCCGACGAGCGCCGCCGCCTCGCGGATCAGATCAGCCGCCGAGACGCCCTTCTCCCGCGCGGCCGGGCCGACCAGCGCCACCAGCGCCACCTTGCCGTCGGTCGCGCCGCCGAGCACGATCGCGGTGTCGCCGAGCGAGGACTGGAGCCGGTTGGCGACGTCGAGCAGCGACTTCTGGTCGGCGGCCTCGGTGCGGGCGCTGATCAGCTTGATCCCGCCCACCTCGACCGCCTCCTCGGCCAGCCGCTCTGCTTCGGAGCCAAGCTGCCGGCGCTGCGCCGCCCTGGCGCCCGAGCTGGCCTCCTTGACCGCGTCGGCGGCCCGCCGCGCGCCGGTGAGCGGATCGCCGGGGGTGCCGAGCAGGCGTCCCACCTCGGCGATCTCGTCGAGCCGCGCCCTGACGTGGTCGATCGCCGCCGGCCCGGTCAGCGCTTCGATCCGCCGCACGTTCGCGGCCGACGAGCCCTCGGATACGACCGTGAACAGGCCGACCTCCGCGGTGTTGGCGACGTGAGTGCCGCCGCAGAGTTCCCGCGAGACGTCCTCGACTTCGACGACCCGGACCCAGTCGCCGTACTTCTCGCCGAACAGCGCCATCGCGCCGAGCCGCTCGGCCTCGTCGCGGTCCATGTACATCCAGCGCACCGGCCGGCTCTCCTTGACCCAGCCGTTGACCCGGTCCTCGATGTCGCGCACCTCCTCCGGGCTCAGGGACTGCCCGTGCGTGAAGTCGAAGCGGAGCTTGTCGGGCCGGACCGCCGAGCCCGCCTGGCGAACGTGGTCGCCGAGCCGTTCGCGCAGCGCCGCGTGAAGGAGGTGGGTCGCCGTGTGGTTTCGCATCGTCGCGTGGCGGGCGACGCGGTCGACCTCCGCCTCGACCGGGGTGCCGGCGGCGAGCTCACCGTCCCCGACCTCGACCTCGAGGGCCTGGTCCTCGCCCACCCGGTAGACGTCGCGGACGGTCACCTCGCCGCCGTCCCAGCGGACGCGGCCGGAGTCCGCGACCTGGCCGCCGCCCTCGGCGTAGAACGGGCTCTCCTCGAGCTTGACCAGGGCGCTGCCGTTCTCGTTGACGACCGCGGCGAGGCCGGTCGTCGCACGCAGCGTCTCGTAGCCGACGAAGCGGGTCGGCGGGGCGCTCTGGGCGAACGTGATCACCTTGCCGTGGCGGTCCTCCGAACCATGCGCGCTGGCGACGCCCATCCGCGCCCGCGTTCGCTGTTCCTCCATCAGCTCCTCGAAGCCCTGGTCGTCGACCGACAGGCCGTCCTCGGAGAGCAGCTCCTTGGTCAGGTCGTAGGGGAAGCCGTAGGTGTCGTGGAGCTTGAACGCCTCGGCGGCCTCGATCCAAGAGGTGCCCTCCGCCTTGGCCGAGGCGATGAGCCGCTCGAGCAGCGCCGTCCCGCGGTCGAGCGTCCGGCCGAAGGCCTCCTGCTCCGCGGCGATCCAGCGGTGGATTTGATCGCGCGAGTCCTCGAGCTCCGGGTAGGTCGCGCCCAGCAGCTCGATGAGGCGGTCGGCCACCTGCTCGAGCCAGTCGCCCTCGAGGCCGAGCGAGCGCCCCTTCTGGATCGCCCGCCGCATGATTCGGCGCAGGATGTAGCCGCGCTCCTCGTTCGAGGGCACGACCCCGTCGGCGATCAGGAAGGTCGTGCCCCGGGTGTGGTCGGCGATGACCCGCATCGCCCGGGTGACCGCCGGCTCCGACTCGTACTTGCGGCCCGACAGCTCCTCGAGGCGGTCGATCAGGGGCCGGAAGAGGTCCGTCTCGAAAACCGAGTCCACACCCTGCTGGATCATCGCCATCCGCTCGAGGCCGAGCCCGGTGTCGACGTTGTGCTGGCGCAGCTTCGTGAGCGAGCCGTCCTCATGCAGCTCGTAACTCATGAACACGAGGTTCCAGTACTCGAGGAAGCGGTCCGTGTCGTCGCCCGGGCGCAGCTCATCGCGGCCGAACTCCGGGCCGCGATCGACGTGGAGCTCCGACGAGGGGCCGCATGGCCCAGTCGGCCCCGCCTGCCAGAAGTTCTCCGAGCGTGGCAGAAGGACGATCCGGTCCTCGGGCACGCCCTGGCGCTTCCAGATGTCGAGTGCCTCCTCGTCGGGGCCGAGCCCGAGCTCGTCGTCGCCGCCGAAGACGCTGATCCAGATCTGCTCCGGGTCGAAGCCGAAGCCGTTCAGCGACAGGTCCCAGGCCCAGGCGATCGCCTCCTCCTTGAAGTAGTCGCCGAAGCTCCAGTTGCCGAGCATCTCGAAGCAGGTCAGGTGGCGGCGCGTCTCGCCGACCTGGTCGATGTCGGGGGTGCGGAAGCACTTCTGGACATCGGCGACGCGAGGCGCCGGCGGCTGCTCGTCGCCGCGCAGGAAGGCCTTGAATGGCTGCATACCAGCGACCGTGAGGAGGGTCGAGGTGTCCTCCGGGGGCGGGATCAGCGGCGCCGACGGCAGGACCAGGTGACCGCGCTCCTCGAAGAAGGAGAGGAATGTCTTGCGGATCTCGTCGGAAGTCATCGCCCGCCCGACAGCCTAGGCGCCGACGATGCGGCCGTGCCCGACGATCGTCTCGCCGCTGTAGAGCACGGCGGTCTGGCCGGGAGCCGCGCCCTCGAAGGGCTCGGCAAGCCTCAGATCAGCCGACTCCTGCCGACCCGCGGGGGGGTCGCCGGCCAGCGAGGCGCCGAGGCGGGGGGAGCGGTACCGGAGGCGGGCTGAGTCGACGCTCGCTCCGGGGCGGTGGAGCGTGACCTCCGCCAAACGGACCGAGCGGGTCGCCAGCTGACCGCGGCCACCGACGACGACGGTGTTCTGCTCGGCGTCGGTCGAGAGCACGTACAGGGGCTCCGGACCCGCGACGCCGATGCCCCTGCGCTGGCCGACCGTGAAGTGGTGGTGCCCGCGGTGCCGGCCGATCCGCCGCCCGCGGGAGTCGAGGACCGCGCCCTCGCGGTCGCGCAGCCGGCCGTGGCGGCGCAGGAACTCGCGCTTGCCGGTCCCGGCCAGGAAGCACAGGTCCTGGCTCTCCGGCTTGCGGGCGACGGAGAGGCCGTGGCGGGCGGCAATGTCCCGGACCTCCGGCTTGGTCAGGCCGGCGAGGGGGAAGCGCAGGCGCCCGATGACGTCGGGAGGCAGGGCAGCGAGCATGTAGCTCTGGTCCTTGGCCGGGTCGGCGGCGGCGGTCAGCAGCGGGCCATGACCGTCGTCGACGACGCGGGCGTAGTGGCCGGTGGCGAGACCCGCGGAGCCGAGGCGCTCGCCGAGCGCCGCCATCGCCGCGATCCGCACCTCCCCGTTGCAGAGCACGCACGGGTTCGGCGTCCGCCCCTCCCCATGGCCCGTGACGAACTCGCCGACGACCCGGCGGCGGAACTGCTCCTCCAGGTCGAGGGTGAAATGCGGCAGGCCGAGCGAGTGCGCCAGCCGGCGGGCGCCGACGACGGCCTCGGGCGAGCAGCAGGCCTTGGCCCCGTCGGTTCGGGCGTCCGCCCAGAGCTTCACGGTCACGGTGGCGACGTCGAGGCCACGGTCGCGCTCGAGCAGCGCCGCGACGGCGCTGTCGACGCCGCCGGAGACGGCCACGAGGACCCGCTCGCGGTCATCGGGCGGGGCCGCGAGCGCCTCCGAGGAGGCCGCCGCCGCGCTGAGCGCCCGGTGCAGGGCGTCGGCGGCCAGCTGCGCCGCGTGGAGCTTCGCGGGGACCAACCCACCTAGCGCCGCGGCTATGTCGTCGGCCCCCAGCCGGGCGGCCTCGAGCGCGGTAGTGCCTTCCGCTGCCTCGGCGACGGCTGCGGTCGCCGCCCGCATGGCCGCGCAGCCCTCGGTGTCGAAGCTGGCCGCGGCTACCCGGCCGGCGTCGATTTCCAGCGAGAGGCGGGCGAGGTCGCCGCACGCGGCGCCGCCGGCGGCGCCTGTGAATGCGCCGTCGCCCGCCGGACCGCGGCGGCTGTCGTCGTCGAGATATGCCTGGAAGGCGGTGTCCATCGCCTCAAGCGTAGGAAAGGACGAGACCCCAGCCCGCCGATGCCGCCTCCGGCTTGATCCCTTCGTTAGAAGGTGGGTGCCTGCCCCCGGTCCCACGGGACCGGGGGACATAGAGCTCCCAGGCCGTTTGTGTTGGGAAAAAACTTGAGGCAGCTGGCGTACGGGCTCGGGCCTCGACACTGAGAGTAGCGGCCCCGGAGCCACCTGATGGGCCTCAGTCGAGGCCGGAGAGGAGCTCTTCGGCCTCGCTCCAGCTGCCCGGCGACACCCGCAACGCGATGTCGCCCCGTCCGAAGCGGTCGAGCGGCCAATCCGAGGTCAGGACAGACTCGATCCCGGCCTCGTCGAGGGTCTGGCGCCAGGCCCGCGCGGTGGCCAGGTCGCCAAAGTCGCGGACGACCTCCCAGTCGTCGTAGGAGGGATCGTCGACTATCAGCGGCGCCCCGCCGGGACCCGGCGTCCGCCGGAACCGGTCGAACAGGCTCATCGGCCCGGCCGCTGTGCGCGCAGCGAGATCCCCAGCTCGCGAAGCTGCTCCTCCTCGACCGACGCCGGCGCGCCGGTCAGGAGGTCCAGTCCCGACGCCGTCTTCGGAAACGCGATCACGTCGCGGATCGTCTCCGCCTCGGCCAGTCGCTGGACGACGCGGTCGAGCCCGTAGGCGATCCCCCCGTGCGGCGGCGCCCCATAGCGCAACGCCTCGAGCAGGAACCCGAACCGCGCCTCCGCCTCCTCAGCGCTGATCCCGAGAGCCTCGAAGACCGCGCTCTGGACCTCGGGGCGGTTGATCCGGATCGACCCGCCGCCCAGCTCCTGCCCGTTCCAGACGACGTCGTAGGCCAGCGCCCGGGCCCCGTCGGGATCCGCCGGATCGAACTCCCCGGCCGGGGAGGTGAACGGGTGGTGGAGCGGGTCCCAGCGTCGCTCGTCCTCGTTCCACTCCATCAGGGGCCAGTCGACGATCCAGAGCAAGCGGTCCTCCCCCTCGCGGATCAGGCCGAACCGGTCGGCCAGGTCGAGCCGGAGCTGGGCGAGGACCGAGTTGACGACGGCGGGGCGGTCGGCGACGACGAGCAGGAGGTCGCCCTCCTCGGCTCCGAACACGGTGTTCAGCCCCCGCAACTCCTCGGCGGTGAGGAACTTCGCGGTCGGGGAACGCCAGCCGTCGCCCTCGCGAAACGCCCAGACCAGACCCTTCGCGCCGAGCTCCTGCGCCCTGCCGATCAGGCCGTCGAGCGCCGACCTCGGCATCGCCCGCTGCCCCGCGTTCAGCCCCTTGACCATGCCGCCGGACTCGATCGCCCCGCGGAACACCTTGAACTCCGTGTCGCGGAGGTTGTCGGTGAGGTCCACAAGCTCGAGGTCGAAGCGGGTATCCGGCCGGTCGGACCCGTAGCGGGCGATCGCCTCGTCGTAGGAGAGACGTGGCAGCGGCAGGTCGAGCGCCGGCCCTCCGACCGCGGCGAAGACGTGGGCGAGCAGGCGCTCGTTGACCGCGAGCACGTCTTCGACGTCGACGAACGACATCTCGATGTCGAGCTGGGTGAACTCGGCCTGGCGGTCGGCGCGGGTCGCCTCGTCGCGGAAGCAGCGGGCGATCTGGAAGTAGCGCTCGTAGCCGGCGACCATCAGGAGCTGCTTGAAGAGCTGCGGGGACTGCGGCAGGGCGTAGAACGCGCCCGGCTGGAGTCGGCTGGGGACGAGGAAGTCGCGGGCGCCCTCCGGCGTCGAGCGGGTGAGGTCGGGCGTCTCGATTTCGTAGAAGCCTTCGGCGCCGAGGAACCCCCGCATCGCCGTGGTCACCCGGTGGCGAAGGCCCAGAGCCTCCTGCATCCGCCCGCGCCTGAGGTCGAGGTAGCGATAGCGCAGCCGCGTCTCCTCGGACACCTCGCCGCCGAAGCCCTCGATCTCGAAGGGCGGCGTCTCCGCGTCTGCGAGCAGCTCGGCGGCGCCCACCCGAACCTCGAACTCGCCGGTCGGCATGTCGGCGTTGACCGTCTCCGCGGAGCGCCGCACCACCTTCCCGGCGGCGGAGATCACGTCCTCGGCGCGAAGTCGGTGGCCGAGCTCATGGGTGTCCCCTGCCTCGTCGGGGTTGAAGACCAGCTGGACGAGGCCCGTGCGATCGCGCAGGTCGATGAAGATCAGGCCGCCGTGGTCTCGGCGCCTGTGCACCCAGCCGGCGACCCTCACCTCGGCCTCCACGCGGTCGTCGAGGACTTGGCCGCACCAGGCGTCGCGGTACCGGTTCGGCGCGAGGGCGGGGAAGGCGTCGCTCACGGCGCCAGTCTTTCAAGGGGTGGCAGCGGGCGGGCTGATGCCCGTCCGCTGCCCGCTCAGCAGCCCTGCCTGCTGAACCCTGGTGTCGCGGCCGGCGCCGCCGGGTCCCGGGTCGCCCGTGCCGCCACAGTCAATGGTCTGCGCACCATACCGATGGCTGGTGCGTGATCGCCGTGAGGCGGGTTCAGTCCGTCAGGTCCGCCAAGACCGCCGCGGGGTCGATGTCGCGCTGCTCGCCGCTCTCCATCTCCTTGAGCTGCGCGCCGCCGTCCTCTTCGAGGATGACCGCGTGGCGGGCCCCGATGCGATCGGCCTGCTTCATCTGGCCCTTGAGACTGCGGCCCGCCAGGTCCACCTCGGCCGAGAGGCCCGCCCGGCGGAGCTCGCCGGCCAGCGCCAGCGCGCGGTGCCGCTGCCCGTCGCCGGCGGCGGCGACGAAGACGTCGCGGCGCGGCTCCTCGCCCTCGTCGCCCAGCGCCAGGAGGATCCGCTCGATGCCGGCCGCCCAGCCCACCCCGGCAGCTGCCGGACCGCCGAGCTGCTCGACCAGGCCGTCGTAGCGGCCGCCCCCGCCAACCTCGGACTGGGCGCCGAGGTTGGCGGCGGTGAAGGCGAAGACCGTGCGGGTGTAGTAGTCGAGGCCGCGGACCAGCGACGGGTCGAGCTCGTATTCCACGCCGGCCGCGTCGAGCAGCGTCCGGACCTCGGCGAAGTGCTCGGCATCCTCTCCCTCGAGCCGGTCGAGGAGCTTCGGGGCAGCGGCCATCACCCGTCGGGTGCCGTCGTCCTTGGAGTCGAACGCGCGCAGCGGGTTGGCGTCGATTCGGGACCGCACCTCCGGCGCCAGGTCGGCCTCGTTCTCCTGCAGGTATGCCGCCAGCTCCTCGCGGTAGGCGCTGCGCGTCTGCGGCGAGGCGAGGCTGCCGAGCTTGAGCTCGATCCCGGGGACGCCGAGCCCCGCGATCAGCTCGTGCAGGAGGATGATCGCCTCGGCGTCCACCAGCGGCGAGTCGGAGCCGATCGCCTCCAACCCGACCTGGTTGAACTGGCGGTAGCGGCCCGCCTGCGGCGCCTCGTAGCGGAAGTAGGGCCCCCAGTACCAGAGCCGGACGGGCTGGGCCAGCTTGTGCATGCCGTGCTCGACGTAGGCGCGGCAGACTGAGGCGGTGCCTTCGGGCCGCAGGGTGAGGCTCCGCCCCGACTGGTCCTCGAAGGTGAACATCTCCTTCTCGACGATGTCGGTGGTCTCGCCGACGCCCCGGGCGAAGAGGTCCGTGTCCTCGTAGATCGGGGTCTCGATCTCGCCGTACCCGGCCCGCTGGAGCACCGCGGCCGTCGCGGCGCGCACGCGGGCCCGGGCGACCGCCTGCCGCGGCAGCACGTCGAAGGTGCCGCGCGGCGCCTGGGGCCCCTCGCTCACGGCGTGGGGCTCACCTCGCCAGCTCGGCGAGGAACGGATTCGTGGCACGCTCGGCGCCGAGCGTGGTCGTGCCCATGTGCCCCGGATATACGGCCGTCTCGGGCGGAAAACCCTCGACCAGGGTGCGGATCGACTCGAGCAGCGTCGGCCAGTCGCCGCCCGGGAGGTCGACGCGGCCGACCGAGCCCTGGAAGAGGACGTCGCCGGAGAACAGGGCGTCCTCGGCGCGGACCGCGTAGGTGACGTGACCGGGGCTGTGGCCGGGCGTGAAGATCACGTCGAGCTCGAGCCCGGCCAGCTCCAGCGTCTCGCCGCCGGCGACGGTCTCGTCGGCGTCATAGCTCTCGTACGGGCCGAAGCCGGGCCAGGGGACGTAGGACATGATGTCGGCCAGGACGGGCACCTCGATCTGCGGGCAGTAGACCGGCGCCGAGGTGGCCACCGCGACGGGCGCGACCGCGCCGATGTGGTCGAAGTGGCAGTGCGTCAGGAGGATCGCGTCGATGTCGAGTCCCAGCTCGTCGACGGCGTGGAGGATCCGCTCGGCCTCCTCACCTGGATCGACGATCACGCCGCGATCGGATCCCTCGCGACGGACGACGAAGCAGTTCTCGGCGACGGGGCCGACGGTCAGCATTCGGACGTCGAGGCTCACCGCATCCGCTCCCGGATCCGGGTCCGCTCGCGCCGGCGCCAGAGCAGCATGTCGACGAAGTAGCCGGCCGGGATGTAGAAGGCGAGCATGAAGGCGCCGAAAGCGACCGCCTTGCCGACCGACTCGCCGAAGATCAACAGCAGCAGCAGGATGAAGATCGCCGCGGCGATCAGGCCGCGGACGGCCGCGCTGCGCCAGGTCGGCGGGCCGTCGAGGCGGCTGGGCCGAGCGCCACGCCCGGATCGCGCCCGAGCCCGGGCCTCCTGGCGGCTTCTGGGGCGCCCTCGGGCGCGGTCGTCGACCCGTCCGCCCTGCGTTCCGCGGCGCTTTCTGCGCCTCTTCTTCTTGGTCTGGGCCACGGCCTGAATCTAGCGGGAGGCGGCGGGGAGCCGGCTCTCGATCAGGTGCTGCTCGGGGTCGAAGCCGCGGATCGGGACGTCGTCCGGATACCCCTCCAGGGCGGCGGCGGGAGCGAGGCCGACGAGCTCGGCCTCGACCGGCCGGGCCCCCTGCGCCGCGGCTAGCTCGCGGACCCGCTCGACGACCATCGCGAGCGGGACACCGATGGGGTCGCCGACGTTCGTCGAGACCTGGGCGCGGCCGCTCTCCAGCGGGAGGCCGATGGCGCGGACGCCGGGCAGGCCGCCTCCCGACTCGCGAAGGTCGGCGGCGATCCGCTGGGCGACGAGCGCGTCGGGGGTGTCGAGCTCGACGTTGAAGGCGGCCAGCGGCGGGCGGGCCGTGATTAGCGTGGCGCCGGCGGTCGGATGCGGGACGGCCGGCCCGGCGTCCGGAGCCAGCTCCGCGTTCGCCATGCGCGCGCCCAGCTCCTCGAGCCCGCCGTTGCGGAAGAAGGCACGCTCGCGACGATCCTCACTGACCGCCAGCTCGCCGTAGAAGAACACGGGGATCCCGAGCTCTCCCAGCGCCTCCGCCACGGAGAGCGCGTTGCTCTGCGCGGCGGCGCGATCGGCGTCGCTGAGATAGATCAGCGGGCAGACGTCGAGAGCGCCGATGCAGGGATGAAGGCCGCGGTGGCGGCTCATGTCGATCTGCGCGGTCGCCGCGTCCGCGCCCGCGACGAGCGCTTCGCCAAGAGGCCGGCGCTCTCCGGCGAGGGTGAACACGGTCCGGTTGTGGTCGGGGTCAGAGTGCCGATCGAGCACGCGCGCCCCGCGGCGGGAGTCAAGAGCGCTTCGCAGCGCTGCGATCGCGGCGATGTCGCGCCCCGCGGAGAAGTTCGGCGCGGATAGCAGCACTAGGTGACAAGAAGGTTGCCGTCGGCGACCAGCTCGGTGCCGCCGGCGGTGATGGTCGGGCGGAGAACGACGCAGTCGAGGTGGACCGGGACCTGGACGGTGCCCCCGATCGCAGCGGAGGCGCCGAAGGCGACGTGGCAGGTGCCGAGCAGCTTCTCGTCCTCGAGGATCTCGCCGGTGAGCTGGGCCTTCTCGTTGGTGCCGATGCCGAGCTCGGCGACGTTGGTGCCGTCCTCGCCGTGGGCGGTGAGCAGCTCCATTAGGCGGGCGCCGTCGGCTCCGGTCGCGTCGGTGAGGTGGCCACGGGAGACCGTGAGCGTGACCGCCTCCGAGACGCGTCCGATGCCGGCGATCGAGCCGTCGACGACCAGGGTGCCCTCGGAGGTGCCCTCGAGCGGCGCGATGAAGCCTTCGCCGCAGGGGAGGTTGCCGAAGGCGCCGGGGGCGGTCAGCTCACCCGCGTCTGGGATGGCCTCGCGTCCCTCGAGCCCGAGCCGCAGGTCACTGCCGTTCGGGCAGGTGATCCGGGCCTCCGAGGCGGAGTCGAGGACCTCGGCGACAGCCTTGCCCTTGCGCCGCAGGCCCTCCATGTCGGCGGACATGACCCGTGCGAGCATCTCCTCGGTGACGCCCGGGAGGGTGGCGATCCGGGTGCCGGACTCGCTCGCCTCGCGCCGGGCGGCGGTATGGGAGAGCGACTGGACCGTCGGGGCCATGACGGCGTCGGCGGCCTTCATCGCGGCGGCGACAGGGGCGGGCGGCTCGGCCGCATGCGATTCTCGCTCGCCCATGACCGTCAGGACGGCGTCGGCACCGGCTCTGGCGGCCTCGTCGCGGAGCGCCACGCCGAGCCGCTCCGTCGCCGGATTGCAGATGACCAGAGCCTCCTCGCCGGAGCGCACCCCGAGGCAATCCCGCACGACCGCCGCCACTGCCCTGTCGAGCTCTGACGCCACGCGAGAAACCCTAGAGCCGCCGCCCGGAGGCCCCCTCCCCCGCCGCTACGATTCCCCTCCCCGCCGGAGTAGCTCAGTCGGTTAGAGCAGCGGAATCATAATCCGCGTGTCGGGGGTTCGAGTCCCTCCTCCGGCATCGGGTTCCAGTCGCGGTTGACTCAACGCGCGCGGTAAAGTGGCAGCGGTGGGAGGCAAGGGAGTGGGCATGATCGGAGGGGCCGGACACGGCCGGCGGACAGGCGTTCTCTTGATCGCCGCGGCGGTGCTCGCCTTCGCGTCGGCGCCCGCAGCGCTCGGGTCGGATCGCATCTACTGGGGCAATGGCAACGACACGATCTCCTGGGCAAACCTCGACGGATCGGGCGGCGGGCCGCTCAACATCACCGGGGCCACCCCGAGCGGCCCCCGCGGCGTGGCGATCGACGCCGCGGCGGGGCGGATCTACTGGGCCAACCAGGCAAACAACACGATCTCCTATGCGAACCTCGACGGATCGGGCGGCGGCGGCCAGCTCAACACCTTCGGGGCGACGGCAGACAAACCCCACGGTCTGGCGATCGACCCTGGGGCAGGCCGGATCTACTGGGCCAACGACGACAACACGATCGCCTACGCCAACCTCGACGGATCGGGCGGCGCCCTGCTCAACATCTCCGGTGCGACCCCCAGCGACCCCTACGGCACCGTGATCGACCCCGCGGCGGGGAGGATCTACTGGGCCAACCGGGTCACCAACACGATCTCCTACGCCAACCTCGACGGATCGGGCGGCGGCGGTGAGCTCGACACCACCGGCGCGCCGATCACCAAGCCCCATGGCGTGACGATCGACCCCGCGGGCACCAAGATCTACTGGACCAACCTCGACAGCACGATCGGCTACGCCAACGTCGACGGCTCGGGTGGCGGCGGCCAGCTCAGCACCTCGGGGGCCAACGACCGCGGCGGGATCGGCATGGCGATCGACCCCGCGTCGGGGAAGATGTACTGGGGCAACCTCGGGGGCGACACGATCTCTTACGTCAACGTCGACGGGTCGGGCGGCGGCGGCGGGCTCAACATCTCGGGGGCGAGCGCGTCAGCCCCGCGCTTCGTGGCCATCCTCAGCGTGCCGAGCGGCACCGGCGCGCTGCAGATCACGGGCGAGTCGACACCGGGATCCGTGCTCTCCTGCTCGCAGGCCACCTGGGCACCCGACGTGCTCCGCTCCTTCCTCTACCGCGCGCCGCAGAGCATCGCCTACCAATGGACCCGCGATGGCGCCGAGATCGCCGGCGCGACTGACACCTCCTACACCGCCTATGTCCCGGGCGACTACCGCTGCCGGGTGACGGCCACCAACGCGGCCGGCCCGACCTCGCAGACGAGCGACCCGCACACGATCCCGGGCCCTCCCGGTACAAGGCTCACCCAGGCGAAGTTGAACCTCCGCCACCACAAGGTGAGGTTCGAGTTCAAGGCGGTCGGCGAGGCGTGGGGCTTCCGGTGCAAGCTGAAGCGTCCCCACAGGCCCGCCACCGTCAAGGGCTGCCGCTCCCCGAAGATCTACAACCACCTCACGCCGGGGCGCTACCTGTTCGTGGTCCGCGCGTTCGGCCCAAGCGGCCCCGACCCCACCCCGGCAAAGAAGCGCCTCAGGATCCGGTAGCCCGGGGCGCTCGCTCGCGCGAGCAGCGTCACTGGGGCCTCCGGCGGGCCGGTTTTCGGGCTGAACTGGGGATCCGCGGTTCCGCGGTCAGTGAACCGATCTCCGCCCGGCCTCGTAAGGGCTGGCAACGGAAACAACCGGGGCGATGCCCCGATGAGGAGTTCAGATGCTGAAAAAGGCTGGAGCAATCCTGCTTGCCGCGGGGGCCTTGGGGCTGGCGGCATGCGGGGACGACGATGACGACACGACCGCCGCGAGCGGCGGCGGCGAGACGACCGCGGCAGCGAGCGGCGGAGGCGCCGAGCCTTCGGTGACGTTCATGGCGCCGAAGGACGGCGGCACGTCGCCGGCAACCGTCACGGCGAAGGTCGACGTGACGGGCTTCAAGATCGACCCGAAGCAGGTCGGGATGGCGAAGATGGCCGGTGAGGGCCACCTCCACTTCTCGATGGACGGCGGCAAGTTCGACTATCCGAAGTACTCGGGCGCAAACGGCAAGCTCGCCGTCCAGCTCGGCGTTGACGGCAAGTACTCGCCCGCGGTGGCACCGACGATCACCTACAAGGGGCTCCCGAAGGGCGAGCACACCCTCGAGGTCGACCTCGCCAACAACGACCACACCGACACCGGCGTCACGGCCTCGACGACCTTCATGGTCAAGTAGCGGTGCACGCCGAGGGGAAACGGCGAAGGACGCGCCAGCGCGTTCGCGTCCTCCTCACCGCCGGGCTCGGGGCGCTCCTCGTGGGTGCCTCGGGCCCGGTCGGCTGCGGCGGCGACGACGAGACCGCCGCGGCGCCGGGCGACGTCACCCTGCGTGACTTCGCCTTCGACCCGGCGCGAGCGGAGATCGCCGCCGGCGACACGGTGACCTGGACCAACGAGGGCAGGGAGATCCACAACGTCAAGGGCAAGGGCTTCTTCTCCGACGGCATGGACGCCGGCGTCACCTATCGGCACTCGTTCAGGCGCGCCGGCACCTATCGCTACCTGTGCACTCTCCATCCGACCCAGATGAAGGGGACCATCGTCGTCACGTCCGGCTGACCAACGGCCATTTGTTCGATCCCGTTTCAGAAGTCTCAACCGGCGGTCGATACCGAGAAACGTGGAGGCCGCGGCGGCAATGACGTTCGTCGAAGACGCCGACCTCGCGAAGCTGCGCGAGGTCGCCGACAGCCCTGCCGTGATCCACACCCTCGAGGCCGTTCAGAGCCTCCTCACGATGGACGTGGCCGTTGCCACCGAGGTCACCGACCAGCGCCAGATCTATCGCGTCCTCCACGGCGACGGCGCCTCGTTCGGCATTCGCCCCGGCGGCTCTCGGCCCGTCGAGGAGACGATCTGCAGCCGGATCCTCGAGGGGCGCCTGCCGAACCTCATGCCCGACACGCGCGCCGACGAGCGGGCCGCGTCGGTGCCCCTCGTCAAGGAGACGAAGATCCGCGCCTTCGTGTCGGTGCCGCTGGTGTTCTCAGACGGTCGCGTCTACGGGACCGTCTGCGCGGCGAGCGCCCAGCCCAAGCCAGGCCTCGGCTACCGCGAGCAGCAGCTGATGCAGGTCTTCGCGAGCATCCTCGCCGGCCAGCTCGAGCGCGAATCCCTCCAGCAGGCCGCTCGCCGCTCCGAGTGCGAGTTCGCCGTCACCGAGGCCCTCGTCGCCGCCGTCGCCGCCCGCGACTCCTACACCGCCGACCACTCGCGCGAGGTCGTCGCCCACGCGATCGCGGTCGCCTGCCGGCTCCGCCTCTCCGAGCAGGAGGTCGCCGACGTCTCCCGGGTCGCGCTGCTGCACGACGTCGGCAAGATCAGCATTCCCGACGCGATCCTTATGAAGCCCGGCCCGCTCGACGACGACGAGTGGGTCGTGATGAGGATGCACCCCATCTACGGCGAGAAGCTGATCTCGAGCTCGCCGGGCCTGGAGCACCTCGGCGCGGCGATCCGGGCCGAGCACGAGCGCTGGGACGGCACCGGCTACCCCGACGGCCTCGCCGGGGAGAAGATCCCGCTCGCCAGCCGGATCACGCTCGCCTGCGACGCCTACCACGCGATGATCACCGACCGCCCTTACCGCCGCGCGCATTCGCGCGAAGAGGCCTGGGGCGAGCTGATGCTCCACGCGGGCACCCAGTTCGACCCGACCGTGGTCGAGGCCCTGCTCCAGACGCTCGCCGACGAGAACGCCGCGCCGGTTCCGCCGCCGGCCGCCAGCGGCGGCGTTCTGACGACCGCCTAGCCGGCGACCGTCTCGGCCGCGGCCGGGTCCGAGGCGACCATCGGCCCCTCCCCGGACGGGTCGGCGATGCCCTCCTCGATCCAGGCGTGGTCGCCGGCCAGGACCTGCATCGCGAGCTCGTAGTTCGAGTCGTCGTCGTTGGACCAGAGGGCGCCGAACAGCGAGCGCACGCGGCGGCGGGCCTGGCGGCAGAACTGGTCGGCCAGGCGAACCGCCTCTTCGGCACGGTCGGGACGCTCGGTGCGGATCGTCTGGGCGTAGACCACCGCCGAGGAGATCGCGAAAAGCTCGGCGCCGATGTCGACCACGCGGCCGAGAACCGCCTGCTTGCGCTCCAGCTTCGCCTGCCAGCGGGTCATCGCATAGAAGGTCGAGCGGGCGAGCTTGCGCGAATTGCGCTCGGCGAAGCGCAGGTGCTCGGCGAGCGGGCCGAACTCCTCGAACGAACCCGGCCGCTGGCCCTCACCGAACGCCAGCCCGGGCAGCCACTTGGCATAGAAGGACCCGGCGCCGAGGGCGCTCTTCGCCTTCTCCCCGAGCCCGCCCTCGCCCTCGAGCAGGTCGCCGGCGACTTCCAGGTGCTGGTCCACCGCCTCGCGGGCGATCAGCAGGTGCATGATCTCGGTCGACCCCTCGAAGATCCGGTTGATCCGCATGTCGCGAAGGAACTGCTCGGCGGGGACCGGCCTCTCCCCCCTGGCCTTCAGCGACTCGGCGGTCTCGTAGCCGCGGCCGCCGCGGATCTGGATCAGCTCGTCGATCACCTGCCAGGCGAGCTCGGAGCCGTAGAGCTTGGCGATCGCCGCCTCGATCCGGATGTCGTTCTTCTTGTCGTCCGCCAGGCGGCTGGCGACGTCGAGCATCGCCTCGAGGCCGAAGGCGCTGGCGGCGATGAAGGCGATCTTCTGAGCGACCGCGTCGTGCTTGCCGACCGGCTGGCCCCATTGCACGCGCTCGGTGGCCCACTCACGAGCGGATTTGGTCGCCCACTTGGCCGTGCCGACGCAGATCGCCGGCAGCGCCAGGCGCCCGGTGTTGAGGGTCGAGAGGGCGATCTTCAGCCCCTGGCCCTCCTTCCCGATCAGGTTCTCGGCCGGCACGCGAACGTCGTCGAGCCGGGTGACCGAGTTCTCGATCCCGCGCAGCCCCATGAACGAGTTGCGGTGCTCGACGGTGACGCCCTCGGCGTCGTAGGGCAGGATGAATGCGCTGATGCCTCCCCGGCGGCCCTCGCCCTTCGGCACCTGGGCCATCACGACGACGACGTCGGCGATCGCGCCGTTCGTCGCCCAGAGCTTGACGCCGTTGAGGACGTACTCGGAGCCGTCTTCGCTCGGCGCCGCGGTGGTCGCGAGCCGGGCCGGGTCGGACCCGACGTCGGGCTCGGTCAGCAGGAAGGCGGAGATGTGGGTGCGGGCCACCCTCGGCAGCCACTCGCGCTTCTGCTCCTCGGAGCCGAACAGCCGCAGCGGCTCGGCCAGCCCGATCGACTGGTGGGCCGAGAGCAGCGTCGACAGCGACGCGTGCCAGACGCCGGCGATCTGGAGCGCCCGGTTGTAATAGACCTGGGAGAGGCCCAGGCCCCCGTACTCCTCCGGGACCTTCATCCCGAGCGCGCCCAGCTCCTTGAGGCCATCGATGGCCTCCTCGGGGATCTTCGCGTCGCGCTCGATCTGCAGCGGATCGACCTCGCGCTCGAGGAAGTCGCGCAGCGCCCGCAGGAACCGCTCCCCCTTCTCGGCGGCGTCGGGATCGACCTTGGGCTGGGGGTGGATCAGGTCGAGCCGCAGGTTGCCGAGGAACAGCTCGCGGCCGAAGCTCGGGAGCTCCCACCCTTCCTCGCGGGCCGCCTCTGCGACCTCTCGCGATTGACGCTCACTGACCTCGACGCCCATTCGTCACCTCGCTCCTCGGCAGCCGGTTACGGTCGACGGATACCCGCGGCGCTGCGGATCAGTCGCTCCACCAGCCGGGGACGAGCTCCCCCCGGTCGCCCTCGTGGTGCGGCCCGAAGGCCAGCAGGTCGAGGCCGTCGTCGGCGGCTTCGAACTGGCGGGTCACCCCCGGCGAGACCCGCACCGCGTCGAGCTCGGCCAGCTCGAGGATGTCGTCGTCGAGCTTGACCCTCCCGGAGCCGCGGATCACCACGTAGACCTCCTCGGCTTCGTCGTGGCGGTGGCCGAACCCCTGCCGCTTGCCCGGCTTGACGCGGTGGTAGCTGAAGCCGGTCTGCTCGGCGTCGAAGTCGCTCCGCGCGAAACGGGCCTCCTGGTGGTCCTCGAAGCCGAACTTCGGCGCCGAGTCCTCGACCTCGGTCAGGTTCTTGTGCGTGTAGGGATCCGGCACGGTGACGGACTCTAGACCCAGCGCCCGTTCGCAAGCTCCACGGCGTAGAGGACGAAGAGCAGGACCGACGGGACGAGGACCCCCGCCAGGCGAGCCCGGGTCGAAGCCCAGCCGGCCAGCCACATGTGGAGCGGGAAGAGGACCAGCAGGTAGCGCGAGAACGAGGTGAGCGGGTCGTCGGGCGCCGGCGCCGAGAGCGGCACCAGCATCGCCAGGCCGGCGTAGACGCCGTAGGCCGGGGGGAGGCGGCGGCAGGCGCCGACCAGCGCCACGGCGGCGAAGACCAGCCACGCGAACTCACGCAGGGCGCGGAGCGAGACGTACGTGGGGTCCCCGTAGGCGACTGCTCGGCCCAGGCCCGGGCCGGTCGCAAGGTCTCCCACGGCCTCGATGGCATCCTCGGCCGCGAGCCAGGTCGCGGCCAGAGGGACGTCGACCTGCCGGTCCCAGACCTCGTCCTGGGCATGTAGCGAAGCGAGGGCGTCGCCGGTTGACGCCCACCCGTAGGCGAGAAAGCCGGCGCAGGCGAGCGGGACCGCGGCCAGCAGGACGAGGTCGCGGCGGACGGGGAACCGCGGCGACCAGCCCGCCTGTTTCGGGACCGGCGCCCGGTCCGCGCGCGGTCCGTAGAGGTAGAGGAGGACGATCGGCACGATCAGCAGCACGCCGGTGTTGCGGGTCAGCGCCGCCGCGGCCGCCAGCCCCACCGCCCAGCCCCAGCGACCGAGCCGGGCGGAATAGATCGACCCCACCGTGAGTGCGAGGAACAGCGCCTCGGTCATCACCGCCGGCAGGAAGACGCCGGTCGGGAAGAGCGCGACGATCCAGACCGCCCGCGAAGCCGCGGCCCCGCCGAGCTCGAGTTCGGTCAGCCGGTGCAGGAGGAGGAGCGCGGCGAAGGTGGCGGCCACGGAGACGAGCAGGCCGGCGACGGCCGGTGAGCCGATCGGCGCGCCCAGCGCGCTCGCCAGCAGCGGGTAGAGCGGGAAGAAGGCGAGCCGGATCTCGTTGTAGCCGTGGTCGGTGATCCGCAGGTACCACTCGGAGTCCCAGCGGAAGGCGGTCGCTCCGAACCATTCACCGAGGGGGCCCGACTGGTGGGTGCCCGGGTAGCTCTCGTGCACGCCGAGCAGCGCATAGGCGACGCCGCCCACGACGAAGGAGAGGGCGATGCAGGCGGCGGTGGCCATCGCCGCCTGGCGAGCGGCATCGTCCCAGCGCATCGGCGGCAGGCTAGATTGCGCCCTCATGCGGCGACTCGTCCCAATCGCGGCGCTGGTCGTCCTCGCCGCCGCCGGCGCCACGCCGGCCGCGGCGGCGACACCCAGGTTCGACGCCTACGTCGCCTGCAGCCTGCACACCGAGGACGCCGCCCAGCGCTGCTCGCTCGGGGCGACGCCGGCGGCCGTCTTCCGGGCGCTCGCCCGGCGCGAGGTCTCCTACAGGGTCTGCGTCCGCAAGCCGGGCGGCCACACTCATTGCCGACGCCGGACGACGGGCCTCCGCGGTGAGCCTTCCCGCGCCGCGATCGGCCTCACCGGGCCCGGCCGCTACACGGTCGCCTGGTTCGTCGGCGACGCGCGGGTCGAACGGGTGCAGTTCCGCGCCCGCGCCCCCCGGGTCTTCGTCAACGGCGACTCCCTGGCGGTCGGCACGAAGCCGTACCTGCCGCGGGCCCTGCCAGGATGGCCACTGACGCAGTCGACCTCGATCTCGCGTCACGCGCCCGAGGGCGTCGACCTCCTGCGGCGTCAGCGCAACCTGGCGCGGATCGTGGTGATGAGCCTGGGAACCAACGACGACCCTCGCGCAACGGAGACGTTCGGCAGGGCGGTCCGGCAGGCCGTCGGGCTGGTCGGCAGACGGGGGTGCGTCGTCTGGCCCAACATCGTCCGCCCGCCGGTGGGCGGCCACAGCTACGCCGGCTACAACGCCGTCCTCGCCCGGTTGAACCGCCGCTTTGACCGGCTCCTGGTCGTCGACTGGGCTCAGATGGTGCGCGAGAACCCCCAGTGGATGAGGTCCGACGGGGTCCACCCGGACGCCGAGGGCTACCGCGCGCGGGCGCAGGCGATCGCCGCCAAGGTCCGGCGCTGTCTCGACTGACGGTGCCCGAGCTCTCCCCCACCCGCCTGCTGATCCTCGTCGCGGTGGTCGCCTGCGTGGTCGGCGCCGCAGTCGGCACCGCCACCACCCTGCTCGTCGGGGATCCCGGGCCGCCCGGTGATCGCGGTGCACAGGGCCCGCGGGGCGAACCGGGGCCCCAGGGACCGCAGGGGCCGCCCGGGGACACGTCCGCGGCCGAGACAGCAGTCGCCGACCTCGCGGCCGAGGTCGACGACCTGACCGCGCGGGTCGAGGACCTCGAGTCCGACGGTGCGGCCGGCGAGGACCTCACCGATCTCGAAGAGCGGCTCAGCGACCTCGAGAGCCTGGTCTCCGACCTCTGCTTCGAGCTCGACCTGGTCTGCTGAAGGCCGGCCCAGGCACGGGAGCTGGCGCTCAGGCCCCGGAAACGGCGCCTGAAACGGGCTGTGCCCGGTCGGGCAGACCGGGCACAGCTGGGCAGGGAGGCTCGACGGCCTCTCGTGTCGGCGACCGCGGTCCCAGCGCGCAGTCGCCGTGTCACGACCATGATTACCCGCGCCTGGCGCGGGCCTAAACCTCGGCGCCGAAAAATTTCCGACGGCCCCGTGGGCCGCGGCCGTCAGGCGACGAGCTCGTAGTCGAGCTCGGCCGCCGATCCACGCAGCTTCTCGAGCGCCCGCCGCAGGATCCGCGAGACGTGGACCTGCGAGACGCCGACCTCGGTCGCGATCTCCTCCTGGGTCAGGTCGCGCCTGAAGCGGAGGTCGATGCAGCGCCGCTCACGCTCGTCGAGCACCTCCATCGCCGCCCGCACGGCGATCTGGGACTCGACCGAGTCGAGCTTCGGGTCGCGGTCGCCAACCGCCTCGACAGCCGGCGGCGAGTCGCCGTCGTCGGACCGGAAAGGGACGTCCAGGGAGACCGTCTTCGCGGCCTCGATCGCGCCCAGCGCCTCCACCACGTCGTCGGGGGTGAGCTCGGTCCGCTCGGCGACCTCGTGGACGCTCGGCGGCCGCTCGAGCTCACCGGTGAGGGCCTCGGAGATCCGCCCGACCTCGAGCGCGCGCTCCTTGACGCCGCGCGGCATGTGCAGCGGCATCACGCGGTCGCGGAAGTGCCGCTTGACCTCGCCGAGGATCGTCGGGACGGCGTAGGCCTGGAAGCTGCTCCCCTGGTCGGGGTCGTAGCGGTCGATCGCCTTGACGAGGCCGAGGCAGGCCACCTGGAACAGGTCCTCGTAGGGCTCGCTGGCCGACCGGTAGCGCCGCGAGAGCGCCCGGGCGAGCGGCAGGTAGAGCGCTGTCAGCTCGTCGCGCGCAGAGTCGTCGCCCTGCTGGCGGTAGCGATGGAACAACCTTGCCTCGGCGGGGGTCAAGCCCGACCTCCTAACGAATTCCTCGCTGCGGTACCGGGGCGCGACCGCGATGAGGTTCCCTGCCTCGTCTATTCGGTCAGCGGCCCCGGGATGGCCCTGTGTCACCACGGGTGCCCGTGAGCGGAATGTTAGGACATCTTAGGAATACGCGAACGTCGCCGGGGCCGGCGCGCGGCTACTCGGCGACGGGGCCGCGGCGCTCCCCGGCCAACTGCTCGATCTTCGCGTAGACGCCCGGAAGGACCTTCTTGAGCCGCTGGAGCTCCCAGCGCTCGATCTTGATCAGCTTGACCCGCGACGTCGCGGTCACGGTCGCGCTGCGCCGCTCCTTCTCGAGCAGGCCGATCTCGCCGAAGATGTCGCCCGTGCTGAGCTCACCGACCTCCTCGCCGTCGCGGGTGACCTTGGCGCTGCCCTCCTCGATCGCCATGAAGTGATTGGCGTAGTCGCCCTCCTTGACGATCTGGGTGCCCTCGGCCACCTCGTCGCTGGTCGCGAAGGTGGTCACCACCCGGAGGTCCTCGTCGGGAACGTCCTGGAAGATCGGAATCCTCTTCAGCTGGGTCGCATCCATCCGCTTCTCCTCGGGGTCGGCTGCGGGGAACCTATCCGATCGGCGCCCGGGCGGGTGTGCGTAATCTCCCGGCCGATGAGCACGCGGACCGTCATCGCGGTGCTGGTCGCGGTGACGGCCGCGGTCGCCATCGCCGCTGTCGCGATCGACGGCGGCGACGACGAGGCGGCCGCCAAGGCGGAGCCCGTCCCCGGGCTGCCGAACGTCGAGATCGTCTCGCCCCGAAACGGCTCCCGGCACGAGAACCGCGCGGTCGTCGTCAAGCTCAAGATCGAGAACTTCAAGCTGTCGCCGCTGCACTTCGGCAAGGCGCCGGAGCTGGGTGAGGGCCACATCAAGTTCTCCCTGAACCGGGTTCCGGATTGCGTGGACCCGGAGAAGCTCGAGCGGGCGATCAACAGCCCGTTCGGCAGCGGCCGGCTGATCGGCCGCTCGTTCGACTTCCCGAGGCATTCCGGGCCGAACGGGGTCCTGGCCGAGCGGATCGGATCGGCCGGGCTCTACTCGCCGGCGACACTGCCCGAGATCTACTACGAGCGGCTCCCGCCCGGCTTCTACCGGCTGATCATCACCCTGGCCCGCAACGACGGGACGTCCACCCCGTTCCACGGGGTCACGAACTTCGAGATCCTCGTCGACCCGCGCCGGCTGGAGGGGGACCGGCCGCCGCCGCCCGAGCCCGACTGCGAGGGCAAGGTATCGAGCGCCGAGGCCGCGTCGCGGATCCGCTGATCAGCCCGACCCCGCCCCCCCGGCGCGAGCCTCGTAGCCGGCGCAGCTGGTGACTGGAAGCCGCGGGTAGCGCGGGTACACCGGATCGGTTCGGGAGCGTTCGCAGAGCGAGAAGCGCGAGCCGCGGGTGTTGCCGACGACCCGCTGATGGCGGCAGCTGTCGCAGAGTCCGGCCGGCGGCGCGGGCACGCCCGAAGTATCGCCGCACCGGACGAACTTATCCTCGCTATGGAGCGAAAAAGTCGTCCGCACGCGGGGGCGGGTCGGTACTTCACTTTATATAGTGGAGGCGATGCCAACCTTCAGACGGCTGCTCGCGTTCCTCCGGCCCCACCGCCGGGCGCTGTGGGGGTCGCTGGTCTTCGCCTGGCTGGCGATGGGCATGACCGTCCTGATTCCGTGGCTGGTCGGGCGGGCGGTCGACGCGGTCGAGCGCGGCGACCGCCCCGACCTCCTGCCGCTGGCGCTGGCGATCATCGCCGCCGCCCTGCTCCGGGTCGGCCTCACGGTCGTCCGCCGCCTCGTCGCCGGCCGGGTCTCCCTGGCCGTGGAGTACGACCTCCGTCAGCGCCTCTACTCCCACCTCCAACGCCTCGAACTGGGGTTCTTCGACACCCAGCAGACCGGGCAGCTCATGTCACGGGCGACAGTCGACCTGCAGTCGATCCGGTTCTTCCTCGGATACGGGCTGATCTTCATCACCCAGAACCTTCTGACCATCACCCTGGCGACGGTCGTGATGGTGGCGATCAACCCGTGGCTGGCGCTTCTGGCCCTGGCCCCCGCCCCGGTCGTAGTCGTCACCGCGGCCAGCTACAACCGGCGCTCGCGACCCGCCCTCCAGGAGGTACAGCAGCGGATTGCCGAGCTGACCGCGGCGGCTGAGGAGAACGTCTCGGGGATCCGGATCGTCAAGGCGTTCGCCCGTGAGGAGCACCAGCTCCACCGCTTCCGCGGCGCCGTCGGCCGCGTCTTCGACCAGAGCATCTACTCGAACCGGCTGCGGGCCTTCTACACGCCGCTCATCGGGCTGCTGCCGCAGGCCGGGATCGCCCTGGTCCTGTTCGTCGGCGGACGCGAGGTGATCAACGGCAGCCTGACCCTCGGCGAGTTCACCGCCTTCTACACCTACCTCGTGATCCTGGCATCGCCGATGCGGATGCTCGGCATCGCGCTCGGGATGGCCCAGAGGGCGATCGCGTCCGGCAACCGGCTGTTCGAGATCCTCGACCGCGACCCGCGGATCGAGAGCCCGCCGGATGCGCCGCCGCTGCCGCCGGGGGGCGGTCGCGTCTCGATGCAGGGCGTCGGCCTGCGCTACGACGGCGCCGCTCCGGCGCTCAGCGACATCGACCTCGAGGTCACGCCCGGCTCCACGGTGGCCCTCGTGGGTCCCTCCGGCTCGGGCAAGACCAGTCTCGTCGCGCTCGTCGCCCGGCTGTACGACCCGACCGAGGGCACGGTCTCGGTCGACGGGGCCGATGTCCGCGGGGTCGACGTCGACTCGCTGCGCTCCGAAATCGCCTTCGTCGCCGACGACAGCTTCCTGTTCTCGGCGAGCGTCGCCGAGAACATCGCCTACGCCCGGCCCGACGCGACCCGCGAGGAGGTCGAGGCGGCGGCGCGGCGGGCCCAGGCCGACGCCTTCATCCGCGACCTGCCGGACGGGTACGACGCAGTCGTCGGGGAGCGCGGCCTGACGCTCTCGGGGGGACAGCGCCAGCGGGTGGCGATCGCCCGGGCATTTCTCGCCGACCCGCGGATCCTGATCCTCGACGACGCGACCTCCTCGGTGGACGCCCGCACCGAGGCGGCGATCCGCGCCGGCCTCGCCGAGGTGATGCGGGGCCGGACCACGTTCGTGATCGCCCACCGGCTCTCGACCGTCTCGCTGGCCGACGAGGTAGTGGTCATGGACGGCGGGCAGATCGTCGACCGCGGCACGCACGAGGAGCTGCTCGAGGGCTGCTCGTTCTACCGTGAGATCGCCGAGCACGGCCTGGCCGACTCGGTCTTCCTCCAGCGCGACCTCGAGGAGCGCGAGGAGATGGCGCGGCTGTGAATCCGGAGCGGAACCGCCTGCGCGAAGTGGCGCTGCTGTTCGCGGCGCTCTGGCGCCTGGTCCGCGGCGAGGACCAGCGCGGCCGCAAGGTCCGCTGGCTGCTGGCGCTGCTCCGCCCCTACCGGGGGAAGGTGGCCCTGATGATGGTCGCGCTCCTGGTCGCGACGGCCGCGGCGCTCGCGCCGCCCTACCTCGCGGGGAAGGCGATCGACGCCGGCATCACCGAGGGCGACGTCGGCGCACTCGACGTCATCGTCGCCGTCTTCGTCGCCAGCGCCGTCCTCTACGCCGCGGCGAGCTACGCCCAGACCTACCTCACCGGCTGGGTCGGGCAGCGCGTCCTCCAGCAGCTCCGCGAGCGGATCTTCGCCCACGTGCAGCAGATGTCGATCGGCTTCTTCACCAGGCGCAGCCCCGGCGTGCTGATCTCGCGGATGACGAACGACGTCCAGGCGCTCGACCAGCTCATCACCGACGGCATCACGACGCTCTTCTCGGCGACCCTGACGCTGCTCGGTGTCGTCGTGATCCTGCTCGCCCTCGACCCCGGTCTGGCGCTCGTCACCTTCCTGACCTTCCCCCTGCTCGCCGTCGCCAGCATCGTCTTCCGGGTGGCCGCAGCCGGCGCCTACAAGGCCACGCGCGAGCGGATCGCCGCGATCACCGGCTACCTCCAGGAGACGCTGAGCGGCGTCCGGGTGGTGCGGAGCTTCGGCCAGGAGCCCCGCCACATCACGCAGATGGCCGAGCTGAACGAGGCGAACCGGGCGGCGAACATGCGAACCGTCTATCTGAACGCCGCGTACTTCCCCGCGGTGGAGCTGCTGTCCGCGGTGGCCACCGCGGTGATCCTCCTCTACGGCGGCTACCAGGTGCTCGAGGGCAACACCGAGATCGGCATCCTCGTCGCCTTCGTCGGCTACCTCCAGACCTTCTTCGACCCGATCCAGCAGCTCTCGCAGCTCTACACGACCTACCAGCAGGGCATGGCGGCGCTCGACAAGATCTTCGACCTGCTCGACACCGAGCCCGACATGGTCGACGCGCCGGCCGCGATCGACCCCGGGACGCTGCGGGGCGACATCCGGATGGAGGGCGTCTCCTTCTCCTACGCCGAGGACGCGCTCGAGCCCGAGGCGGCGGGCGAGCCGGTCGACTGGGCGATGCGCGACGTCGACCTCCACGTGGCGCCGGGGCAGACCCTGGCCCTGGTCGGGGCGACGGGGGCCGGCAAGTCGACCTTCGCGAAGCTCGTCGCCCGCTTCTACGACCCGCAGCGCGGCCGCGTGCTGATCGACGGCCACGACCTCCGCGACCTGAAGCAGGAGGCGCTGCGGCGCCAGCTCGGGATCGTCCCCCAGGAGGGCTTCCTGTTCTCGGGCACCGTCCGCGAGAACATCGCGTTCGGCCGGCCCAGCGCGACGCTGGAGGAGATCGAGGCGGCCGCGGCCGCGGTGGGCGCGACCACCTTCATCGAGGCGCTGCCGGACGGAATCGAGACCGAGGTCGGCGAGCGCGGCGTCCAGCTCTCGGCGGGGCAGCGCCAGCTCGTCGCCTTCGCGCGGGCGCTCCTCGCCGAGCCGCGCATCCTGATCCTCGACGAGGCGACCTCCAACGTCGACGTGCGGACCGAGAAGGTGATCGAGCGCGGCCTCGAGCGCCTGCTGGCGCGGCGGACCGCGATCGTCATCGCCCACCGGCTCTCGACGATCCGGCGGGCGGGCAAGATCGTCGTCCTCGACGACGGGCGGATCGCCGAGTCGGGCAGCCACGACGAGCTGATCGCCGCCGGGGGCGCCTACGCGGCGCTCTACGGCGCCTGGGCGGAGTCCTCGGCAGCCTGAGCTAGCCGGGGCCGATGCCGCCGGTCCCGCCGCCGCCGCTACCCGTGCCGCCGCCGGTGCCGGCGCCACCGGTGGGAGGGGCGGGAGCGGGTGCCGGGGCGGGAGCGGGTGCCGGGGCGGGAGCCGGCGCGGGCGCCGGGGCGGGTGCCACCGGCGCGGTCGGCGTCACCGGGGCGGTCGGCGCCGTCGGCGCGACCGGGGTGCCCGGGGCGGTCGGCGAGGCGGGCACGGCCGGCGTGGTCGTCGAGGCGCCCTCGCCACAGTCGGCGAAGCCGTAGGTGTCCGCCGCGGATTGGAACTCGGCCTGGGCGGAGTCGAGGTCGGCCTGGGCGCCGGTCGGGTCCTCGCCGCGCTGCGCCGCGAGCTCGGCGTCATCGGCCGCCTGCACCAGGGCGTCTCCGGCGTCGTAGACGTCGGCCAGCGCGGGGTCGGCCTCGACGCTGCCCAGTTCCTTCAGCCGCTCGACCATGCCGCCGTAGAGATCGGCGGTCTGGGCCAGCTCGCTGGCGATGTCGGTCGCGCCGGCGTCGACGCCGGCGATCGCCGCGTTGACCTCGGCGCAGATCGCGTCCCCCTCCTCGATCAGTTCCGCCTGCGAGAGGTTGACCTGCGTGTCGGCGGCGGTGCTCGTCGTGCCGCCACCGTCCCCCTCGTCCCCGCCGCAGGCGACGAGGGCGGCGGACGCCACCAGGGCAGCAGCGAGTGCGGTCGGTCGGCGACTCATCCGTGGCGAAAGTAGCAGAGGAAATCCTCGCCTCAGCAGGGAATTAGCTGCGCCCCAGGGATTTGAACCCCGACTACCTCGTCCAGAGCGAGGCGTGCTGCCATTACACCAGGGCGCAAAGATGCGCCGGAAACTCTAACGGGATGCCGGCCGGCTCTAGCCGAGCGTGGAGAGGTCGGAGCCCGGGTCGGCGAGCTCGGCCTTGGAGCCCGACACGTCGACCCCGTCGGCGAGCAGGCGCCTGGCCTCGCCGAGGTCCTCGGACCGCTCGACGCTGAGCGCGCCGGCGACCTTCCCGCCGCTCAGGTACCAGACGAGGAACTGGCCGCCGCCGGGCTCGCCGCGCCAGACCTCCTCGTCCCAGGCCGGGGCCGGGCCAACGTACTCGAGGCTCGCCCAGTCGGCGAGGTCGCTGAAGAAGTAGGGCACGACGTCATAGTCGCGGGCCGCGCCGAGCATGTTCTCGGCGGCCACCCGCCCCTGCTGCATCGCCACGTCCCAGTGCTCGATCCGCAGGCGGCGGCCGTGGACGACGCTGTCGTAGTTGCAGCAGTCACCGGCGGCGTAGATCCCGTCGACCGAGGTCATCAGCTTCGCGTCGCAGACGATGCCGTTGTCGACCTCGAGCCCGGCCCGCTGGGCGAGCATCACGTCCGGCCGGACGCCGGCGCCGACCACGAGCAGGTCTCCCGCGACCGCCTTGCCGCTCTTCGTCACCACCGCCCCGAAGCGCCCGGCCCCCTCGAAGGCCTCGACCTCCTGCCCGCCGTGAACCTCGACCCCATGCTCCTCGAGCAAGGCCTGGAACCAGCGCCCGGCGCGCTGGCCGAACGGCCGTTCCAGGAGCACGTCCTCCATCATCACGATCGCACAGGACTTTCCCACCCGGGTCAGCGACGCCGCGACCTCGCTACCGATGTAGCTGCCGCCGACGAGGACGACGCGCTCGGCCTGCTCGGCCTCGGCCCGGATCGCATCGGAGTTGCCGAAGGCGCGTAGGTAGTGGATTCCCTCCAGCTCGGCGCCATCGACCCTGAGGATGTTGACCATCGCGCCGGTGGCCAGCAGCGCCTTCCCGAACGCCACCTCCTCCCCACCCTGGAGCTTCGCCGTGCGCGCCGCGGAATCGAGCGACATCACGTTCGTGCCGACCCGGAGGTCGATTGCATTCTGCTCGTACCAGGACGGCTCGTTGACGTAGGCCTCGGGCCGCTCGGATTCCCCCCGTAGATACTCCTTGGAGAGCGGCGGGCGCTCGTACGGCGGCTCGGGCTCGCGCCCGACCAGCATGATCTCGCCCTCGGCGCCGAGCTCGCGGAGCCGGGCGGCGCAGTTCCCGGCCGCCATGCCGCCGCCGATCAGGAGGAAGTCGACCTCGCCATCCGCCATGCGCGCTACGCGCCCGCGCCGTTCGGGCCGAAGAACTCCTTGAGCTCGTCCTCCTTGCCCGGGTCGAGCACGGCCAGGACCTCGTCGCCCGCCTCGAGCACCGTGTCGGGGCCGGGCACGAACCCGCGCCCCTCGCGCAGCACCGAGATCAGCAGGCTGCCGTCCGGCATCTCGAGGTCGGCGACGCGCTGGCCGACCACGCCCGAGTCGTCGGCGAGCAGCATCTCGATGATCTCCAGCCGCTCCTCCTGGAGGTCGAGGAGGTGGACCAGCCCGTACTCGGGCACCTCGTGCTCGATGAGGCGCAGGATCAGGTCGGTCGCCGAGACCGACGGCCGGATCCCGAGCAGGTCGAAGTGCTGGCGGTTCCGGGGGTTGTTCACCCGGGCGATGATCCGGTCGACCATGTACTTCTCGCGGGCGACCTGGCAGATCAGCATGTTGTCCTCGTCGTCGCCGGTCACGGCGATGACCATGTCGGCCCGCTGGATCCCCGAGCGCTCGAGGACCCACAGCTCCGATGCGTCGCCGTACTGGACGTTGTGCTCGAGCTCCTGCTCCACCGTCAGGTAACGACGGCGGTTGCTCTCGATCACGGTCACCTCGTGGCCCTTCTCGAGCAGCTCGCGGGCGAGGTTCCACCCAACCTTGCCCGCGCCGACGATGATCACGTACACGTCAGCGTTCCTCTCAGGCGGTGCTCGCCGCGTCGCCCTGGCGCTCCGCGGCCTGCTTGACGTCGCCGACCAGCATCTCGATCGCGACGCGGGTGGGGCAGATCGTGTGCAGACCGCGCTTCTCGTACCACTCGGCCCGGTAGGGGTCGAGGATCCGCGCGATCACCGTCGGCACGTTGAACCGGCGCTGGGCGATCTGGCCGATGATGATGTTCGTGTTGTCGCCGTCGGTTGACGCGATGAACGCGTCGGCCTGTTCGATCCCCGCCTCGGTCAGCGCCTCGAGCTCGAGCCCGGTGCCGACCGTGAACTGCCCCCCGAGGTCTTCCCAGCTCTGCTCGAGATCGAGCTCGAGCCGGGCGTGGGACTCGGGATCCTCGTCGAGGCAGGAGACGGTGTGGCCGTCCCGCAGCGCGGCCCGCGCAACCGAGGATCCGACCCGGCCGCAGCCGACGATCAGGATGAACATGGGCTGATACTAACCCGCGGACTCGCCGCTTCCGGCCGCCCCGTTGCGCCTGCCGTCGCCCTCCGCGCGGCCTTCGGGAGGCGCCGTCAGCAGGACCCGGCAGGGGGCCCGGTTGAGCACGTACTCGGTCACCTCGCCGACCACCTCCTGGCGGGGGCCGCCGACGCCGCCGAGGATCGACCCGCCGCGGACCCGGCTGGGCGGCTCGCCGCCGAGGACGATCGCCTCGGCGTGCTCCTCCCGGGCCGCCTCGACGATCCCGGCAGCGACCGAACGCGCCCGAACCACCCGGGCCGTCACGTCCACCGACGGGTACTCGGAGCCGACCTCCTGGGCCCGCCCGATCACCCGGTTTGCCTCGTCGATCTGCTTGCCGGGCAGAGCGGCGTCGAGCGGCAGGGTCAGCGGCACCTCGATCACGTACACCAGGTCGAGCCGCGGCCGCGCGCGGGCGCCGCCGTCGCTGTCGGACTCCGCTGCGAGCCGCCCCGCGGTTCCGACGATGTCGTCGTCGAGCGGCGTGCCGAACACGGGCACGATCAGCGTCCTGTACTGGACCTCGGGCACGCTCTTGGTCAACGCCCGCTCGCTGACCGAGACGCGCTCGGTGAGGCTGACTCCCTCGACGAAGCGCCGGTAAATCACGTAGGCGGTGAGGCCGAACAGCATCCAGCCGGTTCCCACCCACCGCGCCTCGTCGTGGTAGGCGAGGACGCTGAGGAAGGCGAGGACGCTGACCACGGCGCCGACCAGGGCCGGCAGCGGCACCTCGACGCCGCGGATCCGCACTCCCCAGGGGACCTTGAACGGTCGTCGGCGGTTCGGCTCCAGCGCCCGCATCCGAATGATCGACACGTGCGCGAGCGTGATCGCCAGGAGAGCGCCGAACGCGTAGATGCCAGCCAGGACCTCGACGTTCGTGGGAAGGATCAGCCCGATCGCGATAACCGCCGAGGCGGCGATCGCGACCGTCGGCGTGGCGTGGTGGCGGTCGAGCTTCCCCAACCAGCTCGGGATCTGCCGGTTGATCGCCAGCGTGTAGATGTGCCGGGAGACGCCGAGCATCGACGTGCTGGCCGCCCAGAACAAGACCGGCGTCGCGACCAGGGCGACCAGCCAGCGCATCGCGTCGCCGACCCAGGCGGGCTCGTAGGCGGATACCACGCCCAGCACCGGGTTCTCGACGAACTCCGTGCCCAGCGCCGTCTGCGGCCCGTCCGGACCGGCGACCACAGGGACCGCCATCAGAGCGACCGCCGCCATGCCCGCGTAGATGAGGGGCACCATCACCGCCCCGACCGTGACCACCCGCTTGAGCGCCCGGGGCGGGAAGTCGATGTCGGGGGCGAGGTCCGAGGCGGCCTCGATCCCGGCGTAGGCGAGCATCGCCAGGACGCCGGCGTAGACGATGTCGGTGAACGCGGGGTCGCCGAACAGGTCGAGGCTGTCGGTCAGCCGCTCTGGATGCCAAACGGCGAACGCGCCGACGACGATCACCGCGAGCTGGAGCATGAGGTCGGCGAGCGCGAGGACGACGAGCGGCCGCGGGCGGCGGTGACCGGTGATGTCGAGCGCGCTGAGGACCGCGACGGCGAGGATCACGCAGGTGGCGACCGGGATCTCGGCGCCGGGATCGGCGAGGCGACCCGAGAACGGCTCCAGGTAGTGCGGGACCGACAGCGCCGCGAGCGCCAGGACGATCAGGTAGTCGATCAGGATCGCCCAGCCGGCGATGAACGCGACCAGCTCGTTGAACGCATACCGCGAGAACGTCGAGGAGCCGCCGCGCTCGCGGAACATCGCGCCGCCCTCGACGTAGGTCAGCGCGGTGAGGATGAACAGGAGCCCCGCTCCCAGGAAGATCAGCGGGGTCAGCCCGAGCCCGCGATCGGCGACGACCCCCAGCGCGAAGTAGATCGAGAACCCGACCGCGGAGTAGACCGCGGCGAAGAGCCACGGGACGCCGACGCCCCGCTGGATCAGCGGGCCCTGGTCGTGCCGGGCCCCCTGGCCCTCCCTTTCGTCCCCGTCGCTCACTCGGTCATCCGCGAGGCGACCCAGAACCGGCCGATCCCGATGCCGACGAAGCAGACGCCCATCAGCACGCCGAGCGACAACGGCCCACCGCCGGCGGCCAGGGTGACCGCCAGCAGGAAGACGCCCACGACCACGAAGAGGATCGACAGCACGCGGACCGAGCCGTGGTAGAGGCGCTCAGGCAAGGCCGGCCGCCAATGCCCTGCCCGGCCCACGGGCCCGCTCGTCGACCCCGTCCGAGACGACGATCACCCGGCAGGGCCGTTCGGCGAGGACGGTGCGCACGGTCTGGTCGAGGACCGGTCCGCCGTTGTGGTGGCGCAGGCCGAGGACGATCGCCCGCGCCTTGATCTCCTCGGCCTCCTCGGCGATCGAATAGCCCGCCTGCCCGGGCCTGACCCGCTCGACGTGGCCGGACACCCGCAGTCCGCCGATCAGCTTGGCCTGCTCGATCTTGCTCCGCGCCTCGCTCTCCTCGCGCCGCAGCTTCGCGTCGAGAGGCAGGTGGTTGGGAACCGTGATCATCGAATGGACGTGGACGCCTCCACGGCGCGCGCCGGCGAGCTTCACCGCGGTCGCCACGACGTCCTCCGAGAACGGGCTGCGATCGTCGAAGGCGACGACGACCGACTGGTACTCGACCTCCTCGACGCCCAGCGGCGACGGCGTCACCACCTTGACGGTCTTCGTCACCGGCAGCCCCTGGTGGCGGCGGAAGAGCAGGTAGAGGACCATCCCCAGGGCCATCCACCCACCTCCGACCACGACCGTGGTCGGGTCGAGCGCCATGACGACGATCCAGGCCCCGAATGTCCCGAGGCCTCCGAACACCGCGGTCAGGGGGACCGACGTATCGCCGATCCGCAGGTTCGCCCTCGGCCTCCACGGGCGCTCCGCCTCGGGGTACTTGCTCCGCAGTCGGATGACCGAGACGTGCGCGATCGTGAACGAGAGCATCGCGCCGAAGGAGTACATCGTCGCCAGGAACGCCGTCTCGCCCGGGATGACGGTGACGACCGCGACCAGGGAGAAGACGAGGATCGCGACGTACGGCGTGTGGAATCGTGGGTGGATCGCGCGCAGCCGCTCCGGCACCTGGCGGTAGTGACCCATCGAGTAGGTCAGCCGCGACACGCCGATCAGGGCGGCGTTGGTCGCGATGATCAGGATCACCGCGGCGAGGATCCCGACGTAGACGCGCATGATGTCGGTCAGTGCCGCTCCGACGCCGAGGTTCTCGACGATGCCGAGGACCGGGTCGTCGGCGAAGGTGGTCCCGAGCGCGGTGGTGTATTCGCCGTTCTCGAGGGTGACCGGCATCGCCGAGAGCGCGATCGCGGGCAGCAGCGCGTAGAGGCCGACCACGGCCAGGACCACCGCCCCGACGCCGCGCGGGACCGTCTTGCCGACCGGCTTCTTCGCCTCTTCGGCCATGTTCGAGATCGTCTCGATGCCGGTGTAGGCGACCATCCCGACCGCGATTCCGAGCGCGAAGTCGCCCCAGCTCGGGGCGGTGCCGAGGTGGACCTGGTCGACCAGTGCCCCGACGTCGAGGACGAGGAAGATGCCGACTGCCACGAGGACGACCTGGGTCAGCAGGTCGGCGACCGCGAGGACGAGGTTCAGGCGGGCGGACTCCTGGGTGCCCTTGATGTTGAGCGCCGCGAGCAGCGCGATCAGCACGATGCCGGCGATCACGTCCCCGGGCCCGTGCCCGAGCGGCTCCCAGAAGACCGCAAGGTAGTGGGGCACGAAGAACGCCGAGATCGCGACCGTGATGACGTAGGTCAGCATCTGCCCCCACGCGGCGAAGAAGGAGACCACCTCGTTGAACGCGTGGCGGGCGAAGCTCGAGGAGCCTCCCGCCTCCGGATACATCACCGTCGCCTCGGTGTAGGACGCCGCCGTGCAGACGAAGATCAGACCGGCGATCGCGAAGCTGACCGGGGTCAGGCCGAGCGCGTAGAGAGCGACCACGCCCAGCGCGTAGTAGATCGAGGAGCCGACGTTGCCGTAGGCCGCGGCGAACAGCGCGCTCGGTCCGTGAACGCGTTTCAGGGACTCTTCGCGAGGGATCCGCTCTGCCATCAGGCGCGAATATACGCTTGCGCGGAAGCGCTCCTAGGGGGCCCGACGGACATGGGCGGGGGACACCGCGGCGGGCGATCCGGCCCCGAGCAGCGCCAGCGCCAGCTCGACCTCGGCACGCAGGAGCTCGAGGACCCGCCTGGCGCCCTCCTCTCCACCCGCCGCCAGGCCCCAGAGCGCCGGCCGGCCGACGAGCACGGCGTCGGCGCCGAGCGCCAGGGCGACCAGCACGTCACCGCCCCGCCGGATCCCGCCGTCGACGAAGACCGCTCCGCGGCCCCCGACGGCCTCAACGGCCTCGGGCAGCACTTCCGCGGTCGGCGCGACCCCGTCGAGCTGCCGGCCGCCGTGGTTGGAGACGACTATCCCCGCCGCCCCGTGGTCCACCGCCAGCGCGGCGTCCTCGCCGGTCTGCACGCCCTTGACCAGGACGGGCACGCGGCAATCGGTCGCCAGCTCCTCGAGCGCCTCCCAGGCGAGGGTCGGGTCGACCTGGGCGAAGACCTCGTTGATCGTGACCGGCCGCTCCCCGCCGAGCGCGGCGTCGAGGCTGGGCACGGTGAGGTCGGCGGGGACCACGAACCCGGTCCGGAAGTCACGCTCGCGACGGCCGGCCCGCGGCGCGTCGACGGTGAGGAGGATGGCCTCGAAGCCGCAGTCGACCGCCTCCTCCATCAGCGCCCTGGTGACCGCCCGGTCGCGGAACGAGTAGAGCTGGAACCAGCGTCTCCCCGCCGGCGCCGCCGCCGCGACTTCGCTGGGCCGCGCGGTGGCGATCGTCGACAGCGTGAAGACGCTCCCGACCGCGGCGGCGGCGCGCGCCATCGCGATCTCGCCCTCGGGGTCGGCGAGGCGCTGAAAGGCGACCGGCGCGACCAGCACCGGCATCGAAACCGGCCCGTCGAGGACCTCGGTCGCGGCCGAGACGTCGCCGACGTCGACCAGCACCCGCGGCCGCAGCCGCCAGCGCCCCCAGGCGTCCGCGTTCTCGCGCAGCGTGCGCTCGTCCCCCGCGCCGCCGGCGAAGTACCCGAAGGCGCCGGGTTCGAGCCGCTCCTCGGCGCGCCGCTCGAAGTCGGCGACGTTGAGGAGAGTCGCCAGCCGCTGGTCTTCGGTCACCGGACCTGGCCCCTGGCGACCGGCGACCGGCGACTCGCGGTTAGAACGAGACGATCGGGATGATCAGGAGGGCGACGATGTTCGCGACCTTGATCATCGGGTTGATCGCCGGCCCGGCGGTGTCCTTGTAGGGGTCCCCGACCGTGTCCCCGGTCACCGACGCGGCATGGGCCTCGGAGCCCTTGCCGCCGTGGGAGCCGTCCTCGATCAGCTTCTTGGCGTTGTCCCAGGCGCCGCCGCCGGCCGTCATCGAGATCGCGGCGAACAGGCCGACGACGATCACGCCGATCAGCAGGCCGCCGAGCGCGTCGACCGAGAGCAGGCCGACGACGACCGGCACGACGATCGGGATCAGCGAGGGAAGGATCATCTCCCGCTGCGCCGAGGCGGTGACGATGCCGACCGCGGTGGCGTAGTCGGGCTTGTCGGTTCCCTCCATGATCCCCGGCTTCTCGCGGAACTGGCGTCGCACCTCGTCGACGACCTGGCCGCCGGCGCGTCCGACCGCCTCGATCGCCAGAGCCGCGAAGAGGTAGACCATCATGCCGCCGATGATCAGCCCGATCAGGACGTCTGGATTGGAGAGGTTGAACAGCGAGTCGAGGTCGAGGCCGGCCGGTGCCTCCTCGGCCAGCTCGAGCTTGAAGGCGGCGAACAGAACCAGCGCCGCGAGGGCCGCGGAGCCGATCGCGTAGCCCTTCGTCACCGCCTTCGTGGTGTTGCCGACCGCGTCGAGGGGGTCGGTCACGTCGCGGACCTCCTGGGGCAGCTCGGCCATCTCGGCGATGCCGCCGGCGTTGTCGGTGATCGGGCCGAACGCGTCCAGGGCCACGATCAGCCCGGTCAGCGAGAGCTGGCCCATCACGGCGATGGCGATGCCGTAGACCCCCGCGAGCTCGTTGGCGGCGAGGATCGCGAGGGCGATCACGATCGCCGGCGCCGCGGTGGACTGGAGGCCCTGCGCGAGTCCCTGGATGATGTTCGTCGCGTGGCCCGTGCGGGAGGCCTCGCTGATCGTGCGGACCGGGCGGAATCGGGTCGACGTGTAGTAGTCGGTGATCACGAAGAGCAGCGCGGTCACCGCCAACCCGATCAGGGCACAGAGCCAGAGGTCGGTGACGCCGGGAGCGGAGGCGGTCAGCTCGGTGGACCTGATGTTCAGCTCGTCCATCAGCCACTTCGTGACCGGGTAGAAGGCCGCCGCCGAGAGGGCCGCGGAGACGATCAGGCCCTGGTAGAGAGCGCCCTCGACGCGATCGGTGCGGGTCCGCACCGAGAGCGCCCCGACGATCGAGGCGAGGATCGCGACGCCGCCGAGGACGAGCGGGTAGACCGCGACCTCTCGAGCCTCGCCGAAGGTGAGGACGCCGAGCAGCATCACCGCGACCGCGGTCACCGCGTAGGTCTCGAAGAGGTCGGCTGCCATGCCGGCGCAGTCGCCGACGTTGTCGCCGACGTTGTCGGCGATCACCGCGGGGTTGCGCGGATCGTCCTCGGGGATCCCGGCCTCGACCTTGCCGACCAGATCGGCGCCGACGTCGGCGGCCTTGGTGAAGATGCCGCCGCCCAGCCGCGCGAAGACGGAGATCAGGGAGCCCCCGAACCCGAGGCCGACGAGCGCGTCGACGGCTTCCTTGTCGGTGTGGTCGGTGAGGACCAGGATCCCGTAGTAGCCAGCGACACCGAGCAGCGCGAGACCGACCACGAGCAGCCCGGTCACCGAGCCGCCCTTGAAGGCGACGTCGAGGGCGGGCGGGACGCCGCCCTTCGCCGCCTCGGCGACCCGTGCGTTGGCCCGCACCGAGAGGTTCATGCCGATGAACCCGGCGGCGCCGGACAGGGTCGCGCCGACCACGAAGCCGATCGCGGTGACGCCGTTCTGGAGGGGGATCAGGGCGATCGCGAGGACCACCGCGACGCCGGCGATGATCGTGTACTGGCGCTTGAGGTAGGCGCTGGCGCCCTCCTGGACGGCGAGCGAGATCTCCTGCATGCGGCCGTCGCCGGGCGAGAGAGCGAGCAGGCGCTGGGTGATCAGTAGTCCGTAGGCGACGGCGGCGCCCGCGCAAGCGAGCGCGAAGACGACGCCGTAATCGGTGAAGAAGTCGGTCAAGTTTGGCTCCTGTAGTGGGTTTTCCCGCGGGAAGCGGCGCGGGAGTCTACCTGTGGACGCGACGCCCGGGCGGTGCGCTCCGCCGCCCTAGGAGCCGCGCGGCGTCCAGAGGCCGGAGGGGCGGTCGCCGCCCCCACCCGGTGGCTGCTGGGCGCCCGGCGGAGGCTTCGGAGGCTCCCCCGGGGGCTGCGTCTCGCCCCCTTGCGCCGGCTCCTCCCCGCCGCCACCGGACTCGCGCGCGTAGAGCATCTGGAGCTCCGAGAGGGCCTGGCGGACCTGACCCGCGGCCTCCTCGGGCAGGAGCCCGGAGAGGGCCCGCACGGCCTCGATCCCGACCCGAGCCTGATCGAGGTCACGCTCGTCCTCCTTGGCGATGCGGCGCGCCGTGAGGTTGATCAGGCTGGCGACGCTCTGGAGGACCAGGTCCTCGACCCTGACCTGCTTCATCTGCTCCTCGAGCGCCGCCCGGACCTCCTCCTCGGTCGGCTGACGGCCTTCGCCGCCCTCGGGGCCGCCCGCGCCGCCGGGCGCGCCGGCTTCCATCACGGATCTCCCGCGGTCATGCTCGGCAGCCTAGCTTGCCGCTCCGGGTAGGTCGCGGCGGTCTCCTCGACCGCTGCCCGGTAGACGTCGGGGATCCCGGCCCTCTCCCCCAGCGCGGCGATCGCCCGCTGCGCCCCGTTGCGCTCGGGGAAGGCGACGTCGATCCCCAGCTGCTCGCGCGCAGGCCCTGTCCACTCGAGCAGCTCCTCGAGGGCCGCGCGGGCCGGCACTGTCTCGCCCCGGGCGAAGTCGATGAGCTCGCCGTCCATGCCGAAGCGGATCGCTCGCCAGAGGTTCTCCTCGATCTCGCGGTCACCGAGGGGCTCTCCGGCGGCGCCGGCGTCCTGGTCGGCGGCGGCCTGGGCCACGCAGGCGATCATCAGGCCGGCCAGCGCGAAGGACTCGTCGCCCCTCGTCTGGGCGTCGCAGATCCTGACCTCGACCGTGCCGAAGCGGTGGTGCGGACGGATGCTCCACCAGAGCTGGGTCGATTCGACGATCGACCCGGTCCGCGCCAGCAGCGCGACGAAGTCGGCGTAGCGGCGCCACCCGGCGAACGGAGCCGGGATGCCGCAGCGGGGGAAGGTGCGGGTGAAGATCTCCGAGCGGACCGAATGCAGCCCGGTGTCGCGGCCGTCGAGAAACGGTGAGTTGGCGGACACCGCGAGCAGGATCGGCAGGCGTTCGCGGAGCCCGTCGCAGACGGCGATCGCGCGATCGGCGCCGCGCACGCCGACGTGCACGTGGAGGCTCCACGTGTTGTTGCGCTGGGCGACCCAGCCGAGGTCGCGCTGGAGGCGCTGATAGTGGGGCGTATCGATGATCTGCTGGTCCAGGTAGTCGGCCCACGGATGGGTTCCGGACGCCGCGAGCCCGAGCCCCATGTCGCGAGCCAGCGCGAACAGCCGGCGGCGGCGCTCGGACTGCAGCTCGACCGCCTCGGTGAACGTCTCGGCCCGTCCCGACCGGATCTCGATCTCCGACGCGATCAGCTCGCCCGCCGCCGCCTCGGCCAGCACCTCGTCCTCCTGGCAGGCGTCGTACAGGTCCTCGAACCGGTGCTCGAGCTCCAGCGTCACCGGATCGACGATCGCGAACTCCTCCTCGAGCCCGATGGTGAAGTCGCGTGAGGACTCGAAGGTCTCGCGGACGCCGTCTAGGTCGAGACCAGCGTCGTCGGCCAAGTCAGGTCAGGTAGAAGTAGAGGGCGTAGAGGAGGTCGACGGCGGGGCTGGAGGCGTGGACCGTCACCTCCGGTGGCACCTGGAGCAGCTGCTCGGAGTAGTTGAAGATGATCTTCACGCCGGCCTCGACGAGGCGATCGGCGACCACCTGGGCGGCGCTGCTCGGCACGGCGAGGACGCCGACGACGATCTCCTCCTCGGAGACCACCGACTCCAGCTCCGAGAAGTCGCGCACGGTGAGCTCACCGACCTGGGTCCCGACCACTTCCGAGTCGACGTCGAAGACGGCGACGATCTGGAAGCCGTGGTCGGCGAAGATGTCGGAGCTGGCGATCGCCTGGCCGAGGTTGCCGGCGCCGAACAGGGCGATGTTGTGCTGCCCCGAGGTCCGGAGGATCTTGCGGATCTCGGAGACGAGGGACTCGATGTTGTAGCCGACGCCGCGCTTGCCGAACTTGCCGAACCCGGAGAGGTCGCGGCGGATCTGCGTCGGGTTGATGTGGGTGTACTCGGAGAGCTCCTGCGAGGAGATCGTCTCGCGACCCATCTTCCGCGCCTGGGTCAGCACCTGGAGGTACCGGGACAGCCGTGCGGCGACGCCGAGAGACAGCCGCTCGCCCTCGCCGGTCAGCATTCCCGGCTCAACCGTCCCCTGCTCGATCATTCACCCACAGTATCGAGACTCGCCTCCAGGGCAGCCCGGTCCGGAACGAGCTCGGAGACGACCCGGCCGTCCACTTCGACGACCGGAATCCGCTCCAGATAAGCGCGCAGGAGGCCGTCGTCGGAGTCGATGTCGACCTCTCGGAGCTCGAACGACTGCCCACCTCGGCGCAGGTCCAGGAGGAGGTCCCGGGCCTCATCGCAGAGGTGGCAGCCCGGTCTTCCGTAGAGCACGACCGAGTGGCCGCTCACGCCGCCCGCTCGCCGGTCGCGAAGGCGTCGTAGCCCAGGTACGCGGGGTACTCGAGCCCAGGGGAGTGCAGGGCGGCGGCGCCGATCATCGCGGCGTTGTCGGTGCAGAGCCCGAGGGGCACGAGCTTCAGGCGCAGACCGCGGCGCTCGCAGATCTCCCCCACCCGCTGACGGAGCGGTCCGTTGGCGGCGACGCCGCCGCCGATCGCGACCGCCGGCCACGGATCCCGGTCGAGGGCCCGTTCGAGCTTCGCTGCGAGCTGGCCGACGACCGCTGCCTGGAACGAGGCGGCGAGGTCGGCGCGGCGCTCGGCCACCCCCTCTCCGCCCAGGTCGCGGCAGCGGTAGACGAGCGCCGTCTTCAGGCCGCTGAAGCTGAAGTCGAGGCCGGGGTCGCGAGTCATCGCCACCGGGAACTCGAAGGCGGTGGGGTCGCCGTCGCGGGCCAGGCGCTCGATCGCCGGGCCGCCCGGGTACCCGAGGCCGAGCATCCGCGCCGCCTTGTCGAGCGCCTCGCCGGCGGCGTCGTCCAGGGTCTGGCCGAGGGTGTCAAAGCCGCTCGGCTCGCGCACCGCGGCGAGCAGGGTGTGGCCGCCGCTGGCGACGAGGCAGAGGAACGGGGGCGACAGCGGCTCGGGCTCGAGGAAGTTCGCGGCCACGTGCCCGTGAAGGTGGTCGACCGGGATCAGCGGCTTGCGGGCGGCGGCAGCGATCGCCTTGGCCGTGCTCAGGCCGACCAGAAGGGCCCCGATCAGCCCCGGTCCGGCGGTGACGGCGACTGCCTCAAGGTCGTTCAGCGACGTCCCGGCGTCGTCCAGGGCCGCCCGGACAACCGGGGTCGCCAGCTCGAGATGGTGCCGCGACGCAACCTCGGGCACGACGCCGCCGAAGCGCTCGTGCGCGGAGGCCTGGGAGGAGATGACGTTGGAGAGGACCCGCGAACCGTCGAGGACCGCCGCGCAGGTGTCGTCGCAGGAGGTCTCGACCGCGAGCAGGCGCACCTGATCAGGCGGAGAGCGCCGCCGCCGGCTGCTCCAGCCACATGATCAAGGCGTCCTCGCCGTTGTCGTGGTAGTAGCGGCGGCGGACGCCGGCGGAGCGGAAGCCGAACCGCTCGTACATGGCGATCGCCTGGCGGTTCGAGACCCGGACCTCGAGCGTGAACGGCAGCCCGTCGCCGGCCTCGGCGAAGAGGCTGCGGATCAGCCGCTTGGCGACCCCGGCGCGACGTTGCTCGGGAGCCACCGCGACGTTCATCAGATGCCAGACCTGGTCGTACCGCGAGCAGACGAGGTAGCCGAGCAGCTCATCGCCCTCCGCCGCGGCCAGGCAGATGCCTGACGGCTTCGAGAGCTCGAGCACGAACATCGCCAGGGACCAGGGGGTCGGGAACGAGCGCCGCTCGATCGAGATCACGGCCGGCAGGTCCGAGTACGCGAGCCGGCGGACGGTGACGCCCTCGCCGGGCTCGTACAGCGTCTGCGACGCCCCGCTGCTGTCAGCTGTCTCGCTCACGCCATCGCTCCGCGTCGGGAGGCCTCAGATAGATCGGCTCGACCGCCTCCGGCTCGACCCCGTCGCCCGCGGCGCCGAGCGCGCCGAGGTGGCGGGCGGCGATGCGGTGGAGCGGGCTCGCGCCGGTGGGCACGTCCGCGCCCGATCCGGCCAACTCCTCGCGAAATCGTAGCGCCCCGGACCCGGCTGCCAGCGGCGGCTCGTCGAGCTCCCGGATCCGGCTGGCCAGCTCTTCCGGCGAACTCACCGCGGGTGGCCAGACCGGCGCTCCGGCGACATCCCACAGGGCGGCGAAGACCTCGCCACGGCGGGCGTCGAGAATCGCCAGGCGGCCCCGGTCCGGCGCCTCCTCGCCGATCCCGCGGGCGAGCGCGTCGAGCGTCCCCACTGGCGCCAGGGGCTTGCCGAGCGCCGTCCCGAGGCCACGCGCGGTCGAGATCCCGATCCGCAGCCCCGTGAACGAGCCGGGACCGACCCCGACCGCGATCCGGTCGACCTCCTGCCACCCGCCCGCCGCCGCTGCCGCCTCCTCGATGCCCGGCAGCAGCGCGGTGTTGTGGCTCGGCCGGCCACCGGCCTCGCCGGGGCCGACGAGGGCCTCGTGGACGACCTCCCCGTCGCGCAGCGCGGCGACCGCCGTGTCGTCCGTGGCCGTGTCGAGCGCGACGACGATCATCGCGCCGCGGCTCGGCTCAGCCGCGAATCCGGAAGTACCAGACCCCGACCCGCTTGCGACCGACGAACCAGGTCACCTTGTGGCGGCCGGGGACCCTGGACTGGATCGGGTTGTAGTAGAGCGACCCCTGCTCCGCGAAGTTGTCGCTCACGCAGGCGGAGCGGGGCCTCGCGCCGCGCGGGAACCTGACGCAGACCTTGTAGGTGACATCGGCCCGCTTGCTGCGGAAGAAGGCGGCCTTCTTCTGGCGCTTGTGACAGGAGTGCGAGGGCTTGGCCTGGGCCGTGAAACCGCAGGCGACGTAGTGCCGGAAGGCCGCCGCATCCGCCGACGCCGGGGCCGCGGTGGCGAGAAGCGCGCTGCCCAGGACTGCGGCGACGAGGGTCTTGACTGCCTTCATGGTCGGGGGTCTCCTCCGTGTGCGGTTGGCTAGGTTTGGCTGCGCGATGGTACCCACCGCGCGTGTTGATTCAACAAGCGCGGGCTCCGCCTGATGCGGTCGGCCCGAGCCGCGAGGAGGCTGGCCCTGAGAGGAGTTCGCAGGCACGCGGCGGTCCTGGCGGTCTGCGCGAGCGCCGCCTCGGCCGGCGCCTGGGCGGGGTGCGGCGATCAGAACGACGCCGCCGACGCCGCTCGCGAGGCCCAGAAGTCGTTCGAGGACTCCGCCGACAGGATCCAGGACGACATCCGCGATCAGGTCGAGGAGTCCTCGAAGGACCTGCCCGAGGACGCCCGCCGGGAGATCGAAGAGGCGCAGGAGGACGCCGAGCAGCTCCAGGAGGGCGCGCAGCGCCAGGCCGAGGAGGCCCAGGAACGGGTCGAGGACGCGCTCGAGGACTACGGCAAGTAGGCGGCCGGCGAGATCTCGACGATCCTCTCGTCGCCGCCGGCGTGGCGTAGCCGGACGCGGGCGGCGATCCTCCGCAGACTTGGCTCGGCGGCGGCCGGCCACTCGACGAAGGCGATCGCGTCCGGCGTCAGATAGTCGTCGAGGAGCCCCGGCTCCTCCGCCTCCAGCGATCCCAGCCGGTAGAGGTCGAGGTGGGAGACCGGCAGGCGGCCGCGGTAGCGCCGGCCGATCGTGAAGGTCGGCGAGGCGATCGGCCCCTCGACCCCCAGCGAGCGGGCAGCGCCGCGGATCAGCGTGCTCTTGCCGGTCCCGACATCGCCGCTGACGACGACCACATCGCCGGCCTCCAGCCCGTAGGCGAGCTCGGCGCCGAGCGCCGCGGTTTCCTCGGCCGAGCCGGTCCTGACGGCGCGGTCGGCGCTCAAGCGAAGAAGCCGAGCTGGTCCACCGTGGGACGGGCCGGCTCTTCGGCCACTGCCGCCGCCTCGGCGCGGGCGGGAGGCTCCTCGGCGCCGGGCAGCGGCTGGCCCAGCAGGGCCGGAAGCTTCGCGAAGTCGGAGCGCAGCGTCTCCGCCATCGCCGGGGTGCGGAGCGCCGCGGCCGGGTGCAGCAGCGGGAACACGAAGACCGTGCGGGCCCCCAGCTCATGCACCTGCGGCGTGCCCCTGACCCGGGTGATTCCGGTGGGGTTCCGGGTCAGCAGCTTCGTCGCGAAGTTGCCGAGCGTGCACAAGACCCGCGGCTCGATCAGCCGGATCTGCTCGAACAGGAACGGGCGGCAGGCTTCGATCTCCCCCGGCTGCGGGTCACGGTTGCCGGGCGGCCGCGACTTGAGCACGTTGGTGATGAAGACGTCCTCACGGCTCAGCCCGATGCCCTCCAAAAGGGTGCCCAGGAGCTGGCCGGCACGACCGACGAACGGCAGCCCCTGGCGGTCCTCCTCGGCGCCCGGGGCCTCGCCGACGAACATCAGGTCGGCGTCGGCGTTCCCCGCGCCGAAGACGACCTTTGTCCTGGTCGCGTAGAGCGGGCACCGCTGGCAGGCCCTGGCCTCGCGGTAGAGCCCGACGAGCTGCTCGCGCCGGGCGGCGGCGTCGCTCACGGCAGATCCCCACGCGAGCGCCTGCGCTTCGCCTCGGCCAGGCGCTGGCCGCGGGCGGCCTCGCGGTCGCGACGGCGCGACTCCGACTCCCGGACCCGGGCGCCGCGTGGCTGGCGGGACGGCGGCGAGACCGAGGAGAACAGCCTCCGGGGCCGGC
>DATFPK010000144.1:0-12326 GCA_035264885.1 Solirubrobacterales bacterium
GAGACCGAGGAGAGCAGCCGCCGGGGCCGGCGTGACCCGCACGACGGGCACCCCGCCGCCTCGGTGGCGGCCGTGACGAGCTCCTCGAAGCGGGTCCCGCATTCGTCGCAGTGGAACTCGTAGATCGGCACGTCTGGGGCCATGCTAACCCCGCCGGAGGACCGTTCCGAGGCTGCTTCGAACGCCTCTGCCGGGGTATGCCTGTCCCTATAATCCCCGTTGGCCGCGACCCCGGTTGCGGGGCGTGGACCGAAGCAGTATCCGGCTGAAGCACGAAGAGCTCAAAGCTCCGTCTGGTATCTCGCATGCGGGAACTGGAACGGGAATCGACCCGAAATAGGCGCGCCTCGGCGCTCGCGATCGTCGGCCCCGGCAGGGTGGGACGCTCCGTATCCCGCGCCCTCCGCGCGGCCGGACTGGAACACAGCCTTCACGGGCGCGGGGAGCCGGTCGACCCCGCCGCCAGGATCGTCCTCCTCTGCGTCCCCGACGGCGAGATAGGGGACGCCTGTGAGGCGACGGCCGGCAACGTCCGTTTCGTCGGGCACACGAGCGGTGCGACCGGGCTCGACGTCCTCGCCGCTGCGACGTCGCGCGGCGCCGGTGCCTTCTCGCTCCACCCCCTGATGAGCGTGCCCGACGGCCGGACCGAGCTCGCCGGGGCGCCGTGCGCGCTCGCGGCGGATGATGAGGAGGCGCTGGCGGTGGCACGCGAGCTCGCCGAAGCGCTGGGGATGAGGCCGTTCGACGTGCCGGAGGAGTCCCGCACCGCCTACCACGCGGCCGCGTGCATCGCTTCGAACTTCCTCGTGGCGCTCGAGGAGTCGGCCGTCGAGCTGCTCGAGCGGGCGGGGGTCGACGACGGCCGCGAGCTTCTCTCCACCCTCGTGCTGAGGTCGGCCGCCAATTGGTCGGAGCGCGGGGCGGCGGCGCTCACCGGCCCGATCGCCCGCGGCGACGAGGCAACGGTCGCCGCGCATCTGGAGGCGATCGCCGCCGCCGACCCCGAGCTGCTGGACCTCTATCGAGCGCTGGCGGAACGCACCCGTGCCGTGGCCGGCCGGACCGGGGAGCCCGCCCGATGAGGATCGTCGGCAGCAAGCCCGAGGTTCGCGCCGCTCTCGCCCGGCCTCGGGCGGAGGGTAGGCGGATCGCACTGGTCCCCACCATGGGCTTCCTCCACGCGGGACACCTGGCGCTGCTGCGCGCGGCGCGAGCCGACTGCGATGTCGTCGTGATGAGCCTGTTCGTCAACCCCGCCCAGTTCGGCCCCGGTGAGGACCTCGACCGCTACCCGCGTGACGAGCGCCGCGACGCCGCCCTGGCCGAGGCGGAGGGCGTCGACCTCGTCTACGCGCCGCCGGTCGAGGAGGTCTATCCGAACAACTTCACCACCCAGGTCGTGGTTGAGGGACCGCTGACCAGCGTCCTCTGCGGTGACCCTGAACGGCGCGGCCCCGAGCACTTCCGCGGGGTGACCACGGTGGTCGCAAAGCTCTTCAACACCGTCGAGCCGGATGTCGCCTACTTCGGGCAGAAGGACGGCCAGCAGGCCGCGGTCATCCGGAGGATGACCGCCGATCTCGACTTCCCGGTCCGGATCGAGGTCGTGCCGACGGTGCGCGAGGGCGACGGCCTGGCCTTGTCCTCGCGAAACGCCTACCTCGGGTCCGAAGATCGTCAGCGGGCGACGGCGCTCTCCCGGGCCCTGGCACGGGCCGCTGAGGGTGCCCGCCACGGCTCACTCGAGCAGGGCCTCGAGGACGCGCGTGCCGAGCTGCGCGCCGCGGGCATCGAGCCCGAGTACCTCGAGGCTCGCGACCCCGACGACCTTTCCTCCGCCGCCACGCTCAACGGGCGGCCCGTGATGATCGCCGTCGCCGCCCGGGTGGGTGGCGCGCGCCTGATCGACAACCTGATCGTCCAGCCGGACGAAGACCCGAAGGGGAAGCCATGAGCTCTGGCAAGAGACCCGTCGAGGCCCTGGGCGCCGAGACCGCGTCGCGCCGCCCGATGACCCTGCCGCGCCTGATCGAGATGAAAGAGCGCGGCGAGCCGATCGTGATGGTCACCGCCTACGACTTCCCTTCGGCCCAGGTGGCCGAGGAGGCCGGCGTCGACCTCGTCCTGGTCGGTGACTCAGCGGCGAACTGCGTGCTCGGCTACGACTCGACCGTCCCGGTCGGGCTGGACGAGATGCTGATGCTGGCGGCCGCGGTCCGGCGAGGGCTGAAGACCCCCCTGCTGGTCGGCGACATGCCCTTCGGCTCCTACGAGCGCACGAACGAGCAGGCGGTCGAGAACGCGCAGCGCTTCGTCAAGGAGGCGGGGTGCGATGCCGTCAAGCTCGAGCGCGGCGGCCCCTCGGTCGACCGGGCCAGGGCGATCGTCCGAGCGGGCATCCCGGTGATGGGCCATGTCGGGCTGACCCCGCAGACGGCGACCGCACTGGGCGGCTACCGGGCGCAGGGGAAGACCGCGGGCAGGGCCGCGCAGCTCGCCGAGGATGCGCTGGCCCTCCAGTCGGTCGGTTGTTTCGCGATCGTCTTCGAGGCGGTCCCGGCGGCGGTGGCGGAGGCGCTGGCGACGCGGCTCGAGGTCCCGACGATCGGGATCGGCGCCGGCGCCGCGACCGCGGGGCAGGTGCTCGTCTTCCACGACCTGCTCGGGATCACGACCGGCCACATGGCCAAGTTCGTCAAGCGCTACGAAAACGTTCATGACCGGATGGTCGATGGCCTGCGCGCCTACGCAGCCGAGGTCCGGGACCGATCGTTCCCGGGCCCCGAGCACGTCTACTCGATGGAGCCGGAGGAGCTGGCCGAGTTCCACCGCTACCTCGAGCACGAGAGCCTGGCCTCGGCCGCCAACTGGGAGTGGGAGCCACTCAGCTAGGCACGGCCGGCCGGTCGCTCTGCTGTTCGTGTTGATCGGCGCCCTGAGCTGGGGGATGGCCGGCCTGTTCGACGAGAACGTGGTCTCGAACGTCTTCGGGATGGACACGTTCACCGACGTGCTCTGCGTCGTCGTCGGCCTCTGCGGCCTGATGCGCGTGCCGCGGCTACTCGACGGCTTCCGCGTCGGCGGGGACGCCGCCAACCCGCGCGGTACCTGACCCAACCGAGACCGTGCTCCGAGCCGGGCCCGGCTCGCCGTGACGGCCGCGGTAGGTTGCGCCGATGCCGGTGCACAACGGAGAGCTGCGCCTCTCGACCCAGGGCGACTCCGACGTCGTCGACATAACCGCGGGCGTGCAGCGGGTGGTCGACGCCTCCGGCGCCGGCGAGGCCCAGGCGCTTGTGTTCGTCAGGGGGTCGACCGCCGCGATCACGACCATGGAGTTCGAGCCCGGCGGCGTCCGGGACCTGCGCGAGATGCTCGAGCGGCTGATCCCGACGCGGGGCGACTATGAGCACAACCGCCTGAACCACGACTCGAACTCACACGCCCACCAGCGGGCGTCCGTGGTCGGACCGTCGGAGGCCGTCCCCGTCACCGGGGGGCGGCTGGCGCTCGGGACCTGGCAGCAGCTCGTCCTGGTCGACTTCGACGACCGCCCGCGAGAGCGGACGATCCTCGTCCAGGTCCTCGAGTGAGGTCCCGCTAGGGGCCCACCGGGGCGTCGGACTCGATCGAGTCGACCTTCCATGCGCCACCCTCGAGCACGAGGGACACGTCCAGGTCCTCGCCGTCGCTGGCGCCGCCGTTCGGCACGGCGACCGCGGTCGCGCTGCCGCCCTCGACCTTCACCTCGCTGACCTTGACTCCGTCAGCGACCGCCTTCGGGCCCTGCGCGCGACGGCATCCGTCGCGGCCGCCGTAGGCCTTCGTGACATAGGCGGGAGTGACGTAGAGCTCGCAGGCGAGGAGGGGCTCGCCGCTCGCCAGGGCCCGGTCGATCACGATCCGGATCGTCGCCGCGTCGGAGAGGTTGGGGCCGGTCGCGGCGCGTTTCTTGGCCGGCTCGCCGCCTCGGCCGCCCTCCCCGCTCGGCTTTGCCCCCTTGGCCCCGGTCGTCTCCGTCCGGCCGGATTGCTTGCCCTTCCCCGACCCGGCCGGCCCGCTCGTTTCGTCGCCGCCCCCGCCGCCACAGCCGGCGATGAGCAAGAGCGTGAACAGCGCCGTCACCGCGGCTGCCCTACGCACCGGCACGCTCCGTCTCGCGAAATTCGATCTCGCGGATCACCTTCGCCGGCGAGCCCGCGGCGATGATCCGCGGCGGCAGGCTCTCAGTGACCACCGAGTTGGCGCCGATCACGCATCTCTCCCCCACCTCGACCCCGCTGGTGACCACGCAGTTGACGCCGAACCAGCAGTTGTCGCCGATCTTCACCGGCGCCTTGCTGGTGAAGCCCTGGTGGGTGACCGGCTGGTCGGGGTGGTCGAAGCGGTGGGCGGCGTCACCGACGAAGCACCAGTTGGCGAACATCACGTGGTCGCCGATCTCGATTCCCTGCTGCGCGGCGAGCATCGTCCCCTGGTTGAGGAAGCACCCCTCGCCGATCCGGATCGTCGCGTCGGGTGACATCGTGATCCAGCACATCGGCTCGAGGAGGGTGTTGCGACCGATCTCCAGGCGCCCGTCGTCAAGCGCTTCGAGCACCTCGCCCTCGACCGGAAAGCGGATGTAGGCGCCGGCCCGCGCCATGTGCCGGTTGATCCGCCAGCGCCGGGTCAGGCGGCGGTTGCGCTCGTACCAGCGCCGCTTCAGCCACCAGAGCCGCCAGCCCGTCGGTTCGGCCATCGGCGCAAGCTTCGCAGAGGCCCTGTCGCCCCGTATGTAGGGTGGCCCGATGGCCACGCTCCGCGGCGGCATCGACCTCGGCGGCACCAAGATCCAGACGACGATCGTCGACCGCAAGGGCGAGGTCGAGGGCGAGGCGCGGGTGCCGACGCCGACCGAGGGCGCGCCCGAGGACGTGGCGCGGGCGATGGCGGCGGCGCTGCGCAAGGCCGCCGCAGCGGCGGGCGTCGAACCAGGCGAGCTCGAGGGAATCGGGGTCGGGTCTCCCGGCGACGCCGACGAGCGCACCGGGGCTGTCTCGGCGGCCCGGAACCTGCCCGGCTGGGAGGGCAGCTTCCCGCTCGGGGAGTGGCTCGGGCGTGAGCTCGGTGCCCCGGTTCGCGTCGGCAACGACGTCCAGGTCGCGACCGAGGCCGAGTTCCGGCTCGGCGCGGCGAAGCCCTATGACTCGCTGCTCGGCGTCTTCTGGGGCACGGGCGTCGGCGGCGGTCTCGTCCTCGACCGCAACCCCTGGATCGGGCGCGGAGCGGCGGGTGAGATCGGCCATGTGGTGGTCGAGCGCGACGGAGCACCGTGCACCTGCGGGCGACTGGGGTGCATGGAGGCCTACGCCGGGCGGGCGGCGATGGAGATCGAGGCGCGCCGCCGTCTCGAGGTCGGCGAGGAGACCAAGATCTTCGAGCTGGCGAAGAAGAAGGGCCACGACCGCCTGAAGAGCGGTGACTGGGAGCGGGCGCTGGAGCACGGGGACGGCCTTGCCGAGAGGCTCCTGGACCGGGCGGTGGGCGCGCTGGGGACCGGGATCGCGTCGGCCTGCAACATCCTCGATCCGGAGGCGGTGGTGATCGGCGGCGGCATGGGCCTCCGGTTCGCCGACCGCTACATGGAAGGCCTGCGGGCCGAGATCCTCGAGCACCTCTTCGTCAGCGACCGCCCGCCCGCGATCGAGGTCGCCGAGCTCGGCGACCTCGGCGGCGCGATCGGCGCGACGCTGCTGTTCGGGCGCTAGGCGGTGACCGGACGGGTCACCTGCGACGCACCCTGATGCAGGCGAAGGTCTGGATCTTCGTGTGTCCGTAGGTTCCATGGCTCCAATCCGCCTGTCCGGACCGCGTAGATCTCACGCAGGCGTATTGCGCCTTGCCGGGGTCGTGGATCAGGTCGGGTCTGTTGATCTCCTGCCCGAAGACACGGCTTGGGTAGTAGTCGTTTGGATGGGGAACGCGGACGTGCCGCGGTTACCTTCAGTACCTCGCGCAGGGTGCCGCCGTAGGGAACCACCTTGCGCGAAACGGTGATGCCGAGCCCGAGGTCCTTGGTCTCGGTCGCGCGCCCTCAGGCGGCGACGGGCTCGCGCTTGCGGGGCGTCTTGCGCCGCCGGCGGCGGACCTTCGGCTCGACCAGGTCGGCGAGGAAGCGACCGGTGTAGGAGGCGTCGATCGCGGCGACGTCCTCGGGACTGCCGGTGGCGACGATCCGGCCGCCCTCCTCGCCCCCTTCCGGCCCGAGGTCGATCAACCAGTCTGCAGTCTTGATGACGTCGAGGTTGTGCTCGATCACGACGACGGTGTTCCCGTTGTCGACGAGGCGGCCGAGGACGTCGAGGAGCCGCTGGACGTCGGCGAAGTGGAGGCCCGTGGTCGGCTCGTCGAGGATGTACAGGGTGTCGCCGGTCGCGACCTTCGACAGCTCGGTCGCGAGCTTGACCCGCTGCGCCTCGCCGCCGGAGAGCGTTGTCGCCGGCTGGCCGAGGCGGATGTAGTCGAGGCCGACATCGTGCAGCGTCCGGAGGCGGCGGGCGATCTTCGGGATGTTCTCGAAGAACTCGACCGCATCCTCGACCGACATCTCGAGCACGTCGGCGATCGACTTGCCCTTGAAGCGGACCTCGAGCGTCTCGCGGTTGTAGCGCTTGCCGTGGCACTGCTCGCACGGCACGTAAACGTCGGGCAGGAAGTGCATCTCGATCTTGATCTGGCCGTCGCCGCGGCAGACCTCGCAGCGGCCACCCTTGACGTTGAAGCTGAACCGTCCCGGCTTGTAGCCCCGGGCGCGCGCCTCCTGGGTCTGCGCGAAGAGCTGGCGGATGTGGTCGAAGACCCCGGTGTAGGTGGCGGGGTTCGAACGGGGGGTGCGGCCGATCGGCGACTGGTCGATATTGATGATCTTGTCGATCTGGTCGAGGCCGTCGATGCCGTCGTGGCTGCCGGGCCGGAGCTTCGCCTGGTGGAGGCGGTTGGCGACGGCGTGGTGGAGCGTCTCGTTGACGAGGGTCGACTTGCCCGAGCCCGAGACGCCGGTGACGCAGCAGAAGACGCCGAGGGGGACGGCGACGTCGACACCCTTCAGATTGTGCTGGCGGGCGCCGCGGACGACCAGCTCCCCGCGCGGCTTGCGGCGGCGCGGCGGGACCTCGATGCTGCGCTTGCCCGACAGGTACTGACCGGTCAGCGAGAGCGGGTCGGCGGCGACCTCGTCGGGCGTGCCGGCGGCGACGACGTGGCCGCCGTGCTCCCCGGCGCCGGGGCCGAGGTCCAGGAGGTGATCGGCGGCGCGCATGGTGCCCTCGTCGTGCTCGACGACGATCACCGTGTTGCCCAGGTCGCGGAGGCGGTCGAGCGTCGCGATCAGCTTCTCGTTGTCGCGCTGGTGCAGGCCGATCGACGGCTCGTCGAGGATGTACATCACGCCGACGAGGCTGGAGCCGATCTGGGTCGCCAGACGGATCCGCTGCGCCTCGCCGCCGGAGAGGGTGCGGGCGGAGCGATCGAGCGAGAGGTAGCCGATCCCGACGTTGTCGAGGAACGAGAGGCGCTCGTCGATCTCGCGGACGATCAGGCGGGCGATCGCGCGCTCGGTCTCAGTCATGTCGAGGTCGCGGATCCACTGGCGCGCGGCGCGGGCCGACATCGCCGTGTACTCGGCGATGCTGATCCCGCCGACCTTGACGGCGAGGCTCTCCGGCCGCAGGCGAGCGCCGCCGCAGTCGGGGCAGGGCTGCTCGGCCATATAGCTCTCGATCCGCTCCCGGATCCGGTCGGAGTCGGTCTCCTGGTAGCGGCGCTCGAGGTTGTTGACGATCCCTTCGAAGCGGACCGAGTAGGAGCGCCGTCGACCGAAGCGATTGCGGTAGGTGACGTGGTGGCGCTCGCCGGCGGTGCCGTGGAGGAAGACCTCACGGTCGTCGTCGGAGAGGCCCTGCCACGGGGTCGAGACGTCGATGTCGTAGTCCTCGGCGACCGCTTCGACGACCCGCTTCCAGTAGCGCGAGTGCCCGAGGCGCCAGGGCTGAAGGGCGCCCTCCTCGAGTGAGAGGGTCGGGTCGGGGACGACCAGCTCGGGGTCGATGACCCGCTGGAAGCCGAGGCCGTGGCATCGGTCGCAGGCGCCGTGGGGAGAGTTGAAGGAGAAGATCCGCGGCTCCAGCTCGGAGATCGAGGTGCCGCAGCCGAGGCAGGCGAACTGCTCGGAGAACATGAGTTTGGCCTCCCCCTCCGCATCCGTCAACTCGACCTCGACCAGGCCGCCGGCGAGTGAGGCGGCGGCCTCCACCGACTCGGAGAGGCGGCGCCGCAGGTCGGCCTTCATCACGAGCCGGTCGACGACGACCGAGATGTCGTGCTTGTACTTCTTGTCGAGGACGATCTCCTCGTCGAGCCGTCGCAGCTCGCCGTCGACGAGAACGCGCGAGTAGCCCTCGAGACGCATCTGCTCGAGCAGCTTCCCGTACTCGCCCTTGCGTCCCCTGACGACCGGCGCCATGACCATGAACCGGCGACCCTCCTCGAGGGTCATCAGCCGGTCGGCGATCTGCTCGAGCGACTGCCCCGAGATCTCGGCCCCGCAGTTCGGACAGTGCGGGACCCCGATCCGCGCCCAGAGGAGCCGCAGGTAGTCGTAGATCTCGGTGACCGTGCCGACCGTCGAACGGGGATTGCGCGAGGTGGTCTTCTGGTCGATCGAAATTGCCGGCGAGAGCCCCTCGATGGAGTCGACGTCGGGCTTCTCCATGAGGCCAAGGAACTGGCGCGCGTAGGCCGAGAGGGACTCCACGTAGCGGCGCTGTCCCTCGGCGTAGATCGTGTCGAACGCCAGGCTCGACTTGCCAGAGCCGGAGAGGCCGGTGACGACGATCAGCGAGTCGCGCGGCAGCTCGACGTCGATGCCCTTGAGGTTGTGCTCGCGGGCACCCCTGATCACGATTGTCTCCGAAGCCGGCATCCGAACGATTCTAGGGGGGCGAACGGCTGTTCCCCCTGCGACCCCGCACTTTGCGCCGGAAGCAGCGCGGAACGTCCCCGATTGACAGACAACGACCCCGCCCGGGGGGTCAAATCCCCGACCGGACGAACTTGTTGCCGGTATGCGGCAAGAAGTTCGTCCGCACGAGCAGCTGGCGGCTCTGGCGGCCGAACAACACGGCGTCGTGGCACATCGCCAGTTACAAGCGATGGGGTATTCGACGAGCGGTGCCGCGCGCGCCAAGTCTGCCTCTCGCCTGCATCCAATCCACCGAGGCGTGTATGCCGTCGGGCACCGGCGGATCAGTTGGCGGGGCCGGTTGATGGCGGCGGTGCTGGCCTGCGGACCAAGGGCGCTGCTCAGTCACATAAGCGCCGCACACCTCTGGGACCTTGCGCCGACGACGGCGGCAGTGGCGCACGTGACGGTCCCGCATGGCGTGCGGCGCCACCGGGGCATCCGGCTCCACCGCTCCCGCACGCTCACCGACGAGGACCACGCGCTCGTCGACGCCGTCCCGGTCACCAGCGTCGCGCGGACGCTCCTCGACCTCGCGTCCGCCGCGCCGGCGCGTTTGGACCGGGCGCTCGAGCAGGCGGAGCGGCTCGGCCTGTTCGACCGGCTCGCGGTCGAGTCGCTGCTCGACCGCTGCGGGAGGCATCCGGGCGCCGGGCGGCTCCGCCGCGGCCTCGCCTTCTACCTGCCCCTACCCTTCACCCGCTCCGAGCTGGAGCGGCGTTTCCTGCGCCTCGTGGACGACGCGGGCCTCCCCCCACCCGCGGCCAACACCGTCCTCGCCGGCCACGAGGTCGACATGCTGTGGGCCGACCGCCGGCTGGTGATCGAGCTCGACGGCTTCGAGCACCACCGCACCCGCGCCGCCTTCGAGCGCGACCGCAGACGCGACGAGGACCTCAAGCTGGCCGGGTTCGACGTCGTCAGATTGACCGCGCGCCGCGTCGCCCACGACCCCGTAGGCGTCGGGCAACGACTCGCCGAGCTCCTCTCCCCGCCGGCCTAGTACAGCGCGGTCGCAAGACGGCGGCGGTACTGCTTCGCCTCCGGGTCCCCGGGCGGCAGCTCGGAGAGGATGCCGACGATCGCCCGGCGAAGATCCTCGCGAAGACCGTCCTCGCTCTCGGCCAGCGCGGCGAGCAGGCGATCGAGGGCGCCGGCGCGGTCGCCACGGTCGAGCGCCCCGAACGCCTCCGGGACCTCCGGCGGCGGGTCGCCGGCCAGGAGGCGGACCCGCGCCGCCAGCCCCTGAGCCTCGAAATCACCCTCGAGCCGGTCGATCAGCCGCAGCGCGTCCTCCGCCTCCCCGCGCTCCAGCAGGATCCGGGCCAGCGCCACCGCGGCATCGCTCCGGCTCGGCTCCAGCTCGAGCGCACGGCGCAGCGACTCTTCGTCCCCTCGCCCCACGAGCTCGTCGGCCTCGCTCGGCACCAGCGAGTCGAAGAACGCCTCCACCCGGGTCGGCGGCTGGGCGCCGACGAACTCATCGACGACCTTCCCGTCGCGGAATGCCTTGACCGCCGGGATCCCCTGGACCCCGTACTGCCGCGCCAGGCCCTGGTTGGAATCGACGTCGACCTTGACCAGCTCGACCTTCCCCGCCCGTGTGTCCGCGGCCTTCTCCAGCGCCGGCGTCAGGGTCCGGCACGGACCGCACCACGCGGCCCAGAAGTCGACGACCACCGGCAGCTCGGACGACCGCTCGATGACGTCGCGCCGGAAGCTCTGCTCGGTGGCGTCGACGGCCATGCCACCAAAGGTTAGTTAGACCGCTGGTGCGCTCTGCGCGGCGCGCTAACCGGGCTTGCCGGCCGGCACGAGGAACTCCCTCGTGTCCAGCACGTGAGCGCAGCTCCCGCCGTCGCACTCGTTCGCCGGGCGGCCGCAGTGCGGGCAGGTCACAACCTGTCCTTCGCAGTGCCCAGGGGAAGGCGCCTCGGCGGTCAGTGCTGCCTCTTCCACCATCTGCCTGCCTCCTTCCTAAAGGCTTCCTTGCCGTACCTTTCGTCTACCCGGCTCGGGCGGGCTAAACAGGCAGGGAGCGGCGGGCTACTTCGAAACCCGCGCGAGGACCTCGTCGAGCAGCGGATCGCTCTCGTCGAGGCCGTAGGAGGAGGACAGCTTCTTCGCGATCTCCTCCCGCCCGGCGCCGTCAAGCGCCATCTTCATCGCCACCAGCTTCGCCGCCGCGGCGTCGCCGTTCGTCGCCGCCGGGGTCTGCGGCGGGGCATCCGGCTGCGGCAGCGGGGTCGGCTCCGGCGCCGGCGACGGAGCCGGTCCGGGCGTGGGGTCGGGCGTCGGCTCGGGAACCGGGTCCGGTCCGGGCTCGGGCACCGGGTCGGGTGTGGGCTCAGGGGTGCGCTCGGGCGTCGGCTCGGGAACGATCACCGGCGAGGGGTCGACCTCCGGCTGCGGGACCGAGGGCTCGGGCACGATCGCCGGCTCGGTCTCCCCGCTCGGGCCGGCGCCGATCCGCTCGCGGAGCTCGGCGGCCCTGCCCAGCAGCTCGTCTACTCCCTGCTTGGCGGCCTCGACCCGGCGCGCCGCCTCGGCCCGGGCCTCGGCGACGATGCGGTCCGCCTCGGCTCTCGCGTCACCTTCGATCTCGGCGGCCTTCTCCTCGGCCGCCGCCAGGATCGACGCGACCTGCCGGCCGGTTACGTCGGCGATCGACTCGCGCTGCTCGGCCTCGCTCATTCCGGCGAGGTTAGCGACACCGACCCGTCCTCGCCCACGGTCCACCGCGGGTTGTACGCGATCTCCCAGGGGTGCCCCTCGGGGTCGACGAAGCCGCTCGAATAGCCGCCCCAGAACGTCTCGCCGGGCTCGCGAACGACCCGCGCTCCCGCCGCCCGCGCTTCGTCGATCACCGCGTCGACCTCCTGCGGCGAACGGGTGTTGTACGCCAGCGTCACCCCGCCCCAGCCGCCGGCGTCCTCCACGCCGCTGTCCTCGGCCAGCTCGTCCCTCCCCCACAGCGCGACGATCATCCCGCCCGCCTGGAAGAAGACGACGTCGTCGCCGGGCTCGGCGCGGGTGGTCCACCCGAGCGCCTCGTAGAACTCGCGCGCCCGCCCGAGGTCCCGCACTCCCAGCGTGATCAGGCTCAGCCGCTGGTCCAAGCCACTACGCCCCGGTCCGCATCCCGTCCAGGTCCCGCCGCAGCTCCTTGATCTCGTCGCGGATCCGCGCCGCCTCCTCGAAGCGGAGGTCCTCTGCCGCGGCGAGCATCTCCTCCTCGAGCTCGACGATCAGCTTCTCGAGCTGGTCGGGGCGCTCTACCGGCGTGCCGTCGCCAGAGCTGACCCGGCGGCGCCGCGCCGGG
>DATFPK010000145.1:0-5406 GCA_035264885.1 Solirubrobacterales bacterium
GTCGCCATCCACCGGCGTGAACACCGGATCCACGGCCCGGCCCAGTCCGGCCGTCGCGGCTCTCGCGACCATCGAGCAGCCCCGCTTGTCGAGTGACGCGTCCGTGCACACGCACACCGGCGTCGAGTTCCCCTCCGGCACGCGGAACTCGGGAGGGCTCTCCATCGCCGCGATCGCCTCAGCACCGCGAAGGACCTCGCCCTCCTCGCCCACCGGACCGGCCAGCACCGAGCCGTCCTCGTCGATCACGTCGCCGGCGGCGTTCACGCCGGCGATCGCGGCGACGGTGTGGCCCGTGCCGGTGACGAGCCCGGCGTAGCCGACGCCTCCCTGCCGTGCCCGCTCCCTGCCGAGGATCTTTCCCACGGTCGCCCCGGTGCCCACGCCGACACGACCTCGTGCCGGCACACCCGGGCGGGCGGCCTCGCAGGCCGCGTATCCCTCGTCCGGGCCTGGACGAACCGTCCCGCTCCCCGACGGCAGGTCGTAGATCACCGCCGCCGGGACGAGCGGCACGCGCCCGTAAGGCGTGAAGTAACCGCGCTCGTGCTCCTCCAGCCAGCGGACCACGCCGTCGGCCGCGGCCAGCCCGAAGGCGCTGCCTCCGGTGAGCAGGACCGCATTCGCCTCCTGCGCGTTGGCGAGCGGCCGCAGGACGTCGGTCTCACGGGTGCCGGGCCCGCCGCCGTGCACGCAGACGCCCCCACGGGTCTCCGGCGGCGGAAGCACAACCGTGCAACCGGTCCCCCCCTCCGGATCCGACCAATGCCCGACGGCGAACCCGTCCGGCAGCGGCGGCGGCTCGCTCACCGCCGGGGCCTTCCCCGCGGAGCGGCCCTCGATCGCCTTCTGGACCGGCGGCGGAGCCGTTCCTGGCAGACGGGGCAGAAGTAGGTCGAGCGCCCGGTCACGACGATCCGCTGGATCACCCCACCGTCGTCGCGCCGGCAAGCGCCCCCCTCCCGAGTGTGGACCAGGAACTCCTCCTGCATGGATCCCCGCTCCCCGCGGGCGTCGCGGTAGTCGTCGATGCTCGCCCCGCCGTGGTCGAGCCCCGCCTCGAGCGCGCCGACGATGCCGTCGACCAGCCGCTCCGCCTGCTCGAGCTTCATCGAGCCAGCCGGCGAGAGCGGATGAAGCCGCGCCCGCCAGAGCGCCTCGTCCGCGTAGATGTTCCCGATCCCCGCCACGCGCGATTGGGTCAGGAGAAACGACTTGAGCGGCGCCTTCCGGCCCTTCGCCAGCTCGAGCAGGCGCTCGGGCGTCAGCTCGCCCGAGAGCGGCTCCACCCCGAGCCGGTCGGCGAAGTAGTCCTCGAGCTGATCGCCCTCGTCGAGGACGACCGCCTGCCCGAAGCGCCTGACGTCGGTGAAGAGCAGCTCTCCTCCGTCGTCGAGCTGGAAGCGGGCTCGGACGTGGCTGGGCTCCGGCGGGGACTCATAGACGCGCGGTTGACGCGAGGGCGCGCGAGGCTCAGCCGAGCGCGTCCCGTGTGATGCTGGCTCGGTCTTCATCAGGTCGGCGGTTGCCTCTCCGCCGGGCTCCCTGATCAGGAGGTTGCCCGTCATCCGGAGGTGGAGCGCCAGGGTCCGGCCGCCCTCCAAGCCGATCAGCAGGTACTTGCCCCGGCGCGCGACCGCCGTCACCTGGCGGCCGGCAACCGCACGCTCGAGCGCCCGGGGCGGCTCGGGCCGCGTGAGCCGCTCGTCCAGCACCGAGGCCGCGTCGATCCGCTTCCCGACGAGCTCGGGCTCCAGCTGGCGGCGAACGGTCTCCACCTCCGGCAGTTCGGGCATGCAGCGGAGGCTAATGACCGGCTAGTGCGGGAGGTGAGCCCTCGGGTGGGCCTTGAAGTAGGCCTCCTTGAGCTCCTCGCCTGAGAGGTGCGTATAGAGCTGCGTGGTCGAGAGGTCGGCGTGCCCGAGCATCTCCTGGACCGAGCGCAGGTCGCAGCCGCCCGCCAGCAGGTGGGTCGCGAAGGAGTGCCGGAGCGTGTGGGGGCTCATCCGCTCCCCGAGACCCGCCGACTCGGCGTGCCGGAGGACGATCTTGTAGAGGCCCTGCCGGGTGAGTGGGCCGCCCCGGAAGTTGACGAACAGCTTGCGCTCCTCGGGGGCATGGACCAGCTTCCCGCGCGCCGACCGCAGATAGACACGGAGCGCCGCGACGGCCTTGCCGCCGATCGGAACCAGGCGCTCCTTGGAGCCCTTGCCCCGCGCCCTCACGATTCCGTGGTCGAGGTCGACGTCGCCGACCTCCAGCGAGATCGTCTCCGATGCGCGCAGCCCCGACGCGTACATCGACTCGAGGAGTGCCCGGTCACGGACCGTCACCGGATCGTCCCCTCGCGGCTGCGCCAGCAGCCGCTGCACCTCGCCGTAGCTCAGGACCTCGGGAAGCTTCTTCCCGCGCCGCGGTGTCTCCAGCCTCGCGGCCGGGTCGTCCTCGATCGTCTCCTCCCTGCGCAGGTGCCGGTAGAAGGACCGCAGACACGCCGCCTTGCGGTGGACGGTGGCCGTCGAACAGGGTTGCCGGCCGTTCCCGTCGCCCTGCGCGAGGTCGGCGAGGAAGTCGGAGAGGTCACCGGCGTCGGCGCTCGTCGCGTCCTTGTCGCGCTCCGCCAGGAAGCGGCCGAACTGGAGCAGGTCGGTTCGGTACGCGGCCAGCGTGTTCCGCGACAGTCCCCGCTCGAACTCCAGGTGAGCGAGGAAATCCAGGACCAGCGCCTCGTACCGCTCCGAGGGCTGCCGGGCGGTGCCTTGGCGCGTGGGCGCCATCGTGGCCATGCCAAGTACTTCCCCGGCCGGCCGCGTGTCCCTTCCCGGGCCTAGAGCAGCTGCCTGAGCGTGAGCAGCCCGATCAGCGACTTGGCGTCCTCGCAGCGGGCGATCGCGTCGTCGATCCGCTCGAGAGGGAACTCGACGATCTCGATCCGCTCCCCGTCGGAGGGCCCGCCGGGCACGTCATAGAGCTCGGTTGCGAGGAAGAGCCAGACGCGCTCGTTCGCGAAGCCCGGGCTGGTGTAGAAGCTCTTCAGCTCGCGCCAGTCTCCCGCCGACTTGCCGATCTCCTCCGCCAGCTCGCGCTGGGCGCACTCCAGAGGAGTCTCCTCCTCCACATCGAGCTTGCCCGCGGGCAGCTCGAGCAGCGCCGGATCCTCGACCGCCTCGCGCGGCTGCTCGACCATGTAGAGGGTCCGGCCGTCGTGCGGGACAACGCAGACGGCGCCCGGGTGGACGACGACCTGCCGCGTCGCCCGGCTGCCGTCGGCGTACTGGAAGGTCTCCATCCGGACGGAGGCGATCGGCCCGCGGTGGACGAGCTTTCCTCCGACCTTCTTGAGCCGGTCGTCGCTCACGCCACGCGCTCCCGCCGGGCCACCGCCGCGAGGCCGTCCCCAGCCGCCAGCGCCATGGCAAAGAAGAGCCTGTCATCGGCGATCTCCCTCCCCATGTGATCCGCCGGCAGCCCACTCGCCGCGTACTCCTCCAAGGGCGCGTCACGAATCAGGAGCTCGTGCCGCTCGCCGCACGCCTCCTGCAATTCGTCGAGCGGCCCATCCGCCGGGGCCGCGACCTGAAGATCCCGGAGCACCATCCGGAGGACCGTCGCAGTGTGGTGGCTGAGCCCACGATGGCGGTCGCGCGGGTCGCCGTCGGACATCCGTGGCGCGAGCAGCGTCTCCAGGCCGAGCGCGCTCGCCGCGTGTGCCGTCTCGAGCGCCGCCATGCCGCCGTGACCGAGCGCGGAGCCGGATCCCGCGAGGCCCGGCCCCGGCCCCGCGATCGCGGCATCCCAGCCGAGGGGGCCGGCGGCCGCCCAGAGCGCGCCGATCGTGGTCAGGGCCTCCAGGTCGCCACCGAAGGTCGGTCCCGCCGTGACGTGAGCCTCGATCAACTCCGCGGACCGCAGCTCGGCGACCGCACGGGAGAGGCGTCCCGGCAGAGCTCCACCCCAGGTCTGGATGTAGCCGATTCGCAGATGCGGCGCCGCCCGATGCGCGGCCCAGGCCGCCGGCGCCAGCTGGCTGTGGAGCGCCAGCACCAGGACGGGAATGATCCGCGGCTCCGCCTCCCAGCGGGAGGCCTCCGCCGGCTCGACCGAGTGCTGGAGCGAGGTGTAGTTGAGCTTCATCGCGGTCGCCGCGTCCCCGCCCTCGGAATCAAGCCCGCGGGTGAGATTGACGTGTACGACGTCGAACCCGCCCGACCCCAATCCGAGATCGAGCGCCTCGGGGTTGAGGATCACCTCGTCTCCCTCGCGGACCTCGCCAACCAGGCCCTCGTCGGCCCATGCCGGCCGCTCCTCGCCGCCGACGCGGACGCGCAGCGGCTCGGCCTGGCTGACCATCCCCCTACGAAGCTTCAGCATCTCCCGCGATCTCCAGCGCCTCCTCGCACACGGCGAGCATCTCCACGATCGCGTTCTCGGTGACCAGCTCCTGCGGCGTGTGGTTCGCCTCGGTTCCGTTCGCGAGCAGGACCGCTTCGTATCCGGACGCCACCAGGGCGTTCGCGTCGCTGCCCCCGCCGGTCGCCACGAGCTTCGGCTCGTGTCCCCTCCGGCGCAGCGCCTCGGCAGCGATCCGCACCGCCTGGGCCTTCGGGTCGAGCCGATAGCCGCGGAACATCTCGATCACCCGGGCGTCGACGTCACAGCCCTGCTCCCCGGCGGCCCACGTACAGGCGTCCACCATCTCCCCGATCGTCGCGGCCGCTCGCTCGCCCTCCACGCTTCGCGCTTCCCCGAGGATCCTGCAGTGCCCCGCCACCACGTTCGAGGCGGTTCCGCCCTCGACGATGCCGATGTTCGCCGTGGTCTCCTCGTCCAGCCGGCCGAGCTTCATCCCGGCGACTGCGGCCGCCGCCGCCGCGATCGCGCTATGACCGTCCTCGGGGTTGATCCCGGCGTGGGCCTCCTGGCCGGTGAACTCGGCGATCAGCCGCTTGTAGGTCGGCGCGGCGACGATCACCTCGCCGATCGGCGTGGCGTGGTCGAGCACGAACCCGCAGGGGGCGCGCAGGGCTGAGACGTCGAGCTCCTTGGCGCCGCGCAGGCCGTCCTCCTCGGCCACCGTGAAGACGAGCTCGACGCCGACGGCGGCGGGCTCGGCGACATGGCGCGCCGCCAGCTCCATCAGCACGGTGACCGCCGCCTTGTTGTCGGCACCCAGGATCGTGCCCCCGCGGCTGCGGAACACGCCGTTCTCGCGAGCGACCACGATCGGAGCCTCGTGCGGCACCGTGTCGAGGTGGGCGAAGAAGGAGACCCATCGCTCGCTGCGACCCGGCACGCGGGCGATCAGATTTCCCGCGCCGGCTCTCGCCGGAGTGGCCGCGGCGTCCTCGGCGACGTCGACGCCGCGCCCGCGCAGCTCATCGAGCACCGCGTCCGCGACCTGGCGCT
>DATFPK010000146.1:0-3625 GCA_035264885.1 Solirubrobacterales bacterium
CCGCGAACAGGGGCGCCCCCGTCCAGAGGTTGATCGAGCAGAGCGCCGAGGCTGTGACCAGGCCGAGTTTCTTCAGCGCCATCGCAACGCCGAACGTTACGTACGGCGCGGTAGCTTTGCGCCAGACCAGACTGACCGCCGGCCCCGGCGGGCCTAGTCGAGCCGGGTGCCGCCTAGTCGCCTTCCTCAGCGGTCCACAGCGGTTGGGCGGGCGCTGAGTCGAGAGCGCGCCGCAACAGCTTGAGCAGCTCGCGGCGCTCGGAGGCGCTCAGACCGCCCAGCACCTCGTCCTCGACCTCGAGCGCCAGCTGCCGGCCCCGTTCCAGCAGCCGACGGCCCTTCGGCGTGATGACGACCTCGCGCGCGCGGCGGTCAGTGGGGTGCGGTCGGCGCTTGGCCAGGCCCTCGCGCTCGAGGTCGTCGATCAGGGAGACCATCGTGCTGGGGTCGATGCCCATCGCCGACCCCAACTCCTTCTGACTCGCCCCCTTTCGAGCGCCGAGCAAGTTGAGCACCCCGAAGAGCGCCGGCGTCAGGCCGATCGACTCGAGCGCGTCTGCGACGCGGGTGTGCGAGGCGCGCCAGAGCCGGAAGAAGAGCTGGCCGGCGAACTCGGCGACCTTGGTGTCTTTTGACGGGGTGGCGGCTGCCATCTATGTGAGCTTATACATATCGTTCGTGACGCTAATTGTTTTCACCACAAACGATGTGCGGTGCCGAGCCGGAGTGCCCAGATGCTCCGGCTTCCTCCGCCTAGCTCCGCGGCCGGTAGATCTGGACGATCACGCCATCATCGCCGACCGGCTTCACCTCGACCAGCTCCAGCGGGTTCTTGGCGGTGTGGTCGAGGAAGAGGCGACGGCCACGCCCGAGCACGATCGGGAAGACCATCAGCCGCAGCTCGTCCACCAGCCCCTCGTCGAGCAGGAACTTGACCAGCTTGGCGCTCCCCGCAACCAGGATGTCGCCGTCGATCTGCTCCTTGAGCTTGGCGATCTCGGGCGCCGGGTCCTCGCCCCCGATCACCGTCGTGTTCTGCCACTCGGGGTTCTCGAGCGTCTTCGAGACCACGTACTTCGGCATGGAGTTGAACTTGTCGGCGAAGTCGCCGTCCCGCGATGGCCACGCCTTCGCGAACTCCTCGTAGGTGTGGCGGCCGAGCAGCTGCGCCTCGGCGTCCATGGTTTCGTCCAGCTTGAACTGGTCGCCCTCGTCGCCGCGGCTGAACAGAAAGGCCCAGCCGCCGCGCTCGAACTCCTCGGAGCCGCCCGGGTCCTCGAAGACCCCGTCGACCGTCACGAACTCGGTCACCACCAGCTTGCCCATCGTTTCTCCTCCGATCGCCCTCGGCCCTTAAGACGGGCCCCGTCATCGAAACTCATCGGCCGCACCCCGCCGCCGCGCCCGCGATACTGCGCGCATGCACGCCCAGCCAGATCTCGCCGGCCGAGCCCGCAAGATCATCGACCGCAACCGCTACATGGTCATCGCCACCGCCGACACGAGCGGCCAGCCGTGGCCGTCGCCCGTGTACTTCGCGCACCGGGACTTCCGTGACTACTTCTGGGTCTCGGACCCCGATGCCGCTCACTCGCAGAACCTGCGGGAGCGGCGTGAGGTCGGCATCGTGATCTTCGACTCGCGCGCCAAGCTCGGGACCGGGCAGGGCGTCTACATCCTCGGCGTTGCACAGGAGCTGCCCGCCCACGAGGTCGGAGACGGCGTCGCCCTGTTCTCGGAGCGCTCGGTCGACCACGGCGGCGCGGAGTGGACGGCCGAGGACGTCCGCGAGCCGTCCCGCCACCGGCTCTACCGCGCGACGGCCGAGGCGATCTACGTGCTCGACGAGCACGATCACCGGGTCGAGGTCAGCATCTGAGGGCTGTCGTCATGCCGCGGCACGGCGGCCCCGAGGTGCTCGAGTTGCGGGAGGTCGAGCGCCCCGCTCCGGCGCCGGGGGAGGTTCTGATCAGGGTGGCGGCCGCCGGAGTGAATCCGGTCGACACGCAGGTGCGGTCGGGGGAGTGGGTCCTCGGGGAGATGGGCGCGCCGCCGATGACCCTGGGGTGGGATGTCGCCGGCACGATCGAGGAAGTGGGCGAGGGTGTCTCCGAGTTCGCCGCGGGCGACCGGGTCTTCGGCATGCCCCGGTTTCCCGCCATCGCGGCGTGTGACGCCGACTTCGTCGCGGCTCCCGCGCGCGAGATCGCGGTGGCCCCGGCATCCCTCACCGACGAGCAGGCCGGCGCGCTGCCGCTCGCCGGATTGACCGCCTGGCAGGCCCTGGTCGGCAACGCCGAGGTGGGGGAGGGCGATCGCGTCCTGATCCAGGCGGCGGCCGGCGGCGTCGGCCACCTTCCGGTGCAGATCGCCAAGGCTCGCGGTGGCCACGTGATCGGCACGGCGCGTGCCGACAGGCACGACTTCCTCCGGGAGCTCGGCGTCGACGAGCCGATCGACTACACGGCGGGGCCGGTGGCCGAGGCCGTCTCGCCCGTGGACGTGGTCATCGACCTGGTCAGCGAAGACGATGCCGGGCTGCTCGCCTCCCTCAGGGCGCTTGGGGGAGGAGGGCGGCTTGTGGTGATCGCGGGCGACCTCACGGACGAGATCACGGCGGTGGCGCGCGAGCAGGGCACGCGCGCCGTTGAGATGCTGGTCTCGCCCGATCGGGTCGGGCTCGAGTCGCTTGCCGCGCTCGCGGACGAGGGCGGGCTCCGCGTCGAGACCGACGAGGCGTTCCCCCTCGCCCAGGCCGCCGACGCTCATCGGAGCCTCGAGCACGGCCGGGCGAGGGGCAAGATCGTCCTCGTCCCCTAGCCGGTCAGTCGGCCCGCTCATAGGTGAGCAGCCGGATCCCGTCCGGCCCCAGCTCCCTGTCGCCGGTCAGCTTCAGCTTGCGCCGGGGCAGGCCGCCTTCGAAGAGACGCTTGCCCTCGCCGATGATGGTGGGGAAGACCATCAGCCGCCACTCGTCGACCAGGTCGTCCTCGACCAGCGACTGGATCAGCTTCGCCGAGCCGGCGATCAGGATGTCGCCGTCGAACTGGTCCTTGAGCTTCTTGACCTCCTCGGGGACGTTCCCCGAGATCACCGTGGTGTTCTCCCACTCGGGGTCCGTGATCGTGGTCGAGACCACGTACTTCGGCATCGAGTTCATCCTCTCCGCGAAGCCCTGCTCGTCTTCCATTGTCGGCCAGGCGGCCGCGAAGGCCTCGTAGGTGATCCGTCCGAGCAGCTGGGCGTCGGCGGCGTTCAGCTCGCCGAGCTTGAACTCGTCCCCCTCCTCGCCGCGGTCGTACTCGAAGCTCCAGCCGCCGCGGTCGTACTCGCCCGCGCCGCCGGGGTCCTGAATTACGCCATCGATCGAGATGAACTCAGTTACAGCAACCGTGCCCATGCATTCCTCCTGTTCCCTTTGATTTGCGCTGAAGACGGGGCGGGCGGACTGGACTCATCGACTCACCCGGCGAGCCGCTCGTCGACCCGCGTGAAGAAGCCCGACCAGCCCTCTCGGGCGCGCCGGTAGACCTCGGCGGGCAGCTTGCCCGACTGCTGAAAGCGCATCTCGGTGCGCCCGTCGCCGGTCTCGGTGAGCTCGACCGTGCAGAGCTCGTAGAGGTCG
>DATFPK010000147.1:0-1977 GCA_035264885.1 Solirubrobacterales bacterium
CCGTACTCCCCCGCCCCCTTGCGGACGATCGCGCGGATCACCGCGTTCAACCCCGGGCAGTCACCTCCGCCGGTGAGTACGCCGAGTCGCATTGGCGGAATGTACTGGCAGCGGACGGCCGTCTCGCGACGGCGAGGCCTAGGGGCGGGTCAGCCAGTCGATGATCGGGCGCGCGACGCGCAGCAGGGCGCCGGTGAAGACGCCGCCCAGGAAGAGAATCGCGCAGACCGGACCCGGCACGCCCAAGGCGTAGGCGATCACCAGCACGCATGCGCCGAGCACGGTGAAGAGGACGACCTGCATCGCGCGGAAGCCTATCCAGCGAGAGCTTCACGGGTGTCGCGCAGGAACCGCGTGACCCCCTGGACCGCCGTGTCGCGGCCGTTCGCCTCGCCGACCTCGCGCACCAGGCGGGTCCCGATGATCACCCCGTCGGCTTCCCGGCCGACCGCGGCAGCCTGCTCGGGCGTGGAGATGCCGAACCCGACCGCGACCGGCACGTCCGCCTCCGCCTTCGCCGCCGCGATCAGCTCGCCGAGCTCCGTCGGAAGCTCCACGCGCTCCCCCGTCACGCCGACCGTGGAGACGAGATACACGAACCCGCGCGCGACGGCGCAGATCTCCGCGCGCCGCGCCGGCGGAGTCGTCGGCGCCATCAGCGGGATCAGCGCCAGATCCCGAGCCTCCAGGGCATCGCCGATCGAGGCGCGCTCCTCCAGGGGCAGGTCGGGGACGATCACCCCGGCGGCACCCGCACCGGCTGACTTCGCGGCGAACTCGACCGGGTCGGCGGCGAGGACCATGTTCGCGTAGACCATCAGCGCGACCGGGAGGCGATCGGAGACCGCCCCGCAGGTCTCGAGCACGGTGTCGAGCGTCGCCCCCGCGGCGAGAGCGGCCGTATCGGCGGCGTGGATCGTCGGGCCGTCGGCCAGGGGATCCGAGAAGGGAACCCCCAGCTCGATCAGGTCCGCGCCGGCATCCGCATAGGCGGTGGCGACGGCGGTGGCGGTCTCGTGGTCCGGGAAGCCCCCCATCAGGTAGGGCATCAGCGCGGCGCGGCCCTCGGACCGAGCCGACGCGAACGCGGACTCGATCGACGTAGCCGTGGTGGCGTCAGCCATCGAGGTCCGCCAGCTTCGCGGTCACCTCGTCCATGTCCTTGTCGCCGCGACCGGAGAGAGTGAGGACGTCGTAGCCATCTCCGCCGCCGTTCTCCAGCAGCCAGGCGATCGCGTGCGCCGGCTCAAGCGCCGGGATGATCCCCTCCAGCCGGGCCAGCTCGCGGAAGGCGCGCAGCGCCTCGGCGTCGGTGGCGGACTCGTATCTCGCCCGGCCCGAGTCGCGCAGGAACGCGTGCTCCGGCCCGACGCCGGGATAGTCGAGTCCCGCGGAGACCGAATGGGCCTCGAGGATCTGTCCCTGCTCGTCCGCGAGCACCGACGAGAGCGCACCGTGGAGCACGCCGGTGCTGCCGGCGATCAGCGAAGCGCCGTGATGGCCGCTCCCGAGTCCTTCCCCCCCGGCCTCGACGCCGACCAGCTCGACTGGGTCGTCGAGGAAGGCGTGGAAGGTCCCGATCGCGTTCGAGCCGCCGCCTACGCAGGCGATCACCCGTCGGGGCAGGGTTCCCTCGGCTGCGAGGGCCTGCGAGCGGGCCTCGTCACCGATCACGCGCTGCAGGTCGCGGACCAGCGCCGGATACGGGGCCGGCCCGACCACGGAGCCGATCACGTAGTGCGTGTTCTCCACGGAGGCGACCCAGTCGCGGATCGCCGCCGAGACGGCCTCCTTCAGCGTCCGGGCGCCGGCCTCGACCGGGATCACCTCTGCGCCCAAGAGCTTCATCCGCTCGACGTTCGGTGCCTGGCGACGGATGTCCTCGCTGCCCATGTAGACCGCGCAGTCGAGGCCGAACAGCGCGCAGGCGGTGGCGGTCGCTACCCCGTGCTGGCCCGCGCCGGTCTCGGCGATCAC
>DATFPK010000148.1:0-18129 GCA_035264885.1 Solirubrobacterales bacterium
TGGTCTGCGGCTCGCTCATCGGTCCGACCGGTCCGTCAGGGCCCGGGGGCCCCTCCGGCCCCTCCGGCGCAGAAGGCCCCGCCGGCCCCGCCGGCCCCTCCGGCGCAGAGGGCCCCGCCGGCCCCCAAGGCCCCATCGGCCTCGCGGTGGCCCTAGCCGACACCCGGTTCCGGGGCAAGGCGAGGAGACCGACCCGGCTCCGCTACGCCTCGACCGGCCCCGCTGCGGTGACCCTCGAAGTCCGTAAGCGAGCGAAGCGCGTCAAGAGGGTCAGCGGACAGGCACGGCCAGGAGCCAACCGGATCACGGTGCCTCGCCTCGCCCCCGGTGCCTACAGGCTCGCGCTCACCGCGCGCAACGGATCACTGACTGCCACCGATCGGGCGCGCCTTACTGTCCGCCGCTGAAGTCCGGCCCGCTTCCAGGAGGGCGGACTTCTCAGAGCTCGACGGTCGGCGCCTCGACCCGTCCGTCGCGCCAGGCGTCGATCACCGCCGAGACGATCCCCAGGTCCTGGATGGCCAGGCCGGTCGAGTCGAAGAGCGTCACTTCGCGCTCGTCACGCCGGCCCTCGGCGCGTCCCGTCAAGACGTCGCCGATCTCGGTGACGTCGAGGCGGCGGACACCGCCGGCGGCCACCGAGGACGACAGCTCGCCGCCGGCGCTCGCCTGCTCCCACTCGTCGCAGAAGAGGCGGCAGTGGCGGATCGCCTCGGTCTCCAGCTCGCGCTTGCCATGGGAGTCGGCGCCCAGCACCGCCAGGTGCTGCCCCGGGCGGACGTCGGACTTGAAGACGACGGCGCGGTCCCCCGGGGTGCAGGTGACGACGATCTCGCAGCCGACCGCCTCCTCGCGAGAGCCGGTGCGCCAGCCGAGCTCGGCGGCGAGGCCCTCGGCCACGTCCGGCCTGCTGTCGTGGCAGACGCCCGGTCCGAATCCGGCCGCCACCAGGCACCGCGCCGCCCAGGCGCCGTTGACCCCGCAGCCGATCAGCCCCACCTCGCGGGCGCCGGCTCGGGCGAGGGCCTGCGCGGACACGGCCGCCGCCGCGCCCGTCCGCAGCCAGGTGACGGAGCGGCAGTCGATCACCGCCAGCTCGGCGCCGGTGTCGGAGTCCGAGACCGCGATCACGCCCGTCACGACCGGCCTCCCCCGCTCCGGGTTGTGCGGGAAGGACGTGACCCACTTGACCAGGGCCAGCCCGTCGCCGCGGGCCGGCATCGCCCGGAAGTCGCCGGGCGGGCTGTCGAGGTAGACCTTCGGCGGCATCGTCCACTCGCGGCGCGAGTGGCGCTCGAAGGCGCCGCGGGTCCGGGCGATCGCCTCCTCGGCTGGAACCGCGGCGAGGACCGCCGCCTCGCCGATCACCGGGATCGACCGCTCGCTCACGGGCGCAAAGCTACGCGACGCCGCGTGCCAAAGCTGCGTGACGCCGCATCCATTTACTCTGAGCGCGTGGCCACGAACGGCAAGCGGCGCCCCCCTCGCCCCCGGATCGAGCTCGCCGGCGGCGACGCCTCGCCTGAGGAAGCGGCGGCGATCGCGGCGGCGCTCCAGCGCCACCTGGCCGACACTGCGCCGGCACCCCGGCAGCCCGATGAGCCAAGCCCCTGGTTGCGGGCGGCCCTGCTCGAGGGCGTCAGCGCACGCCGAGCCCCGATCCCACCCGAGCCGGGCAGCGGCTTGCCGATCTGAGGCGATGGCCTCCTGCGCCTGGTGCGGCGCGGCGCTGGGGGACTCGGCCCCCCGCCTCGAGGGCAGGGTGATCTGCCTCTCCTGCGGCGCCGCGACAACGGACCCATGGCCAGGCGCGGAGGAGCTGGCGGCCGCCTATGAGCGCTACCGGCCGGAGACCGGCCGCTTCTCGGGGCTTGGTGATGCCTTTCTGCGGCGCAGCAGGTCCCGGCTCGCCGCCCGGATCGAGGCGGTGGCACCGCCGGGACCGGTGCTCGACGTCGGCGCCGGGGACGGCACCCTCGTCCGTGCCTTGAAGCGGGGCGGCCGGGAGGCCGTCGGCCTCGAACGCGAGGGGGGAGGCCCGGAGGTCCGCCAAGGGTCGATCGAGGAGGTCGACGGCGCGTGGGCGGCGATCGTCTTCTGGCACTCGCTCGAGCACCTGCCCGAGCCCGGCGCCGCGATCGACCGGGCGGCCGACCTGCTCGAGCCGGGCGGGGTCCTGATGGTCGCCGTCCCGAACTCGGCCAGCCTCCAGGCACGAGCGTTCGGCGGGCGGTGGTTCCACCTCGACCACCCCCGCCACCTCGTCCACCTCTCGGCATCGGTCCTGACCGAGCGCCTCGAGCGGCTCGGCCTGCGGATCGCCAGGGTCAGCCACTGGCGTGGCGGCCAGGCGCTGTTCGGGTGGCTCCACGGCCTGGTCGGCTCCTTGTCAGGGACCGGCGACCTCTACGACGCGATCCGCCGGCCCGCGGCGCGCAGCGCCCCCCTGACCCCCCGGCGCCGCGCAGTCGCCCTCGCCGCGGGCGCCATCCTGTTCCCCGTTGCGGCCGTGGCAACCGTCGTTGAGATCGCGGCGCGGCGCGGTGGGACCGTCTACGTTGAGGCGCGCCGTGACTGAGGGCAGTCCCAGCCGCCCGCCCGGGAGGGTGATCGTCGTGATGCCGGCGAGGAACGCCGCGAAGACCCTGGAGCAGACGTTCCGGGCCATCCCCGAGGACTGGGTGGACGAGGTGATCCTCGTCGACGACCACTCGACCGACGCCACCGTCGACCTGGCTCGGCGTCTGCCGCTTCACCTCGTGTGGCACCCCCATAACGCCGGCTACGGCGCGAATCAGAAGACCTGCTACCTCGAGGCGCTGCAACGTGACGCCGATGCCGTCGTGATGCTCCACCCCGACGGGCAGTACGAGCCGGAGCTGATCCCGCGGATGGTCGAGCCGATTCTCCGCGGCGAGGCCGACCTGGTCCTTGGCTCACGCCTGGCCGTACCCGGCGCGGCGATCGAGAACGGGATGCCGCGCTGGAAGTATCTGGTGAACCGGGCACTGACCTCGGTCGAGAACCGGATCATGGGCACCCGCCTGAGCGAGGCCCACACCGGATACCGCGCCTTCTCGCGCCGGCTGCTGCTGACCGTCCCGTTCCTGCGCAACGCGTCGGACTTCAGCTTCGACACGGAGATGCTGATGCAGGCCGTCCATTTCGGGCTGCGGGTCGAGGAGGTGCCGGCCCGCGGCCGCTACTTCGAGGAGGCATCCTCGGTGGGCCTCGGCAGCGGGGTCGTCTACGGCGTCAAGACCCTCTGGGCCGGGGTACGCCTGATGCTCCACCGCGGCGGCGTGGTGCGCTCGAAGAAGTTCAGGGCACCCGCCGCGCGGGTCGACGACGAGTGAGGTCCGGCCGCGCCACCGGCGAGCGCGTCTTCACCTCCGAGGGCGGGTTCAACCCGACCTGGCAGCGTCACGTCGCGGCCTACGCCCTCGCCGAGCCGCACCTCCCGGCGGGCAGGATCGCGGACCTCGGCAGCGGTGTCGGGCACTCCTACGACCTGCTGGCGGGGCGCGAGACGGTCGGCATCGACGTCGACCCCGAGGCGCTGGCGGGCCAGGAGCGCGAGACGGTGGTGGCCGACATGCGGCGGCTGCCGCTCGCCGACGACTCGTTCGACGGGGCGCTCGCGATCCACTCGGTCGAGCACGTGCCCGACCCGGAGCGGGCGGTCGCCGAGGCGGCGCGGATCATCCGGCCGGGGGGCGTTGCTGTCCTCGTGACGCCGAACCGGCTGACCTTCGCTCGGCCCGACGAGATCATCGACCCCTACCACTACGTCGAGCTCGACCCCGGTCAGGCCGAGCGACTGTGCCGGCCGTGGTTCGAGTCGGTCGAGGTGCGGGGCATCTTCGGATCCCCGCGCTACCTCGAGCTGGTCGCCGACCAGCGCGCCCGGCTGAATCGTCTGCTGCGGCTGGACCCAATGCGGCTCCGACGGCTGGTGCCTCGCCGGGGCCGCCAGCGCCTCTACGATCTTCTGCTCGCCCGAGCCCGCCGCGACCCGGACCCGCGTGCCGCGGTGATCCGCGTCGCGGATTTCGACCTGCGGGAGGAAGAGCTCGACGACTGCCTCGACGTGGTCGTCATCTGCCGTCGCTAGATCCCCGGCTTGCCCGCGGCGGGGCCGCGGTGAGAGGATGCACGGCGCCCCCGATCAAGGAGGAGAGGAATGGCAGTGGTGAAGATCATCGAGCTGGTGGGCAGCTCGAAGAGCTCGACCGACGACGCCGCCAAGCAGGCGCTGTCGCAGGCGCAGACCTCGCTGCGCAACATCCGGGCCGTGGACATCGTCTCGACCGGGATCCGCGGCGAGAACCTCGACGAGTACCGCGCCCATGTGCGGGTCGCCTTCCTGATCGAGGGCACTGAGGTGGATTAGAGCCTCGGCTGAAGGTCTCGGGGCCGCGGGTCCTGTCGCGGATTTGGAACCACCACCCCCTGCGCTACGGGCGTTGCTCGGGGGCGGTCCCCCAAATCCGCGTAACCCGCGGCCAGAGACGGTCCGTCAGGCTCTAGATTTTCCTCGGTGAACGACGAGCAGGATGAAAAGCGCGTGGGCGCCGGCGTCGAGGAGCGGAGCTCCGGAGGGTCAGAGGAGTTGGTGCCGGACATTCAGCCGCAGGAGCTGCAGGCGCTGATCATGTCCGAGGAGCCGGTGCAGGTGATCGACGTGCGGAGCGACCACGAGTGGGAGGCCGGACACGTGCCCGGCGCGACGCACGTGCGCCTCGACGTGTTGCCCGAACGGACCTCCGAGCTCGACGAGGACCGGGACCTGGTCTTCTACTGTCGCGCCGGCAACCGCTCGGGGATGGCCGCCCAGGCCTTCCGCGAGGCCGGGTACCGGGCGCGGGTCCTCTCCGGGGGCATGCTCGCCTGGTCGGAGACCGGCCTGGACATGGAGCCCGAAGGCGGGTACGTGGCCGAGTCGGGCGAGGCGGCGGCGGTGCTCGAGGCGCGCCGGCGCAACTAAAACCCCAAATCCCAATCAGGTTTTGTACTATTGGGCCTCGCCGCGACCGCGGCGCCCCGATCCGCGAGCAGGAGGACACCGGCATGGAACCGGTCTCGGCACCCAAGAGGGAGACCGGCCTCGACGAGGCGAAGGACAAGGAGCAGCGCGGCAAGGGCCGCCCCGGCTCCCTGGAGAACCCCGAGACGTACGAGAACGTCCCGGGCCACGTGATCCCGATCCTCGAGCGGGAGTTTGACGACTTCGACAACGAGGCGAACAAGTTCCTCGCCGGCGGGACGCCGGAGGAGCAGTTCATCGGCTTCCGCCTCAAGCAGGGGGTGTACGGCCAGCGCCAGCCCGACGTCCAGATGATCCGGGTGAAGCTGCCGTTCGGCGGCGTCAGCCCCGAGCAGATGGAGGCCTTCGCCGACGTCGTCGAGAAGTACGCGCCATTGGTCAAGGGCCACATCACCACCCGCCAGAACATCCAGATCCACCACGTGCCGCTGGCCGACGCGGCGAAGGCGATCCGCGAGCTCTCCGATGCGGGCCTCTCCTCCCGCGAGGGCTGCGGCAACACCGTCCGCAACGTCACCGGCGATCCGTGGGCCGGCGTCGCCAAGGACGAGATCTTCGATCCGACGCCCTACGCCGGGGCCTACGTCCGCTACTTCGTGCGCCATCCGACGACGCAGCTCATGCCGCGCAAGATCAAGACGTCCTTCACCGGCTCCGACGCCGACCGCGCGATCTCCGGCATCCACGACATCGCCTTCCTCGCCCGCGAGCGCGACGGCGTCAAGGGGTTCGAGCTGCGGGTCGGCGGCGGCACCTCGATCATGCCGCGGATAGCCCCGACCGTCACCGACTTCGTCGAGGCCGACAACGGCGACTACCTGATGTGGGCCGAGGCCGTCCTGCGGATCTTCGACCGCCAGGAGTGGCTCCGTGCCAACCGCGCCCGGGCCCGGATCAAGGTCCTGGTCGACAAGATCGGCATCGAGGCCTTTCGCGAGATGGTCGCCGAGGAGCTCGAGGGCGACTGGGTGCAGGAGCGCGAATTCGACGTCGAACGGCTCAGCTACGACGACGAAGAGGAGGCCAATGCGCCGCCGCCGCCGCTCGCCGCCAGCTCGCCGAACGGCGACCGCTCCGCCTTCGAGGCGTTCCTCGCCGGCAACGTCCAGCCCCAGCGCCAGACCGGCTTCTCGACCGTCGAGGTGAAGGTCACCCGCGGCGACCTTGCGCCCGAGCAGTTCCGCGGGCTCGCCGCAATCATGCGCGAGTACACCGGCGGCTACGCCCGCAGCACCGTCCAGCAGAACTTCGTCCTGCGCTGGATCCGCGACGAGGCGCTCTATGACGTCTGGCAGCGGCTGGGGGAGATCGACCTCGACGGCATCGGCCCGCGCGAAGTCACGGATGTCGTCTCCTGCCCGGGGACCGACAGCTGCAAGCTCGGGATCACCAGCTCGATGGGCTTGAACCGCGCCGTCCAGGAGAGGGTCGAGGCGATGAACATCACCGACCCGCTGACCAAGCGCGTCCACATCAAGATGAGCGGATGCCCCAACGGCTGCGGGCAGCACCACATCGGCACCATCGGGTTCTACGGCGCGTCACTGAAGGTCGGCGAGCGGCAGCTCCCGGCCTACATCCCGCACGTCGGCGGCACCTATGAGGGCAAGGTCGTGTTCGGCAAGCGGCTCAAGTCCCGGCTCCCCGCCAGGCGGGTGCCGGAGGCGGTTGAGCGCTGGCTGCGGCTCTACGAGGCCGAGCGCGAGGACGGCGAGCACTTCGACGCCTTCGCCGAGCGCGTCGGCACCGGCCGCTTCGAGGAGACGGTCAAGGATCTGACGATGCCGGTCGAGTTCAGCCTCGACACCATGCAGGAGTTCATCGACTGGAGCCGCCACGACCCCTACAAGGTCGAGCGCGGCGAAGGCGAGTGCGCGATCTGACCAGCCTGCCGTGAAGCCTCCTCCCGACACCATCGCTGCACCGCGCGCCGTGGGCCTCGACCCCGAGGCGGTCGCCGCCGACCTCGAGCACCGCAGCGCCCGCGAGGCGCTCGAGTGGCTGTTCGAGACCTTCGGCGAGTCCCACTACATCGCCTGCTCGTTCCAGAAGACGAGCTCGGTGACCCTCCACCTGGCCAGCGAGATCAACCCAGCGGCGAGGTTCTTCTACCTCGACACCGACGTCCTCTTTCCCGAGACCTACGAGACCCGCGACCGCTTCGCCGAGCACTTCGGCGTCGAGTTCGACCGCTTCCGCGACTTGACGATCGAGGAGCAGGCCGCCATCCACGGCGACGAGCTCTGGAAGCGCAACCCGGACGCCTGCTGCGGCATCCGCAAGGTCGGTCCGATGAAGCGGGCGCTGTCCGGCGTCGACGCCTGGGTCTCCGGAATCCGCCGCGGCGATTCCTCGACCCGGGCGAGCGCGCCGAAGTTCACCTGGGACAAGCGGTTCGGCCTCTGGAAGCTGAACCCGCTGGCCGACTGGAGCGAGCGGCACGTCTGGAACCACATCCGCGAGCACCGCCTCCCCTACAACCCCCTGCATGACCGGGGCTACCCGTCGATCGGGTGCACCCACTGCACCCAGCCGGTGGGCCCCGGGGGCGATCCTCGCGCCGGCCGCTGGGTCGGCAGCGCGAAGTCGGAGTGCGGGATTAACTAGTCGCCGGTCTCGAGTCTCCAGTCGCCAGCAGGAGTGACCGGCGACTGGCGACTGGCGGCTCTTCACTTCCGCTAACCTCGCGCGCCTCACTTTTTGAACCTGCCTACTCAAGAAACGGCTCCATGACCGACACCAGGACCGAGCTCTCACTCCAGCTCGACGAGCGCCACACGGCCGACTTCGAGATGATCGCCAACGGCGGGTTCGCCCCCCTCGAGGGCTTTCAGGGCTCCGAGGACTGGGAGAGCGTCTGCGAGCGGATGCGCACCGCAGCCGGTGACTACTGGCCGATCCCGATCACCCTTGCCACCGACCTCGACGCCACCGCGGGGGACGTCGTCTCCCTGACCAGCGACGAGGGCAAGCCGCTCGGCCGCCTCACCGTCGAGGAGGTCTTCGAGCGTGACGCCCGCCGTGAGGCCGAGCTGGTCTACGGCACCAGCGACTCCGAGCACCCGGGGGTCGCGGCGATCTACGAGGAGGGCGACCGCTGTCTCGCCGGCAGCGTCGAGGCCGAGTCTCTGCCCGACCACGAAGACGCCTTCATGCGGCGCTACCTGACCCCGGCCGAGAGTCGCAAGGCCTTCGAGGAGCGCGGCTGGAAGCGCGTCGTCGCCTTCCAGACCCGCAACCCCATCCACCGCGCGCACGAGTACCTGACCAAGGCGGCGCTGGAGACCACCGACGGGCTCTTCATCCACCCGCTGATCGGCAAGACCAAGGCCGGGGACATCCCGGCCGACGTGCGGATGCGCTGCTACGAGGTCCTGATGGAGAACTACTACCCCCAGGACCGGGTCATCCTCGGCGTCTTCCCGTCGAAGATGCACTACGCCGGACCGCGCGAGGCGATCCTCCACGCGATCGCCCGCCGCAACTACGGCTGCACCCACTTCATCGTCGGACGAGACCACGCCGGCGTCGGTGACTACTACGGAACCTACGACGCGCAGAAGATCTTCGACGAGGTCGACCTCGACGAGCTCGGCATCCAGCCCCTCTTCTTCGAGCATTCCTTCTGGTGCAACGCCTGCGAGGGGATGGCGTCCGGAAAGACCTGCCCCCACGACAGCGACCAGCACGTTTTCCTGTCCGGGACGAAGGTGCGCGAGATGCTCGGCCGCGGCGAGAAGCCGCCGCACGAGTTCTCGAGGGACGAGGTTGCCGAGATCCTGATCGACGCTTACAAGGAGGACGACAACTCATGACGGACCCGAATCTCGGTTTCGGAGCCGCGCACGACAAGGGCTTCTGCCTCTGGTTCACGGGCCTGTCCGGAGCCGGCAAGACGACGATCTCCAAGCTGATCGAGGAGGAGCTCACCAAGCGCCGCAACCGGCTTGAGATCCTCGACGGCGACGTCGTCCGCGAGAACCTCTCGAAGGGCCTCGGGTTCTCCAAGGAGGACCGCGACACGAACATCCGCCGGATCGCGTTCGTCGCCGACCTGCTCTCCCGCAACGGCGTGCCGGTGATCACGGCCGCGATCTCGCCCTACCGCGAGATCCGCGACGAGGCCCGCGAGCTGATGGGCCCCCGCTTCATCGAGGTCTACATCGAGGCGTCGGTGGAGGCCTGCGCCGAGCGCGACGTCAAGGGCCTCTACAAGAAGGCGTTCGCCGGCGAGATCAAGGAGTTCACCGGCGTCTCCGATCCCTACGAGGCCCCGGAGAACCCCGAGGTGGTCTGCCACACCGAGGAGGAGACCCCGGAGGAGTCGGCCCAGAAGCTGATCGAGTACCTCGAGCAGCGTGAGCTGATTCCGCCCGAGCCGGTCGCCGCGTAGTCGCCCACCACCCGGGTTGCGGACGTTTTCGCGGCCTAGTATGGGCGCCGGTGGGGCGCCGGCTCCTGTTCAAGTCCTGGCTCCTGGCCGCCGTCGCGGCCGGCGCTGCCATGGCCCTTCCCGCCGCCGCCCGCTCGGTGCCGGTCATCGCCGCGGCGGGCGACATCGCCTGCCCGCCTTCCCACTTCGCCTACAACGGCGGCTTTGGCACGACGACGAAGTGCCGCCAGCGGGCAACCGCGCGGCTCCTCTACGGGTCCGGCTACGACGCGATCCTGCCGATCGGCGACCTGATGGAGCCGAAACCGCTGCTCAAGAACTTCCGGCGCGTCTACGGTCCCACCTGGGGCCGCCTGAAGGGGATCACGCACCCCGCGCCCGGCAACCACGAGTACGACCTCGGCCCCGCGAAGGGCTACTTCGACTACTTCGACGGGGTCGGCGCCCGCCGGGGCCGGGCGGGCCCCCGCGGGCGCGGCTGGTACTCCTACGACCTCGGTCACTGGCACCTCGTCGTGCTCAACTCGAACTGCGGCAAGGTCGGGGGGTGCGGCAGAGGATCCGAGGAGTTCCGCTGGCTGCGCCGTGACCTGCGCCGTAGCGACGCCCGCTGCACGCTCGCCTACTGGCACCACCCGCTGTTCTCCTCGGGCGCCCACGGCGGCGAGCAGCCGGTCCGCCCGTTCTGGCGGCTCCTGTACGGGAACGGCGGCGACGTCGTCCTCAACGGCCACGATCACCTCTATGAGCGGTTCGCGCCGAAGCACCCCGACGGGCGCCGCGGCGGGCGCCGGGGGATCGTCCAATTCACGGTCGGGACCGGAGGCCGCTCGCTGTTCGCGTTCACGCACCGGGCGCGGGGCAGCCGCGCCCGCATCCAGGGGCGGTTCGGCGTCCTGCGGATGCGGCTCGGCCGGCGCGGGTTCGGTTGGCGGTTCGTCGCGGTGCCGCGGCCTGGCTCCTCGACCGGCGGCCTGGGGGTCGGCGGCACCCGCGTGCTGGACAGCGGCTCGCGCCGCTGCAGTCGCAGCGGCTAGCGGCGGGCCGTCAGGGCGAAGCCGCCCGGTGCCCGCAGCCCGTCGAGCACGATCCCGATGTAGCGCTCGTCATGCGACATCGGGTTGCGGGAGGCACCCGCGAGGGCGCACATCAGCATCGGCACGTCCTCGGGCTCGGCATCCGGGCGCAGGTCGCCGCTGGCCTGAGCGCGGCCCATGATCTCGCCGGTCAGGGCGAGGATCCCGACGCCGTCGGCCGCTTCGCGCATCGTCTCGGGCCGCGAGACGAGGACCTCGGAGAGGGCCCGGTCCTCACCCTGGATCGCCGCGGCGGCACGGATGAACTCGCAGAAGGCGTCCCAGGGCTCCTCCTTGGCGAGCGCCTCGTTCGCGAGCTCCGCGAGTCGCCCGAACCGGTCGGCGGCGAGCCCCCGGACGAGCTCGTCCTTGGTGGGGAAGTGCCGGTACACGGTGCCGACGCCGACGCCGGCCGCGCGGGCGATCTCGTCCATCTGCGCGTCGAGGCCCTTCCGGGCCATGACCCGCCGCGCCGCGCGCAGCACCTTGTCGCGGTTCCGGCGCGCGTCGGCGCGCTGCGGCCGCTCTGGCGAGGGAGGCTCTTTCAAAGTGGTCTGCGGCACTCGCGTGACTCTCCTCACACTCCGGTTGACAAGCGGAATCTAGATTCCGTATAGTCTTCGCATCAAACGGAACCTGAACTCCGCTTCCATTATGACGCCTTCGCGGGTCAGATTCAAGGAAAGGACGACGACATGACCGACCCCCAGACACTGGAACGCCGACGGTGGATCGCGCTTGCCCTCCTGGCGACCGCGCAGTTCGTCGTCGTCCTCGACGCCTCGATCGTCAACGTCGCGCTGCCGACCATCGGCGAGGCGCTGGAGTTCTCCCAGAGCAACCTCGCGTGGGTGGTCAACGCCTACGTCCTGACCTTCGGAGGGTTCCTCCTCCTGGGCGGGCGGATGGCCGACCTCCTCGGCCGCCGTCGCGTCTTCATGGGCGGGCTGATCCTGTTCGCGCTGGCTTCGCTCGCCGGCGGGCTGGCGAGCACCGAGGGTCAGCTGATCGCCGCCCGGGCCGTCCAGGGACTCGGCGCCGCGATCCTCTCGCCGGCGGCCCTCTCGATCGTCACCACGACGTTCCGCGACGGGGCCGAGCGCAACAAGGCGCTCGGCGTCTGGGGAGCGGTGGCCGGCTCCGGCGGTGCCGCCGGCGTCCTGCTCGGAGGCGTCCTCACCGACGGCCTCGGATGGGAGTGGGTCCTCTGGGTCAACGTGCCGATCGGCCTCATCGCCGCGGCGCTGGCTCCGGCATTGGTGCGCGAGAGCCGCTCGGAGTCCGAGAGCCGCCACTTCGACGCACTCGGGGCGGTCACCGTGACCGCCGGCCTCTCGACCCTGGTCTATGCGCTCGTCGACGCCACGGACGCCGGCTGGGGCTCGACCCAGACGCTGGGGCTGCTCGGTCTCGCCGCGGCCCTGATCGCTGCGTTCGTCGCGATCGAGCTGCGCTCCGCGTCGCCGCTGGTCCCGTTCCGGGTCTTCCGGATGCGGACGCTCACCGGCGCCAATGTCGCGGGCGTGCTCACGGGCGCGTCGCTGTTCTCGATGTTCTTCTTCATCTCGCTGTACATGCAGCAGGTGCTCGGCTACAGCGCGATCAAGGCCGGGCTCTCCTACCTGCCACTGGCGCTGACGATCATCGTCTCCGCCGGAATCGCATCGCAGCTCACCACCCGGGTCGGCTTCAAGCCGGTACTGATCGCGGGGTTCGCGTCGATCGCCGGCGGCCTGCTCTGGTTCTCGCAGGTCTCGGTCGGCGGCGGATTCGTCACCGACATCCTCGGGCCCTCGTTGCTGGCGGCCGTCGGTCTCGGCTTCGTCTTCGTGCCGCAGACGATCGCCGCGGTCGCCGGGGTCCGTGACCGCGAGGCCGGCCTGGCAAGCGGGCTGATCAACACCTCGCAGCAGGTCGGCGGGGCGCTCGGGCTCGCGGTCCTGGCGACGGTGGCCAACACCCGTACCGAGGACGTGGCCGGACAGGGTGCGACGCAGGTGACGGCCCTCACCGAGGGCTTCCAGTCCGCATTCCTCGCCGGCGCCGGGATCGCGATCCTCGGCCTGATCGCGGTGCTGACGTTGATCCGCAGCCGCGACAGCCGGGCGCACGTGGAGCTGGAGCGCGCCCGCGGTGGCGAGCAGGCCGTCGAGGCCAGCGCCTAGAGCGAGAGCGCTGAGCGACGCCTTCGCGGGCGGCGCTCAGCCGCTGGGCCTGGGCGGGACCTCCGGCTCCCCCAGGCCGAACGTGTTGTAGGCGCCGAACCGCGAGAAGGTCTTGTGGGTCGGGCCGTGGAAGTCCGACGAGGCCGTGGCCGTCAGCGAGAGGTCCTCGCAGAGCGCCAGCAGGTGTTCGGTCTGTTCGCGCGTGTGGGAGGGATAGAACGCCTCGATCCCGCCGATCTCCAGGGCGCGGATCAGGTTCTCGACCTGGGCGGGGTCCTTGACGTCCCAGTAGGGGTGCGCGACGACCGGGACGCCCCCCGCCGCGAGGATCACATCGACTGCCTGCTCGGCGGTCGGCCATCGCCGCGGCACGAAAGCCTTTGCGCCGGGCACGAGGTACTCCTCGAAGAACGGCCCCATGTCCTCGCCGGCACCGGCCGCCCGGGCGATGTGGGGGCGCCCGACCGACAGCGCGTCGCCAGCCTCGGCGATCGCGTCCTCGATCGACAGGTCGAGCCCCTCGGCCCGGAGCCGCTCGACGATCTCCTCTGCCCGGTGGACTCGTTCCTGCTGGGCCCGTTCGCAGGCCGGGCCGATCGCCTCGACGTCGACCCAGTAGCCGCAGACGTGGAGGTCGTCGGCGTACTCGTGGACGCATGACATCTCGACCGCCGGCACCAGCTCTACGCCGGCGGACTGGGCCGCCCCGGCCGCTTCTGGGACGCCGGCGACGGCATCGTGGTCGGTCAGCGCCAGGACGTCCACACCAGCCTCGGCGGCCGCCTCGACGACCCCGGCGGGCCCGAGCTGCCCGTCGGAGACCACCGAGTGGCTCTGGAGCTCGATCAGCAAGAGGCGGCGAGGATAGGCATCCGGGCGGGACCTGTCAGCCGCGCATCCGGTCCATGGCGCGGCGCAGATCGGCAACTCGAAGCCTCCGCCCGCCGATGGCGACCGCCCGGTATGAGAACCGGTCGGCGAAGCGGAGCCGGAAGTTCGTCCGTCCGTCCTTTCCGACCTCGGAGACCAGCGGCAACCCTCCCCAGGAGACGAGCCAGGAGCCGTTTGCCCCCCGGCGCGCCGAGCCGCAGCAGAAGGACTCCGGGGCTGCCCGGTCCTCGACCGTCTCGACGAGGGTCGCCGTGCGGCGCCGGAGGTCGAGCCGGAAGCGGACGGCGCGGGGCCTTCGATCCAGCAGGGTTCCGTTGTCGAAGGCGGTCAAGGTGCCGTCGGGCAGCAGGCGGGCGTCGTGCTGCCCTCCGAGGGGCGTGTCGCTCCCCTGGCCGCGGACATCGAGGCTGCGCGCCGTCTCGGTGCCGCCGAGCTTCCAGGCGATGCGCCCGGAGGCCCGGTCGACTCCGTAGACGGCGTCCGTGTGGCGCAGGGAGACGATGACCCTGGGGCCCGCCGGGTCCACCGAGTTGATGTGGAACGCGCCAGCATGGCCCGCGAGCCTAGATCACCGCTGCTCCATAAACTCCCGCGCCGTGTTCGAGAAGGTCCTCGTGGCAAACCGCGGCGAGATCGCGGTCCGTGTGATGCGCACCCTCAAGGAGATGGGGATCGGCGCCGTCGCGGTCTACTCGGAGATCGACCGTGAGGCGCCCCACGTGCGTGAGGCCGACGAGGCCTTCCTGCTCGGCCCGGCTGCCGCCGCCGAGAGCTACCTGAAGATCGAGAAGATCCTCGAGGCGGCAGGCCAGGCGGGGGCCGAGGCGATCCACCCCGGCTACGGCTTCCTCGCCGAGAACGCCGAGTTCGCGCGCGCCTGCGGCGACGCCGGCGTCACCTTCATCGGCCCCCCGCCCGAGGCGATCGAGGCGATGGGGTCGAAGACGCGGGCGCGGGAGATCATGAGCGAGGCCGGGGTGCCGATCGTTCCCGGCGCGACCGAGCCCGCCACGGACCTCGAAGCGGCCCGGCGGCAGGCCGATGAGGCGGGGTATCCGGTCGCCGCCAAGGCAGCCGGAGGCGGCGGCGGCAAGGGGTTCCGCGTGGCGCACAGCGAGGACGAGCTCCAGGACGCCTTCGAGGGCGCCGCCCGCGAGGGCGAGAAGTTCTTCGGTGACCCCCGCGTCTACGTCGAGCGCTACCTGGAGGACCCCCGTCACGTCGAGGTGCAGGTCCTGGCCGACTCCCAGGGCAACGTCATCCATCTCGGGGAGCGCGACTGCTCGATCCAGCGCCGCCACCAGAAGCTGATCGAGGAGGCGCCGGCCCCGCACGTCGACGAGGAGATGCGGGCCCGGATCGGCGGGATCGCGACCGAGGCGGCGCAGGCGGTCGGTTACCGGTCGGCCGGCACGGTCGAGGGTCTCCAGGTGGGGGAGGACTACTTCTTCCTCGAGATGAACACCCGGGTCCAGGTCGAGCACTGCGTGACCGAGCTCGTCACCGGCATCGACATCGTCCGTGAGCAGGTGCGGATCGCGTCCGGGGAGCCGATATCGATCGGTCAGAAGGATCTCGAGATCCGCGGCCACGCGATCGAGTGCCGGATCAACGCCGAGGCCGCCCACAAGAAGTTCGCGCCGGCCCCGGGCCGGATCACGGGCTACCGGGAGCCCGCCGGTCCAGGCGTGCGGGTCGACTCCGGCGTCGAGGCGGGCTCGGAGGTGACCCCGATGTACGACCCGATGATCGCGAAGCTGATCGTCTGGGACGCCGACCGGGAGCTGGCCACGCGCCGCATGATCCGGGCGCTCGGCGAGTACGAGGTTGACGGCCTCACCACCCTCATCCCCTTCCACACCGCGATCCTCGCGACCGAGCAATGGGCCCGGGGGGAGACCTGCCGCGACCTCCTCGAGGACCCGGAGTGGCTGAAGGGGACGGCCCCGGAGTCACCAGTCGCCGGTCGCCAGGGGTCCGAGGAGGAGTCCGGCGAGAAGCTCGAGCGCGAGTACAAGGTCGAGGTCTCGGGGAAGCTGTTCGACGTCAGGGTGATCGGCGACCCCGCCGCGCCCGCGGCGACGACCGCGGCCCCGGGCACCCGGCGTCCCCCGCAGCGCGAGCGCAAGGCCGGCGGGGCCCCGAGCGCCTCCACCGAGGCTCTGCCGTCGCCACTTCAGGGGACCGTGCTGAAGGTGGCGGTCGAGGCCGGCGCGGAGGTCGCCGAGGGCGACCTGATCTGCGTGATCGAGGCGATGAAGATGGAGAACGAGCTGACCGCCCACCGCAGCGGGAAGGTGGAGGAGCTGAATGTCAGCGAGGGCAGTTCGGTCTCCAGCGGCGACGTGGTAGCGGTCATTCGGTAGCACCCGGTCGGCATTGCTACCCTCCCTGCCTCGCCGATGGACCTCTTCGCCTACTTAGACCCCGGCAGCGGCAGCATGTTGCTTCAGATGCTCCTCGGCGGTATCGCCGGCATCGCCGTGTCCATAAAGATGTTCGGCAAGCGAGTCTTCGGCGCGCTGGCCTTCTGGAAGAAGGACGAGGAGAAGGCCGAACCCGAGGCCCCGGCAGGCAAGGCCGAGGCCGAGGACGACCAGACCGAGCGCGTCAAGGAGACCGTCTAAGCGCTCGCGGCGCCCGGCCGCTGACTCCATCCGGACGATGCCGGCCGATGCAACCACTGAACCGGGTTCGTTCCGGGACCGGGACAGTCGGGTCGTCGTCGCCGATGACGACGTCTTGCGGGTCCTGAGCGAGCGCGGAGCCGAGGACTGGCATGCCCTCGCCGGCAGCCCGTTGCTCGAGCGCCTGATCGCGGAAGGGAAGCTGGTCGGCACCGAGGAGGTCGATGCCTCCGCCGCGGGCCCCGCGGCCGGGGTGGTCGAGGGCGGCGCGGCGGCCGTCCTGCGGCACGAGCGGGTCCCGTTCGTCTCCTACCCCTACGAGTGGCCGTTCGGGATGCTTCGCGACGCCGCCCTCCTCCAGCTCGATCTGGAGCTGTCGGCGCTCGACGCGGGCCTGACCCTGAAGGACGCCACGCCCTACAACGTCCAGTTCCGCGGCTCGGAGCCGGTCTTCATCGACGTCGGCTCGTTCGAGCGTCTGCGCGAGGACGAACCCTGGGCCGGCTACCGCCAGTTCTGCATGCTGAACCTCTATCCGCTGCTGCTCCAGGCCTATCGCGACGTGCCGTTCCAGCCCTGGCTGCGCGGGTCGCTCGACGGGATCTCGCCGCGCGAGGCGGCCGGCCTTTTCAGCCTCCGTGACCGCCTCCGCCGCGGGATATTCACGCACGTTGCCCTCCACGCCCGCCTCGAGCGCCGCTACGAGGAGCGCGAAGGGGGCGAGGTCAAGCGCGACCTGAAGAAGGCCAGGTTCAAGCCGGAGCTGATCAAGGCCAACGTGCAGCGGCTGCGCAAGCTCGTCGCGCGGCTCTCCTGGAAGGCCGGCGACACCGCCTGGACCGGCTACCGGGCGCAGAACACCTATTCGGACGCCGATGACGCCGCCAAGGCCGACTTCGTCCGCGCCGCCGCCGCCGAGCGTCCCGGTGGTCTCGCCTGGGACATGGGGTGCAACGACGGCGCCTACTCGCGGATCGCCGCCGAGCAGGCCGACACCGTCGTCGCCTTCGACTCCGACCACCCGACCGTGGAAGCGCTCTATCGCTCGCTGCGCGAGCAGGGCGACCAGCGGATCCTGCCGCTCGTCGTGAACCTCGCCGATCCCTCGCCCGGGCTCGGCTGGCGGGGACGGGAGCGGCGCCCGCTCGAGGACCGCGGCAGGCCGGATCTGGTCCTGGCGCTGGCGCTCGTCCACCATGTCTCGATCACCGCCAACGTGCCACTCGCCGAGTTCCTCGACTGGCTCCACGGCCTGGGGGCGAGGGTCGTGATCGAATTCCCGAAGCGCGAGGACCCGATGGTCCGCCGGCTGCTCTCGGGCAAGCGCGAGGGCTCGAACGCCGACTACGATCTTGCCGTCTTCGAGCGCGACTTGGAGGATCGCTTCACGGTGGACAGAAGAGAGGAGCTGCCCTCCGGGATGAGGGTCCTCTACCTGGTGCGCCCGGCCGGCTGACGCGCCGAACCCCTCCACCGTGAGCACCCTCCGCGAGACCCTTCGCAAGGCTTTCCCCCGGGAGGTCCTGGTCGGCGGCGCGCACCTCGCCGCGCTCTGGGCCTTCGCCTTCGCGCAGCCCCTGCTCGACCTTCTCGGCAAGGCACCCGACTTCTTCGTCGCCCGGCAGAACACGGCCGGAGACATCGTCGTCTTCGCCGTCGCCCTGGTCGTCGTGCCGCCGCTCCTGCTGCTCCTGATCGAGGCGATCTGGGCAGCGGTCGACCGGCGCGCCTACCGGATCCTGCATATGCTCCTGACCGGCCTCATCTTCGCCGTCTTCGTGGTGCAGCTCGAGAAGCGGCTCTTCAGCGGGCCGGCGTCGGTGATGATCATGCTTGCCCTGGCGGCGGGCGCGCTGTTCGCCTTCGCCCTGGTCCGGGTCGCCTTCGTCCGCAGCCTCCTCGACGTGCTGGCGGTCGCCCCCCTCCTCTT
>DATFPK010000149.1:0-6246 GCA_035264885.1 Solirubrobacterales bacterium
CGTGCCCACATCCAGCACGCCACCGACCCCGCCGCCACCGCCGACGCGCTGCTTTTCCAGCGGCTCGGGGGGCCGGCGGTGATCAGCCGCGGCGGGCCCGAGATCCCGCTCCCGGGAAGCCACCCGACGATCGGCGGCCGCTACGTCGCGACCGTGACCGGCGATGCCGTCCAGCTCTTCGACCGCGTCACCCTCGCCCCGGTCTTCCGCATCGACGCCCCGGGTGCCAATGCGATCGCGGTCTCCGACGGCTGGCTCGCCTATCGCGCGCCCACCGGCGGGGGCGACGGGATCTTCCTCCGCAACATCGCCAATGCGGCGGCGCCGGGGGCGATTTCCCAGATCGCCTCTGCGAGCGGGGCCGCTCAGCTCAGCCGCCCCGCGGTCGATGGCGGCGTGCTGCTCTACGGGGTGGCGAGCCCGTCGGGAAGCAGGATCGTCCAGCGCATCATGGGAACCCGTAAGCACCGGACGCTTGCGAGGTCGCGCCGGGCGCTGGTCTTCGATCCGGCGATCGCCGGGCGCTCGTTCTCCTACGTGCGCGCAGACGCCCGCCGCGGCCGGCTGATGGTGCGGCGCCGACACGCCCACGGGCCCGGCGGGGTTCTGCTCTCGCTGAAGCGCTCGGCGGGACTCCTCTGGTCGCAGGCGCTCACCTCCTCGGTCGCCTACGCCACGATCATCAACCCGAGCCCGTCACAGGCGGACGCCACGATCGTCAGCGTCAGCCGCCGGCACCCGAAGCGCTTCCATCAGCGCGGGCCCCGCGGTGGGGGCAACCACCGCTTCTAGCTACCAGCCGGCGGGCGGCGAGAGCGACCTGAGCGGGGGCTCTCGGTAACCGACCGCGCGGTAGAGCGTGCCGCTCGGCTTGGCGATCAGCCAGCGGCTGCGGTTGCGCTCCAGGTAGATCACGTCGTCCTCGACGGAGACGTACTTGCGGTCCGAGAAGCGGTGCGTGACCGTGGCGCTGACGCGGGCGCGGTCGTTCCCGAGGTCCTCGGCGCTGACCTCGACGAGGGAGGTCCGCCGCCACGCCGGGCCGCCGGATCGCGGGGGTGTTCCGATCGAGGCCGCCAGGGAGCGGCGGCAGCCGCGGCCCGGCTTCGGCAGGTCCGCCGGGTCGAGCGAGCCCGGGACGAGCAAGGCGCACAACCGAGCCGCGTCGTGGCGGTCGATCGCGGAGATGTAGGAGCGGACGGCGGCGGTGACGGCCGCCCGGTCTTCGGAGGGAAGGTCCCCGGTGGACTCCGGTCCGGTAGCCGAGGCCTCGGGGCTCGCCTCGTCAGCGGCCGGGCCCTCGTCGGCCTGTTCGTCGTGGGACCCCTCCGGGGGGACGGCGCCGGGCGGGAGCTTGCCGGCCGGGCCGGGACCGGCATCGGCCCCGGTCGTGACCTCGGTGGTGGCCCGGGCGGAGCCTTGGCGATCGTCTGACCCGCCACCACACCCGGCCGCTCCCAGCGCGACGACCAACGCGATCGCTCCGGCTCTCATTGGCCGGGAGGCTACGGCGGCGAGATCGCGGCCGTTCCGTCGGCCGCAATTCCTAGGCTGCCCACGGTGCCGCCCGCTGCTACCCTCGCCGCCCGGTCTTGAGCAAGCCCCAGGCCAAGACCGCGCCCTTCGACCAGGCGAAAGCTGAGCCGCGCGTGGCGCACCTGAAGCCCGTTCCAGATCCCAAGCCGGAGCCCCCCAGCAAGGCGGGCGGGAAGCCGTCGATCGCGGAGCTCGAGCGCGATGCGACGGTCCTCCGCATGCACTGCGTCCGGATGATGGCCGTGGCCAAGTCCGGCCACCTCGACAGCTCGCTGTCGGCGGCCGACATCGTCGCCGCCCTCTACTACCGCGTCCTCCGCCATGACCCATCCAACCCTCGCTGGCCGGAGCGCGATCGCTTCGTGCTCTCGAAGGGCCATGCCGCGCCCATCCAGTACGCGGCCCTCGCCGAGCACGGCTACTTCCCGGCGGACGACCTGATGGGCCTCCGGCAGATCGGCTCGCATCTCCAGGGCCATCCCGACATGACCCGTACGCCGGGCATCGAGGTCTCGACCGGCTCGCTTGGCCAGGGCCTCTCGATGAGCGTCGGGATCTGTCTCGCGCTCCGCCTCGACGACCTCGTCGACACCGTCCAGGTCTTCACGCTGATGTCCGACGGGGACTGCCAGGAGGGCGAGAGCTGGGAGGGGGCGATGTCCGCCGCTCACTACGACATCACCAACCTGACCGCGATCATCGATTACAACCACCTGCAGACCGATGGGACCACCGAGGAGGTCATGGACACGGGCGACGTCCGCGCCAAGTTCGAGGCCTTCGGCTGGGACGCAGTCGAGATCGACGGCCACGACATGGGCGCGGTGGTCGAGGCACTGGAGCGCAGCCGTATGGTCGACCGCCCCGCCGCGGTCGTCTGTCAGACCAAGAAGGGCCGCGGCGTCTCCTTCATGGAGGACCGCTTCGGCTTCCACGGCAAGCCGCCGAGCCAGGAGCAGGCTGAGCAGGCGATGGAGGAGCTCGAGGCGACCTACGTCGAGCAGACCAAGGCCTTGGAGGGGAGTGGCTGATGGCGAGCGGCCTGATCGACGTCGCCGAGCCGCAGAGCGAGCCGATTGCCACCCGGCAGGCCTACGGGGATGCGCTGGTGGCGTTGGGGGAGACCTACCCTGAGGTCGTCGCCCTCGACGCCGATCTCGCGGTCTCGACGCAGTCGATGAAGTTCGGCAAGCAGTTCCCGGAGCGCTTCTTCAATGTCGGTGCCGCCGAGGCGAACATGATGTCGATGTCCTGCGGCCTCGCTGCGACCGGCAAGGTGCCCTACGCCTCGACCTTCGCGATCTTCGCCACCTCGCGCTCCTACGACCAGGTCCGGCTCGGGATCGCTCACAACGAGCTCAAGGTCCGGATCGGTGCCTCCCACGGCGGCGTCTCGCTGGGCGAGGACGGCGCCTCCCACCAGATGATCGAGGACATCGCCCTGATGCGCGCGATGCCCCGCATGCAGGTGGTCGTCCCCGCGGATTACAACCAGGCCTACACGGCGGTGATCGAGTCCTACGAGCGCTTCGAGGGGCCGATGTACCTGCGCTTCGGCCGGCCCAAGACCCCGATCGTCTACGACGGGATCCCGGAGACCCTGGGCGGCGGTGTAGACGTTCTTCGCGAGGGCAAGGACATCTCGATCTTCGTCTGCGGCCACATGGTCTGGCGCGGACTTGAGGCCGCGGAGACCCTCGAGCGCGAGGACGGGGTGGAGGCCGAGGTGGTCAACGTCTCGATCATCAAGCCGATCGACTCGCAGGCCGTCCTCGCCTCACTCGCCAAGACGGGGCTGGCCGTGACCGCCGAGGAACACCGCGTCGTCGGGGGTCTCGGCGACGCGATCCGTCAGGTCGCCGCCGAGCAGCATCCCGTTCCGGTCTTCGCCCTCGGCATGCAGGACGAGTTCGGAGTCTCCGGCACGGCCGAGGCCTGCATGGAGCACTTCGGGCTCACCGCCAGCGGCATCGCGGATCTGGCCCGCGAGGCGTTGCTCAAGAAACCGATCGTGCAACACCCGCCGATCCACGGCGGGCCCTGGACCTAGCGGGCTAGGTCTCGGTATCCGGGACGCCGCGCTCGGCCGAGCGGTCGAGGTCGCCCGGGGTCCCCTGCGTGTCGACGTCCGTTTCGGTGGACTCGACGTCGTCGGCGTCGGCGTACTCGGCGCGCGAGGGCTCCTCCTCCTTCTCGGGGCGGTCGCGGAAGGGGCCGCCCTCCTCGTCCCGGTGGGTGGCTCGCTCCTCGAGCAGCTCCTCGGCCTGCTCGAAGCCCTCGGATTCGCCCTGACCGCTCTCGGCGAGCGGGCGCTCCGGGTCGGGCACGTCCTCCATCCCGCTGCGCCCCCCGATGTTCGCCGCCTCGCGGGCGGCCTCCGCCTCCTCGCGCTCGATATCCCGCTCGACTGGGTCCCGCTCGGTCATCCCCTGTCTCCCTTGGCTGGCTTCACGTCGTCGAAGTCCGGGGGATGAGGCTCGCTGGTCGAGGGAGCGCGCGGATTCGGGCGAGGCGCGTCCTCGTCGTCCTCGGGGTCAGCCGGTGTCCCTACGTGGCGCGGATCGCGCGGGTCGTCCCGGCGATCGTAAGGATCCGGAAACTCTGTCGGATCGGGATCCGAGACGGGGTTGTTGAGGGTGTGATGCGGCTCCGGATCTTCAGATCGGTTGCCCGGATTTGCCTCCGGCTTGCGCGAGTGCTCGCGCTCGAGCTCGGTGCGGTCGAGATGCTCGCTTTCGCGGTCCATGCTTCGCGGCTACCCGCGCCCCGGGGAGTCCGAAACGCTTAATAGCGCAGCAGGGCGGCGACGCCGCCGTGCTCACGGAGGACCTCGGCGGCCTCTCCCTCGACCGGCGTGACCTCGGCGCTTGTCCTCAGAGCCTGCTCCACGAGATGGTCTTCGACCTGTGACAGGTCGGGTGTCGGGTCCTCGGCGTCCACCAGGAGGTGGCGGACCCGTCCCTCGGTGAGGGAGCGCTCGATCTCGTTGATGCCGATCGCGCCTCGGCCCGCGGACGCATGCGCAGCGTCGAGCGCGGCCTTGACCAGCTCGAGCTCGCGCCGCCGGTTCCCCGCCTCGACGGCCTGCTCCACCCGCTCCAGCAGGCGGCCATGGTCGCTCTCCGAGATCACGTTCGCCTCGTCGGCGAGCTCGATGTCCACGTGGTGCCGGGCGCCCTGACGCACCTCATCGACCTGTCGGGCGTCGCCGAACGCGAGGACCCGTCGCCAGCGACGTCTCTCCGCGCGCTCCGCGACCAGGCCGCCGACCTGCTCCAGGAAGCGCTGCCGGTTTGCGTCCAGTCGCTGGTCAAACTGGTCGTGCCCGGAGGAGCTTGCACCCTGGACCCGCGCGGGATCCGGGCTCGACGGTGCCTTCCGCTCCCGCCAATTTGGCATGAAGACGACTGCCTCCCAGACATCCAGGTCAGCCAGCTCGCCCAGTGCCCACTCGTGGAGGCGGACGCGCTCGGCCGAAACGGCGAGCACACCGACTGGCGCACCGTCATCGAGCAGCTCGAGCAGCGGCGTCAGGTAGGGCCGGTCTCGATCGAAGACCTGCGTCACGCCGCGGCTAATCTGCGCCGCCATCCAGAGGTCCCGCCCGCTCTTGGGCGCCACTTCGCAGAACCCGATCTGGCAGCGGCCGGACGGCGGGGACTGCTCGGGGAAGCGGCGCCTGATTCGCTCCGCTGTCGCGGCCAGAGTCGCACGGCGGTCGTTGTCGGCCTCGCCCTCGACGAGCGAGTCAAGCTTCTGCCGGAGGTCGACGCGCCATGGCTCCCGGCGCTCGCCGGGATCAATCGAGACGTAGACGCTGAGCACCCCGAGCGCCGGCCGCCAGTCGAGCAGCCGCTTGATCGTGCGCTCGTCCGGGGTGCGGACCGTGCCGTTCCCGCCTGTCGCCTCCATGTCCGGCTGCTACCCGGGGCGGACGGCGGAAAACCAGCGCGGGTCGCCCACGCCCCAGCGCTAGGCGCCTGTCTGGCGGCTCCCGTTTCTCGCGGCCAGTGCGGCCAGCGCCTCATCGCGTCCGTAGAACACCGCCAGGACGTGGCTGATCCCGGTCACGTCGAAGACCCGATCCACCTGCGACCCGCGGGCAATCACCGTGTGAAGGTGGGTCGTCCCTTCCGACGCCTGATGGGCCTTGATCAACAGCCCCATGCCGGAGGAGTCGATGAAGCTCAAGCCGGTGAGGTCGACAATGACAGCGCCGGGCGACTCGAGCTCTTCGAAGAGGAGGGCCTCGAGGCGCGGGATGGTGCTGAGATCGCACTCGCCCCGCAGGGCGATCACCGCGACCCCATCCTGCGGGTGCTCGACCTCCACCCGCAGGAGTGAGTCGTCGGCCATGCCGCGTCCCCCCGAACGGAGGGGCGGAGCGGCCCCGCTAGACCGCTCCACCCGCTCGCCTCAGCGCGCCATCCCCCAATGGCGCGCAACTCCCGTGGGGCAGGGAGCCCTTGAAGTGGTGGACTGCTTGGACCTGCTGCTTTGCACGTGAACCCTCGGTTTGGCTCGTCCTTGCTTCGCCGAGGAAGCCCGACCCTGCCCCTGCAGGGTGTACCTCCAAGCTGTCTGACGGCGAGGCGGGAGAACACTGATCGAGTCGTCGAATCCCTCCTCGCGCGCCCGTGGGTTATTCTAGGTCTCGCGCCGCTCAATTAAAAGAACCGGGTAGCCGCGAGACCCGATCGGCGTATCGCG